>CANGGT010000174.1 GCA_947453375.1 Planctomycetaceae bacterium
CCGGCCGCACTCGCTGACGCGTTCCTCGCGGCCTACCGCCGCGGCGCCTCTCGTTCCGCGTGGTGGCCGGCCGATGCCGACGAGGAGCGGCGCCTGCTTGCCGCCTTCACCCTCGATAAGGCGGTCTACGAGTTGGCTTACGAACTGGCCAACCGCCCCGACTGGGTCGAAGTGCCGCTGGGAGCGCTCGAGCGATTGGCCGGGGTGTGACCGCGTCCGCCGGCGGCGCATCGTCACGCCATCCGCGGCGCCTTCGAGCCGTCGGGGTTCGTGGCCACCTCGCAGATCCGCAGGTGGTCGATCCAGGCGAGCATCTCCCCGTCCTTGAAGAGCTTGGGGATCGTCGTCCCTGCCACGAGGTGGCCGAAGTAGAGGTCGGCCTCTCCCTGCTCCCGATCGCCCACCCGGCTGACAACCCTGACGAGCGATCCGCCCGGCATCGTCTCGACGATCACCGCGTCGAAGCGGATGACGTCCCCAGGCACCACCTCGAAGTGGAAGTCGGCCCCCGCCACCTTGGCGAGCACGACCTGGAGTTTGTAATCGAGGTTGTCGGCGACGAGGATGCCGCCGGTCTGCGCCATCCCCTCGAGGATCAGGGTCGCCGGAACGACCGGCGCGCCGGGGAAATGATCGTGGAGATGCTCTTCGGCGAGCGTGACCGCCTTGATGGAGGTGGCCCGCGTGTGACGGACAAACTCGGTGAAACGGTCGATCCAGAACCAGCGCATCGGCGGTCAACCAGGGGAGAGGCGGAGGAGGGGAGCGAAGCAGCTGAGGGAAACCGGCGGGAGGGGAAGCCTACCGGGTAGCGGCGGACGGGGCGAGGGATGCCGGGGGATGACGATGGACGCTCGTCGACAGCCAGAACGGCTGGGGGACACGATCGAAGCGGCATTCGACGAGCGACGCGGTCCAGCGTGTCGTGTCGGCCGGGAGCGGGATGACCCACCCGCCACCGTCGGCGTTGCTTTCGACGCTGTGGTGCATGGGCCTCCAGCGGGCGAGGCGGAAGTCGGGCCCGTCGGCAGTGGCCTGCCAGAGGATGACCTCCGCCGGCGTCTCGTCGCAGGTCAGCCGCGCCGAGACCCCGGCGGGCTCGGCATCGAACGACCACCGCAGCGAGGGGAGGAGGCAGCGGCCGGCGGCGTGGAGCACCAGCGCCGCCAGAAGGCCGGCAAGACGATCGGCCGGGATGCCATGGCCGGCGTTGGGGGCATAGGAGACGGCGGTCAGCCCGGGGAGCCCGTCGCGGTAGAGATCGAGCGCTCCGAGAGGCCAGTAGGGATCGTTCGTTCCCAGCGCCACGATCTTCGGCAGACCGAGGACGGCCCGGTGCGACCAGGGATCGACGACGTCGACGAGTTCGCGGCCGCGTTTGGTGAGGAGGATCTGTTCGATGCCCCGCGAGGTGTAATCGTCGAGCATTTCCGACATTCTGCCGCCGAACGTCGCCAGTTGCAGCGGGACATGGCGTTCGAGCCGGAGCATGTCGATGACGGCCGGGACGAGGCCGACGACTCGGTTGTCGGCGGCAGCCGCGAGCCAGCTCGCCCAGCCCCGCTTGCTCGAGCCCCCGAGGACGAATCCATCGACCCCGATTCCCGCGGCTCCAGCAACGTGGCCGGCGATGTCCATCGCAGCGACGACCGCCCTGGCCATCGGCAGGAGCAGCGGCCAATCGGGCTCGCCTGAACGCACAAACTCCATGAATGAGTAGGCGACGAGATCGTCCTCGATCATCCCGTCGAACATCGGCTGGAAGGGAACCTGGCGGATCGTGGCCGCAGGCAAGCCGGTAGCGGCAACGAGGTTGTCCAACCAGCCGACACCACGGGGCGGATGCTCGAGAGGGCCATCGGCCGCCGGAAGATCGGCGCTCGAGCCACTGCCGACCCAAAGCAGCATCGGTCCTTGGCTCGCCGGCGTGGGCGTAGGGGGGAACACGACGTCAAGTTCGTGGAACCAGGCCACCCCGCGCCAGGTCTGGCTCGCAAGCCGGAGCGTCTGCCAGCGGGAGCCGGTCTCGGTCACTCCCTTCCCGAGAACCACGGCGGAGGGGCTCCGCGCGGCGACAAACCCGCGCAGCCACTCGAGCCCGCCCACGGAATCCGGGGGAACGGTGCCAGGGGGGGCGGACGGGGCGGCTGGGGCGGACGGGGAGCGGGGCAAGAGTTGGTCTTCTGGGGGGCATCCAGCGGCGGACGAGAGGGCCCGCGCACCGACGCCACAATAGCAGGCTGCGGCCGCCACCGTCCGCCTCCAGGGAGGGGATGGATGGCGATTTTCCGCGCCATCGGGCAATCCAGATGCACCACCATCAAAATATCGATAGCGGGGGGCGCGACGATCCCCCGACAGAGCTCCCACCCCCTCGTCCGATGGGAGGAACAATGGGTGCCACAGGACGTTTTCCACGGAAAAACGTTCCTTTCAAAGATTTTTTCCCGGCCGTGTCCGGTTTTGGCTCGATCGTTCGCCTTTACCCTTGGAGGGATTCGCCTGCTTGCGATCACTTCCCTTGGAGACGCACCGTGAGCGAGCACCTCGGTAGGATTCGGTCGGCCCGGGTTCGATTGGTCGGTTCCGGCTCCTCCGAGCCAGCGGCGACGGGCCGTCGCCTCTATCGGCCTCTGATCGTTGGCGCGGCAATCCTCCACCGCACCACGGGCGGCTGGTTGCGGTCGCAGCGTGGCATCCCGCGTGGGTCGTGGCGCGTCGACGTTCTCGCCGGCGGGGCGCTCGTTCCCGATGCCCCCTGCAGGCCGCTCGACATCGAACGGGTGGTGGCCTGGCGGCAGCAGCGGGGCGAGACCTGCCGGGTGGCGGCTGCCCTGGTCTCTTGCTGCGACGTGACGACGCTCCCCCCGCTCTCCGGTGGCGACGAGCCTTCGAGGAACCACTCCGCCGATGCCCCGACATCGTCCTGCCAGACCTTCGACGACCGTCCGAACGTGCAGCGGTCCCCTGGTATTGTGGAGATCTACGGCTGGGCGTTGATGTACCAACTCCCGGGGATGCTCGACGCGGCCGCGATCGATCCACACGAAGAGTTCGACGACCTTCCGGCCTACTACAACTCGCCGCTGGAGCTTGTCGATCGGGCGGCTTTCCTGGCCGCGCGGGGAATCCCCAACCGACCGATCGCCCTGCTCACCCGGCGGGAAGACTTCCATCCCCGCGGCGCCGGGCAGCGTCCGATCAACCGCTTCCAGCCCGAGGTCAGCTTCCGCCGCCCGGCGGATCTGCGGCGAATCTTCGCCTGACGCAGCCGCAATTCCCGAGAAGGCTGTGGACAACATGTCCGCCGCTGGACGCGGCGGCAGTCGACCCAGGAAACCCTCGGCGTTTCCTCCGGTCGACGGAGTGGAAAAAGGTCAGGGATGACTTTTTCCACGGACAGCGAGGGCTCACTCGGCGCCGAGTTGGTCTTGGATCGCCAGCCAGCGTTCCTCGGCCTCCGCGAGTTTGGCGGTGACAGCGGTGAGCTGGGTGTGGAGGCGGAGGGCCTCGGCGGGATCGGTGGCAGCGAGCATCGCGGCGTTGGCTTGCTTCTTCTCCGTGTCGAGCTTGGCGATCGAGCGCTCGAGGTTGGAGAGTTCGCGGCGGAGTTCGCGGTCGTTCCGCGGCGTCTCCCCCTTCGCAGTCGGAGCGGTGGCAGTCTTGCCGACGCGGTCGGCTGGCGGGGGCTTGCGGCTGGCTGTCCGTCCACCGTCGGCAGCCTCGGCGTCGTCGATCTCCTTGGTGACGGCGGCCAGATAAGCCGAGTAGTCGCCGATGTAGTTGACGACGCGTCCGTCCTTCACCTCGATGACGTTCGTGGCCACCGTCTGCATGAACGACCGATCGTGGCTGGTGAAGATCACGGTGCCTTCATACGCAAGGAGGGCCTGGGCGAGGGCGTCGACGGTCTCGACGTCGAGGTGGTTACCCGGTTCGTCGAGGACGAGGATGTTGTAGGGCCCGAGGAGCAAGCCGGCCATGCACAGCCGGGCCCGTTCACCACCGGAGAGAACCTTCACCTTCTTCTCCACCGCCTTGCCGCGGAAGAGCATGGCGCCGGCGAGGTCGAGGATCTGCTGCTGTTTCGTGCCGATCATCGCCGCCCGCTCGAGGTAGCCGAGGACGGTGTCGGTCTCGGTGAGGCTCGTGTAGACGTGCTGGGCGTAGATCCCGACGTCGCAGCCGTGGCCCCACTTCACCTCACCTTTGATCGGCTTGAGCGAATCGACGATCGTCCGCAGGAACGTCGTTTTTCCCTGGCCGTTGTCGCCGACGATCGCGGCCCGTGAGCCGTGGACGATCTCGACGTCGATCCCATCGGCGACGGTCCGTTCGGGGTAGCCGACGGCGAGGTCGCGGCAGCGGACGGCCGGTCCTCTCCGCGGCGAGACGCGCGGGCAGCGGATGGCGGCGGTGGGGGCGTCGACGACAAGCTCCTCGACCTCGAGCTTCTCGAGTTGCTTCTCCTTCGACTTGGCCCGCGAGGCCGTCGAGGCGCGGGCCTTGTTGCGATTGATGAAGTCCTCGAGTTGGCGACGCTTGGCGAGGACGGCGGCATTGGTTCGCTCGACGTGTTCGCGCTGTTCCTTCTCGAACTGGAGAAAGGCGTCGATCTTCCCGGGGAAGACGGTGAGTTTCCCGTGGGAGAGGTCGAGGGTCTGGTCGCAGGTGGCGGCGAGGAAGGCCCGGTCGTGGGAGACGATGAGGCAGGCTTCCTTGTAGCCGCGGAGAAAGTGCTCGAGGAGGATCTGCGTCCGCAGGTCGAGGAAGTTGGTCGGTTCGTCGAGGAGAAGGAGGGTCGGCTCGTGAAGGAGCAGGGCGGCGAGTTTGACGCGGGTCTGCCAGCCGCCGGAGAGCTTGCCGACGGGGCCTTGGAGTTGGGCCGTCTTGAGTTCGAACTGGCCGGCGACTTCGCCGCACTTCCAGTCGGGCTGGCCGCTGTCGCGAATGAGGAACTCGAGCGCCGTCTCGCCGGGGAGAAACGGGTCGTGCTGCCGCAGGTAGCCGAGGCGGAGCCGGGGGTGGCGGACGATGTCGCCGGAGTCGAGTTCCTCTTCGCCGAGGATGATCCTCAGGAGGGTGCTCTTGCCGGCGCCGTTGCGACCGACGAAGCCGATCTTGCCGTCGTCGGTGATCGTGGCGGAGGCGTCCTCGAGGAGGACCTGGTGGCCGTACCGCTTCGTGGCGTTCTTGATGTCGAGGAGAACGGCCATCGAGGGTGGAGGGGGGCTCGGTAGGGCAGGGCGGGGCGGAGATGCGGGAGGGCGGGCGGGGCAGGAGGGCGGCGAGGCGGGAAGGCAGGCAGGTGTCGAGCCAGAGGCGGTGGGCATTCGAGCAGAGGCTGGCAGGCCCGCCCGGGGGCGGGGGGATCGGCAGGCCCGAGGCGCCGGCTTTCAGGCCGGCCTCGATCCCTCCCGGTCGCGTGGCGACCGGGGCATCGTCAAAGCGGAGGGCATGGGATTCGAACCCACAACCGGTTTCCCGGCACCACATTTCCAGTGTGGCCGCTAACCATTCGCTTACCCTCCAAACGCATGTTTTTTTGCTTGGGCACCGTGCTAGCGCACCCCGCAAACCGGATTGGCCAGGCTCCGCCGGACCGCTCCGCATGCTCCATTCGCTAGCAGAGTATACCCATCGGCCTTTTCTCCCCAACGCCCGTCGCTGCCGGCCGTCTTTTCCGGTTTTTCGGGGTCTGGGTACCCCGAGGGGTGCTCGGAACGGCGCGGGGGAACTCGAGGTTCCCGCCGGGGGTGGCCGGGTCGCTGAGCGGGTCACCGCCAGGCGCGAGGAGATCGCCGCCGGGGTCGTTGGCGAGCCGGGGGGATCGGTTGATCCGCCCCTGGCAGCCGGTCCGGGGGAGCCGTCAGCCATCGTTTCGGGGCCTGATTCGCAGTGCGCCGCGGGCCACGGCGGGCTCGCGACATCGCTTTCCCGGGCCGATGCGCCCGCAGGACAGCGGGCCGAAAGGGGAGCAGGGCCGGGCGCGGCACCGTGCTTCGTCCTTGACGCCCACCACGCTTCCGCCTTCAATTCGGTGTCGGGGGATTCATCATACGGTTCATTTGGTCACCTTTCGGAGACGTGTCATTCCCATGATCCGTGCAACCACCCTGCCTTCCGCCGCACGCCGGCGCGGCTTCACGCTCGTCGAACTGCTCGTCGTCATCGCGATCATCGGCACCCTCGTCGGCCTCCTCCTACCCGCCGTCCAGGCGGCCCGCGAGGCGGCCCGCCGCTCGGCCTGCACCAACAACCTCAAGCAGCTCGGCCTGGCGATGCAGAACTACCATGACACCATGGAGATGTATCCCCGCAACCTCCTCCAGATCGGCGGCAACATCTGGGAATCGACCAGCGCCAGCGTCCAGATCCTCCCCTTCATGGAGCAGCAGGGCCTGTATCAGAAGTTCAAGTCGATGGCACCGCCGACCAACAACTGGGGCGGCACCTACGCGCTGATGCAGACGGCGACTGTCGGGGCTTTCCTCTGCCCCTCTTCGTCGAACAAGGCGGCCGTCACCGACTGGTCGGGCGCCGGCAGCAACTACGCCTGGAACACCGGCAGCTCGCTCGACACCGTGTGGGGCGGTGCGAACTTCAATGGCATCATCGCCTACCAGAATGACCGACGCATGAGGGACGTCAGCGACGGCCTGTCCTCGACGATCCTCGGCGCCGAAATCCTCGTCGGCTCCGGCTCCAGCAATGGCACGTCGGGAACGTTCCCCTTCGACATGTTCTACGCCGGGGACGCGGTCTTCAATTCGGCCTCCAACCGCAACATGCCTACCGCAGCCGACATCGAGACGATCGGGATGGCCGCCAGGAACAGCCCGCAGGGGGTAAGGGCGAACAACGGCGGCATGTGGGCCTGGTACGGCGCCGGCCATTCGACCTTCACGACCTCCGCCCCCCCCAACTGGCAGTATCCCACCACCGGCGGCGGCTGCTGCCCGGGTGGCGCCCACGACTGGGGCAACGGGATCATTCCGCCGCGGAGCCAGCATCCCGGCGGCGTCAACGTGGTCCTCGCCGATGCCAGCGTGCGGCTGATCACCGACACCGTCGATCTGATCACGTTCCAGCGGCTCGGCAACCGCAAGGACGGCCAGAGCGTGGGCGACTATTGATCCCGGGCGCACAGCCCCGGAGTGTGATCCCGGGCGGAGAGTCCCGCTTTCCGGCTCCGACGGGCCAGCCCCGTATGTCCGCTGGCGTCGCCCGCGGCGTTCCTCAACGAAACGTTTTCACCGTGAAAGAGAGATTCTGATGCGTGTTCGATCGGGCGTGAATGCGGCCTTCATGGCGTTGTTGGTCGTCGGTCTGGCTGCCGGTGCGGGCGGATGCAGCCAGCAGACGGTCAAGCCGATGAAGATCGAGATCAAGGTCGATCCGATGGTGCAGGTGACCAACACGTTGCAGGGCTACGCCAAAGGACAGACCCTGGGCAGCGAGGTGACCGGCTACGACTCCATGGTCTCGAGCGTCAAGGCTGTCAGCCCTGAGAAGGCCGAGATCCTGGAGAAGGGGCTAGCCGAGATCAAGAAGCCCGGGGCCAACGTGAAGGCGAAGGCCAAGGCCCTCCTCTCCGAGTTGGGACTGACAGCCGAGAGCAAGTGACCACTTCCCCCCACGCGCTCCCGGCGATCCCGGATGCCGGGACCGCCGGGGAGCGGGCGGGGAAGTCGATCTGTGCCTCCTCGTAGGCAATCGGGTCGGCGAGCCAGTCGCGGATTCCCTCGACCGGGTAGAGTGTGCGGGCCCGCTGCGTCGGGCCGGTCTGATCGACCGCGGGCCGCGGGGTGGAGTCTGTGAACTCCACGCTCGAAGCGTTCCAGGTTTGCGGCCGATCATCTCGGCGGCGCGAGCGAGGGAAACGGCTCGTGGGTTTGTCATGCCTCCGAATGTCGTAGCTATGCGCACGAACACGCATGGTGTGTGTCGCGCAGGGAATCGGAACTAGTCCCGGTTCAAGGGTCGTGCTGGCCGCGGATCCGTTTGACGGGCGCCACGCTGTGCCACCAAAAAAGAAACCGGGCGAGGCACCTTGCGATGCCCAGCCCGGTTGGGAATCAGCGATCCGCAGGCCTGCTCGATCAGGCCACGGGCGCGGCACGGCGACGCCGCTGCTCGATCATCGCAAGCACACCAGCGACGAGCGAGAGGGCGCTCCCACCAGTGGCAGGGTCGATCTCGGGGACGCCGGAGGGCGTAGAAGGACTCAACGCCAATGCGGAGAAGCTGACAACCGCACTCTCACTTGAGTCAAAAAGACTACCCGCCGCCGATGGCGCGAAGAACGCGTAACCGTACAGAATCAGATTGGGATCCGACACGTTAAAGTTGCTCCCGTTCGTGTACGCACCGCTATCGCGATAGAACTGCGTAGCGGTCGAGCCGTCCCACACAAAACCTTGCAGCGGCTGGTTCTCAGTGTAAGGACGACCTACGAGAGAAGTGACGGTGGAGGCCGTCACGGTAAAGTCTGTGATGGTGAAATCGAACGAGTTCGCAGCGTCGGCAAGTGTTCCGTTTGTCACGAACGTCCCTGCTTCGGTGCCGCCAAATGACCAATCCCAGGTCAACCCAGCATGGGCGGGGCTGACGCACGTGCAGACGGCCAATACTGCGACAACAACGCGAGCAGCAAGATCCGCAATTGCCCATGATCGAACGTGGCGTGTCATGCCTGAATGATTTCCATGTATTTGGTTTAGACCGCAGGAATCCTGCGAATCTATGGATCTCCCTCCCGATCCGGAGAGTCTACATCATCCCCGCCATTTTTTTTCACAGCGCACCTCCTCGAACAAATCGACAACACGGTGTTTTTGGGGA
>CANGGT010000175.1 GCA_947453375.1 Planctomycetaceae bacterium
CGGGTCACACCGCGACCCAATTCCGCTCCGGCCGGCTCTTGAGGCCGTTGGCCTCATGGTCGGGCTGGCCGTCGGTCGTGAGGAACATTTCCGTCTTTGGATCGAAGCGGAGCTTCCGCTTGAGGATCCAGGCGATCGCCGCCGCGTGGCAGGCGACGTGCGAGCGGCGCATCACCTCGGGATTGGCGGCCGTCGGCTGTCGCGACTTCACGCAGTCGAAGAAGTTGCGGGCATGGAGGGCGGCGTCGGTGCCGGCGAGCTTCTTCGTGGCCTCGCCGACCTCCGCTTCGAGGCCGGGGGAGACGTCGGTGCCACCGGCGTCGCCGGTCTCCACCCAGCCTGCGTCGCCGACGAACTTCACCGGGCAGGTGCCGAGCTTCGTGTTCCAGTTCGGCCCGCGGTCACCGAACGGCGTGGGGAGGAAGTCGATGACGAGCTTCACGCCGTTGGGATAGACGCAGTGCATCGCCGTTGGTTGCGGATCGAACTCGACCGGGCCGGTATCGTCGGCTCGGTTGGCCCACTGGCACAGATCGACGGTGTGGGCGCCCCAGTCGAGGAGGCGGGCACCGGAGTCGAAGTCGTGGTAGCCGCGCCAGCCGCCGCCGACATACTCCCGGTTGTAGGGACGCCAGGCCGCGGGCCCGAGCCACCGATCCCAGTCGCAGATCTCCACGTCGGGCGTCGGTTCCGCCGGAAGCCAATCGTTCTTGAGGACCGGCTCGTAGGCCGAGGCGTAGAGCGTCTGAAGCTTGCCGAGCTTGCCTGAGTGGGCGAGGTTCACCGCATTGATGAAGTTCGGCACACTCCGCCGCTGCGTGCCCGCCTGGAACACCCGGCCGGTCTTGGCGAACGTGGCGGCGAGACGCTGGCAGACGTCGATCGTGATCCCGCACGGCTTCTCGCTGTACACGTCCTTGCCCGCTTCGGCCGCAAGCATCGACGCGGCGCCGTGCCAGCGGTCGCCGGTGGCGATGAGGACTGCGTCGATGTCTTTGCGATCGAGCAGTTCGAGCATGTCGCGCGTCGTCGTGCAGTCGGCGTTGCCGTAGTGGGCGTCGACCATCGCCTTCCCCTCGTCGCGCCGCGAGGCTTGGACGTCGGCGATGGAGAGGCACTGGACGTCGGCAAAGGGGAGCATGGCGCCGAGGACGTACCGGCAGCGCGGGCCGATGCCGATCACCCCCAGGCCGATCCGCTCGCTCGCGGCCGCCACCCCCGGCTCGAGGCCGAGGGCCCGGGCGGGGACAATCGTCGGTAAAGCGATCGCGGCCAGACCCGCCGCACCGGCGAGGAGTTCGCGGCGGGTGAGGCCGCCGGTGGCGGCGGAGGTGGCCTTCGAGTGGGTGGAGGGGGAACGCTTGGGCATCGGGGAACTCCTCGGGGAACGGTGTGGGGGCGATGGGATCTCGTGGGAGCGAAGGGCCGTCGTCGGGCTCCGGTCGTGCCCCCTTTTCCCCCGCCGTACGGTATCCTGCCGGTTCGGTGGCAGGCAACCGAGATGAGTCCGGATGCAGGGGGCGATCGGGGAGATCGAAGCGATGAAACGCGCGGAAGCTGTTCTTGTGGTGCTGTTGGGGTTGATCGGTGGAGGCTTCATGGCGACGTCGATGCGCGTCAGTGCGGCGGCCCCGAATGCCGAGGGGGTGTTCGAGCTGTCGCTGCGACGGCAACAGCCGGGGAGCGAGGATCGGGCGTTTTGGCGCACGGTCGAGTCCCCTGCCCCGTGGAAGGCCTCCGAGACGGCCGTCATCGTTTGCGACGTCTGGGATCTCCACCACTGCCGCCGGGCGGTCGAGCGGCTCGAGGAGTTTGCCCCGCGGATCGCAACGCTCTGTGACACGGTCCGGGCCGCCGGTGGCACCGTGATCCACGCCCCGAGCGACTGTATGGAGGCCTATGCGGAGAACCCGGCGCGGGGAAGGGTCCTCGATCTCGTCGCTCGGAACGAGCCAGCCGGCTTCGAGCCGCCGCCGGCCGCAAAGGCGACTTGGTGCTCCGGCATCGGGGCTGAATCGCTCGACGAATACCCACTCGATCAATCGCTCGGTGGTGAGGATGACGAGCCGGCCGAGCATGCCGCCTGGGCCGCTGAGCTCGAGCGGCTGGGGCGCAACCCGAAGATGCCCTGGAAAATACAGTCGCCGCTTGTGCCGATCAATCACACGAGCGACTTCATCAGCGACAACGGCGCCGAGGTGGCGAGAGTCCTCGCGTCGCGCGGCATCAGGCACGTGATGCTCGTCGGCGTCCACCTCAACATGTGCGTTCTCGGCCGGCCGTTCGGGCTGCGGCGCATTGCCGAGGGGGGACGCGACGTCGTCCTCGTCCGCGACCTCACCGACACGATGTACGACCCGGCCCAGTGGCCGTGGGTGAGCCACTTCACCGGTACCGACCGGATGGTCGACCACGTCGAGCGGCACGTCTGCCCGACGATTTCGAGCGCCGAGGTGCTCGGGGATGGTGCCCCGTTCCGCTCTCCCCGCGATACGCGGCCGACGGTGGCGCTCTCGATCGCCGAGGAGGAATATGGCTCGCATCGCACGCTCCCCGCCTTCGCCCATCGCCATCTCGGCCAAGCGTTTCAGGTCGTGGAGTACCACGTCGCGGCCGACGATCCAAACTCGATTCCCAGCCTCACCCGACTGGCCGACGCCGACGTGCTTCTCCTCTCGGCCCGCCGGCGGGGGCTCCGCCCGGCGGAGATGGCTGCGCTGAGGGCGTTTCTCGCGGCAGGAAAACCGGTGATCGGGATCCGCACCGCGAGTCATGCCTGGGAGCCGAAGGAAGCGATCGAGGGCTACGAGTCGTGGGGGGAGTTCGATCGCGACGTCTTCGGCATCGAATACACCGGCCACTTCGGCAATGAGCTCCGTTCGACGGTGAAGGTCGCCGCCGGCGCCGGGGGGGATCCACTCCTTACCGGCATCCCCGCCGAGGGATCGATCGAGCAGACCGGCTCGCTCTACCGGATCGCGCCGATTTCTCCCCAGACGCGCGTCCTCGTGGTCGGCGAGGTGCCAGGGGAGCCTGCGCAGCCGGTGCTCACCGACTTCATTCGGCCCGACGGCGGCCGCTCAATCTATACCTCGATCGGCCATGCCGAAGACCTGACCAAGCCGGAAGTCGTCCGCGTGCTCGTCAACGCCATTCATGTCGCCGCCGGGCTCGAGCCGCCGGCGCGCCTGGACGCGCGCGATCCGCACGATCCCGCGCTTCGCTGGGTGTCGGTGCGGCGGGCCAATGATGCGTTTCCGTCGCCACAGTCCCTCCTCGCCCGCTTTGCCCCCGCTGAGAAGCCGCTGTGGTGTCGGGCAGTGATCGTCCCTGATTCGAACGCCTCGCAAGATGGTTTTTTCGTCTTCGTGCGCGGGGAGGGGGTGCGGGAGGAAGGAATCCGGGGATGGTTCGAGGGACGGGAGCTTACGGTGCGCGGGATGCCCGGCGGGGTGGTGATCGAAGTGCCCCCGATGCTCGCCACGCCCCACCGCGCCGGCACGCTCGCGCTCGAGGTGACCGGCAACGAGGCGAAGCGGGCTTGGGGGAAAACGAAGGCGACGCTCGCGCGGCGGGGAACACCTGGCGAAATCCCGCTCGACCGC
This sequence comes from Planctomycetaceae bacterium, assembly GCA_947453375.1. Classification (GTDB taxonomy): domain Bacteria; phylum Planctomycetota; class Planctomycetia; order Pirellulales; family UBA1268; genus QWOP01. Next base: position 3,606 of record CANGGT010000175.1, read on the forward strand.
TTTCAGATCCGTTACGGCTCCGGCGACGGAGTGAACTTTCGCGACATGCCCCTCCCGGCGATGTTCGGCGGCCCGGCCGATGCCGTCACGATCCTCGAGTGACGCCCTCGCGCGTCGCGGCGGATCGGAGCCGGGGCGGGCTTCAGCCGAGGAGAGCGTGGATCACCCGGCCATGGACGTCGGTGAGGCGGTGGTCGCGGCCGCCGTGACGGAAGGTGAGCCGCTCGTGATCGACGCCGAGCTGATGGAGGATCGTGGCGTGAATGTCGTGGATGTCGACGGCTCCGGCGACGACGGAATTGCCGAAGTCGTCGGTCTCGCCGTAGGCCATCCCGCCGCGGAAGCCACCGCCGGCGAGGAAGATCGAGTAGCCATCGACATGGTGATCGCGGCCACATCCGGGCGTCACGGCCGGCGTGTGGGGGGTGCGTCCCATCTCGCCGGCCCAGACGACGATCGTCTCGTCGAGGAGCCCGCGGGCCTTGAGGTCGACGATCAGGGCCGCCACCGACTGCTCGGTGACCAGGGCGTTCTTGGCATGGTTTTGAACGATCTGGCCGTGCTGGTCCCAGGGAGAATTGTTGCCGTCGAAGCTCGGGCAGGTGATCTCGACGAACCGGACGCCGCTCTCGATGAGCCGGCGCGCCCGAAGGGCCTGCGTGGCGTAGAGCCGCTGGTGTTCGTCGGCGGAGTCGAGGCCATAGAGCGTGCGGACGTATTCCGGCTCCCGGCCGAGGTCGAGGACGTCGGGAACGGTGGCCTGCATCCGGAAGGCCGTCTCGTCGTTGGCGATCAAGGCCTCGATCGCCGCGGCGTCGGAGGCGGCGGCGGCGAAACGCCGGTCCTGGGCCCCGAGGAGCGCGAGCTTCCGCCGTTGGATCGGATCGGGATCGGCAGCGACGATGTTGTCGACCGGCGTGCCGGCGGCGCGGAGCAGCGTCGCCTGATGGGAGGCGGGGAGGTAGGCACTGCCGAAGTTTTCCAGGCCCCCGTTGGGGACCCAGTCGTTGTTGAGGACGACATAGCCGGGAAGATTGTCGTTCTCCTTCCCCAAGCCGTAGGACACCCAAGCACCGAAGCTCGGGGCCGAGCCGATGATCCGGCCGGTGTGGAGGAGGAGATTTTGCTGGCCGTGGAGCGGCAGTTCACCGACCATCGAGCGGACGACGCACAACTCGTCGGCCACCTCGGCAATCCGGGGGAAGAGATCGCTGACCCACAGCCCGCTCTGCCCGCGCCTGTGAAACGACCACGGGCTCCCGAACCAGACCCGGTTGGCGTCCGATTGCGAGCGCTTCGAGACGTTCGTTTCGCCGATCTTCGTCCCTTCATGGGCCTTGAGCATCGGCTTGGGATCGAAGAGATCGACATGGCTCGGGCCGCCGTCCATGAAGCAGAAGATCACGTTGCGGGCCCGGGGGGGGCGAAGGCCTCCGGCGGCCCCGGCGCTCGAGCCGAGGAGGCCCGAGAGGGCGAGCATGCCGAAGCCGGCCGACGAGCCGCTGAGGAAGCCACGCCGCGACAAAGCGGCGGAAGACCTGCCAGGGCAGCCGGTGGCGGAGCGCTTGGGGGAAAGGGTCATCGAACGGTCTCCGGCCAGCCCCGCTCAGCGGTGGTGGATGAACTCTTTGGTGTTGAACAGGGCGTGGGCCACCCCCTTCCAGGCCGAGCGGTCGGCCATGAGCGTCTCCGGCGCGGCGCCCGGCGCGGCAAACTCGCCTGCCGCGGCGACCCACAGAGCGAGCTCTTCGGAATCGGGCTCGCGGCCGAGCGCCTCGCGGAACATCGCCGTCATTCGCTCGGCCGGCTGGCTGCGGCCGTCGGCGAGGAGACGGCCGGCCCAATGGTCAGCCATCGCCACGACAAAAGGATCATTCATGAGGATCAGCGCCTGCGCCGGCACGCTCGTGACGTCGCGCTTCCCTGTGGGGATCTTCGGCGCCGGCAAATTGAAGCCGACGAGGAACGGCGGCGGCGCCATGATCGACATCTCGAGATAGATCGAGCGCCGCCCCTCCCCGTCGAGCGGGCCGGCAAAGAGGCGTTTCGTGGGGTCTTCGAGGAAGCGGTGTGGCCGGATCGGCCGCCCGCCGAGACGCGGATCGAGCCGGCCGGAAACGGCGAGGAGGCTGTCGCGGATCCCCTCGGCGTCGAGCCGCCGCGTGGGATGGTGATGGAGGAGACGGTTGTCAGGATCGGCGACGAGCCCTGCCGCGGAAGCGTGCGAACCCTGGCGGAAGGTCTCCGTGAGGACGAGTCGGCGCACGAGCCGCTTCGTCGACCAGCCGTCGCGCATGAAGTCGATCGCCAGCCAGTCGAGAAGCTCGGGATGGGAGGGGCGGTCACCGAGGCGGCCGAAGTCGCTCGACGTCGAGACGAGCCCCGTGCCGAACACCCACTGCCACACCCGGTTGACGTAAACCCGGGCCGTCTGCGGATGGCGGTCGCTTGCGAGCGCGGCGGCGAGTTCGAGCCGGCCGCTACCGGGAACCGGACCGAGGCCGTGGCTCGCTGAAAAAACCTCGAGAAATCCGTGCGGCACCGCCGCTCCTTCGGCATCGACATCGCCCCGGATGTTGAGCCGGTAATCGATCGGGGCCATGCCACGCTCATCCATGCCGTTGACCGTCCGCGGCGGACGGATCGCTGCTTCCACCTCCCGGTATCGGGTCACGAGTCCACCGACCTCAGGCAGTGCCGCGGCGTCATTGGGGAGGAGCTTCCGGGCGAGCATCCAATCGAGGATCCGGACGTCGCCCGCCGTGGCTTTCCCGGTGGCGAAGCGGTCGACGACGCCGCGGAGCCAGTCGGCCACCGCATCCCAGGCTGCGTTCTCGGTCGCGGGCGCTTCCCGGTCGAAAAGCGCACCAAACAGATCGAGATCGGGAAGCGGTGTGCCCGGCTCGTCGTGGGACACGATCCCAGTCACGCTGAACCAACTCTTTTTTCCCACGCCGTCGTCCGCGGCTGGCAGAGTCACGCCTCCGGCGGTGGCGAGCCCTGTCCGCGGAGGGAAGTTGGGATTGAAGTCGGTCGTCGCGATCTCGGTGAGCACCCTCGTGACGCCGTTTTTCAGTGGCGTCAGCGACACAGCCTGCCACTGCGGAGCCGCCTTGGCGTCGAAGAACACCGGCCCGCCACTCCCCTCGTTGAGGATCGCGTTTTGCGGGACAACGAGCTTCGCCGCCCACTCTCCGCCGGCGACCTGCACGCTCACCCACTTCCGAGAAAAGCTTTCCGGGGGAGGGAGACGGAGAATGCCGGGGAGCCGCGGGGAGAGGGCGTGGGTGTGGTGGCCAGCCGGGAGGATTCCGGCGACGAGCGCGTCGCCGTCGAGGGCGACGCGGACAGTGCCGGCGGCGACATGGCCGTGGGCCATCCCCTCCCCTTCTGCGACCCAGCCCGCAGGCAGCCCCGGCTCGGTGAGGTCAACAAGCGCCGTGAAGCGGGCCCTGGCCTCCTGCCGCATCGCACGGGCGGCCTGCCACTCCGCGGCGAGACTCTTCCAGGCTTCAGGGACCGTCACGCTGGCGTCGGCATCTGGCTGGGCGGCAGCTTCGAAGAGCTTGGCCAGAGGATGGCTGACGTCATCGATCGACGCCGCCTTCGCTCCCTCCGGATCGGCCCGGAGGCGTTCCCGGATCGTCGCGCCCGAGAAACCTACCGCCTCGCGTCCCCAGGCGGCAGCGAGGCTCGCTTGGATCTCGCCGCGGAGACGCTCGAGCGCTGCGATCGACGGAGCGTTGACTTCAGGAAGGGAGAGGTCGCGGGGCGTCCACCGTGGCGTCATGAACATCCCGGCGAGCGCGTAATAGTCTCTCTGGGAGATCGCATCGAGCTTGTGATCGTGGCAGCGGGCACAGCCCACCGTCATCGCCAAGAACGTCTTCGAGAAGGCGTCGATCTTGTTGTCGATCATCTCCTGATGGATGCCGTTGAAGTCGAGGCTGCTGCCGTGGCGGTGCTCGCCGAAATGGAAGAACATCGGGCCGATGAGGCTCGCGTTGAGCCCCGCTGCCCTGTCGACACGCGGCTCGGGGAGGAGATCGCCGGCAATCTGCTCGCGGACAAGTGTGTCGAAGCCGATGCCATCGTTGAACGCCCGGACGAGGTAGTCGCGGTAGTCCCACGAGCCGCGGGCGGCGATGTCCCATTCGTAGCCGTAGGTGTCGGTGTAGCGGACGACGTCCATCCAGTGGCGGGCGAACTGCTCGCCGAAATGGGGCGAGGCGAGGAGGGCATCGACGACCTCCTCCGTGGAGGCACTGGCGGGAATCGAGGCGTGGAACGAGGGCGGCAGGCCGGTGAGGAGAAACGAGAGCCGGCGGCGAAGGACGTCGGGGTCGGCCGGCACCGCCGGCTCGATTCCGGCGGCGTCGAGCTTCGCGCGGACGAAGCGATCGACCGGATCCCGCTGCCAGGCCGGATCGGCGACGCTCGGGGGCTCGGTCAGCCGCGGCGGCTGGAGGCTCCACCAGGTGGCCCGCTCGGCGAGCTTTTCCTTCCAGGCTTCCTCGGGGGAAACCTCCGTCACTCGGGGGTCGGGAGCGCCGCGGCGCACCCAGTCGACGAGGTGCGCGAGTTCCTCCGCCGGGATAACGCCCTCGGGGGGCATCTGGAGTTCAGGGTTCGTGTGGCGGATCGCCTCGATGAGGAGTGATTCCTCCGGCGAGCCGGGAACGATCGCCGGTCCCTGATCCCCTCCAAGCACCCAGCCACGGCGTGAATCGAGGGCCAGGCCCCCTTTGATCTCGTGGGCGTGGGAGTGGCAGGCGAAGCAGCGTGCCTCGAGGACCGGGAGGACGGTGTCGGTGAAGAATTGCTCGTCGGTGGCCGGGGCCGCCGGGAGTTCCGCCGCGCGGAGGGACGCCGCGCTGAGGAAGCACAGCACCGCCGAAGCGGCCCGTAACAGAGGCGCCTGCGGGATCCCTCTGCCCATCACTCTCCCCCGGGGGGCGGCACGACGAGCCGAGCGAAATAGATCGCCGACTTCCCCTCGTGCGTCGCGTAGTAGCTCATCCAGATCTGGCCGTCGTGCTCCACCATGCCAGGATAACTCGTGTCACCGCCGCTGGGCAGCGTGACACCGGCGGGCCACGCCCCGGAGGCGGGATCGAGGAAGTCGACCGCCGTCACCGGGCCTGTTTCCCGGTAATCCCGCCCGGCGGCGAGGATCCGGCCGTCGGCGAGGACGAGCAATTC
>CANGGT010000176.1 GCA_947453375.1 Planctomycetaceae bacterium
ACGGTGTCCGTCGAAACCTTCGACGGCTGGACGTCTCCCGCCGCCGCGCCCTTCCGGACGTCGCTCCTCGTGGGGAGCACCTACCGGGTGCGTCTTGGCGGGGTGCGGGGCTACGAGGGTCTCGAGGTCTATCCGACGATCCGCATCCTGGCTCGTCTCGCCACGCCCCCGGGCATGGACCATCGCTTCCCGGTCGAATTGGTGATCGACGAGAACGACTTCATCCAGGCGCTCGACGGAGCCCACGTCGAACGGATCGTCTACATGGCTTGCGACCCGGATGTCGCCGACATCTCCGCGGCCAACTCCTTCGACGTCCGGCCCTGTGACGATCCCCGCGAGATCGCCGCCACGCTCGGGGCTCCGGTCGCCGAGATCGTCCTGGGCAATCGCCTGCCCGCCCCGGGAGTGGTGCCATGAGGTCGTCCCAGCCCCCCGCTCACCGGCCCGGCCAGACTGCTCGCTGGCTGGCTGTCGCAGCCGGCGCCGTCCTCTTGGCGTCGTGCCGCTCGATGTCGCTCACGGCGCCGGTTGCCGCCGTGACGCCGCTTCCGGCCGTCGTCGCCTCGGCTGCCGTCGCGCACTCTGCCGCCGCAGAAGAAGTCGCTGCCTTGCCCCAGGGCGATGATCGTGCCGGCGCCGCGGAGGCTGTGCGTCCTCTCCCGCAGCCGACGATCCGGGATGGCGAGGTGCACTCAACCGGACTCGAACTCCCCTCCCCTGCCCTGCCCCGTCTCGGCCAAGCCGGTGGAACAACCCCGCTGCCTGCCGATGCCACCGCGATCGGTGGCGGCGCTTGCCAGGGGCCCGAATGCCAACAGACCGCCGGCCACGGCAATCGAGCGGGGGGCTGCGGTTCGCCTCGCTGCCGGCTCCACGCCTGCCGGATCCTCGGGCACCGCGGCCAAAGTGGCTGCCAGGGGGGGGAATGCCAGGCTGGGTGCAGCGGTCCGATCGTTCCCACGATCGCCATCCCGGTGATCGGGCCGTGTCTGGTCTGCGACGGCGGCGATCATGGCAAGCCGGCCGTTCCCCGCGGCCGCAACCGGCTGGAAAACCTCACCTCCGGCGACACGGTCGCCCGCTACCGCGCCGATGGGCCGGGGCCCGCGCCGGAGGACGAATCATGCCTGGAAGCGGAGAGCTGCGTCGTCGCTTCCAACTGCACCTGCGTCTACTCGCCGCGCTTCTCGTCGGTCCGTCGGGTGATCCGGCCGTTCGAGGATGCCGTCCCCACCGGACCGCGGGGCGTGGCCCTCGACACGATCGCCGCCTCCGGCGCCGTTGGCCAGTCGGTGCGTGACAAGACCCAGCAGACCCAGATCGTCGCCGCCAAACGCACCCAGCCGGGCATCTCCATCGAGGACCGAATTCCCGTCCTGGCCGTCGACAAGGTGCAGCCGCCGGTCCTCAAGGAAGGGGTCGATGGTCCCGTCGCCGTCGCCCTCGATCTCCCCGCCGAGAGAATCCACAACGTCCAGGCGCCGCGGCTGGCGCGGAAGATCGACGTGCCGCTGGCTTGGATGTGCGTCTCCGGAGCGCAGGTGACCGTCAATGGCGAGGCCGCCGATGTGCTCGCCGTCGATCACGGTGTGGCCACGCTCCGTCTGGAGTCTCCTGGCCGCTGCGAACTGACCCTCTCCAAGCGGGCCGGCAGCGACACCGCCCGCCCCGGCGAGGAACTCGACTTCACGATCTTCCTCCTCAACTCCGGCGATCGGCCCCTCACCGACATCACGCTCGTCGATGCCGTCCCCGGGCGCTTGGCCGTGATCGAGGGGAGCCCGGTCTCGAACCTCCCGGCAGAGATTTCCACCTCGAAGGGGGATGACGGCGCCACGCTCGTCTCCTGGACCTTCAAAGGGACGCTCGCTCCCGGTCAGGGCGGCTTCGTGCGGTTCCGCACGATCGTCCACTGATCGGCGGCTGGGCAAATCGCTCCGCAGAGTCGACCGATTTCGGTGGCGGCCTGGTCGATGCGGCCGTCGGCAGGGAAGATTTTTCCCTCTGCCGGGCGAAAAACGTTTCGCCGAACGCGGTTTCCACCCTGCATCCGCCCATTCGGCCGATGCTCGCGGAAATCCCCACTGCCGGTCGGATTGCCCCGTGCCGCCCGACCCCGTTACGATCGACGGGTGGTCTCCACGGCCGATCAATACCTGCTCCCCTCGGGAGCGAATCCCCTCGAGGTCTCCATGTTTTTCCCGATGGCCCGTTCCCGTCGCGCCGGTCAGGCGCTCCTCTGCGCCGCGGGGATCATCCTGGCGACCGGAGGGAGCCTCTCGGCCCAGGTGGTGGTCGACGACATTGCCGATCCGACCGCAACCAAGAAGGCGGAGGCCAACGGCATCCCCGAGATCGGTGAGGTTCCGGACGGAACTCCCGAGGAATTGATCGCCTTCATCGAGAAGCTCCACAAGACGAACTTCAAGCCGACCAGCCGCCAGCAGGCCGAGGCGTTCCTTGGCAAGGTGGCCAAGACCTCCGTCACCGTTGCCGACAAGATCCTCGATCAGACGGGGCCGAAAGACGAGGTTCGTGCGCGGGCCTCGCGGATGAAGCTCCAGAGCCTGACGCTCCTTGCCCGGCTCGGTGATCGCGAGGCAGAAGCCACCCTCGGCGAATTCGCCGAGACGCTCGTCGGTGGCGATGATCAAGAGCTCGCTACCGAAGCCAGGCAAATCGTGCTGGTGAGCGATGCCCAGAAGATTCTCAAAAACCAGGATCTCACCGGCGCCGAAGCCGTCGTCAAGCGGATCAGCGAGCTGCTCGAGAAGGACCCTGATGACGGGGCGATTGCACAGTTCGCGATGCAGTTTGCCGGCGCTCTGGAGCACATGCCGGGGGGAAGCGAAGCGGCCGGTGCGGCCTATGCCACGTTCGGCGGGGCGTTCGTGAAGAGCAGCAATCCGCAGATCAAGGCGATGGGGGAGGGCATGGCCGGCATGCTCCGCCGTCTCGCCCTGGTCGGCAACGAGATGGAGATCAGCGGCACCAACCTCGACGGCCAGCCGTTCGACCAGAAGACGCTCGCCGGCAAGGTCGTCCTCGTCGACTTCTGGGCCACCTGGTGCGGGCCGTGCATCGCCGAGATGCCCAACGTTCTGGCGGCCTACGAGAAGTATCACGACAAGGGCTTCGAGGTTGTCGGGATCAGCCTCGATACGGATCGTGATGCCCTCGAGGCGTTCCTCAAGGAGCGCGAGATCCCCTGGACGATCCTCTTCGAAACGCCCGAGGGCCAGGGCTGGCAGCACCCGCTCGCCGCGTATTACGGCATCACCGGCATTCCCACCGTGATCCTCGTCGGCCGCGACGGCAAAGTGGTGTCGATGGATGTCCGTGGCGAAAAACTCGGCGAGGAACTCGCCAAGCTCTTCAAGGACGCCAAGTGACCAACCCGGCATCCGTGCGGCGGACGATGATCTCGCGGCGGGCCAGCGCCTTCGATTCCTCCGGGATTCGCAAGGCGTTCGACCTTGCCGCGCGGCTCGATGATCCGATCAATCTGGCGATCGGCCAGCCCGATTTCGCCATGCCGGAGGCAGCTTGCGAGGCCGCCAAGGCGGCCATCGACGCCGGCAAGAGCGGCTACACGCAGACCCAGGGAATCCCCCAGCTCCGCGAACGGCTCGAGGGAGCCGTTCGCGGCGAGCTGGGGCAGCCCGGGCGGAAGCTGTGTGTCACGAGCGGCTCGAGCGGCGCCTTGGTCCTCGTGCTCATGGCGCTCATCGATCCGGGCGACGAGGTGATCCTCTTCGAGCCGGCCTTCGTGATGTATCGGCCGCTCGTCGAATTCCTCGGCGGCACGTGCGTGATCGTCGACACATCGCCGTCGTTCTCCATCGATGTCGAACGGGTGGCGGCGGCGATCACGCCGCGGACAAAGGCGATTCTCCTCAACACGCCGTCGAATCCGACCGGCTTCGTCGCCCCGCTCGAGACGGTGCGCGAGCTTGCCCGGCTCGCCGAGCAGACGGGCGTCACGCTCATCAGCGACGAACTCTACCGCTCCTACTGCTACGACGAGCCGTTCCACTCGCCGGCCGCATACAGTGAACGGGTCGTCGTCATCGACGGCTTCTCGAAGTCGCACGCGATGACCGGATGGCGCGTGGGCTGGGTTCACGGGCCCGCCGATGTCATCGATGCCTGCACGATGCTGCAGCAGTACACGTTCGTCTGTGCCCCGCAGGTCGGGCAGTGGGGAGCGATCGCCGCGATCGACGCGCCGATGGATGTTCCGCTCGCCGAGTGCAAGCGGAAGCGAGACAAGCTCATGGCGGGAATCGCCGGTCACTATTCTCTCGTGAAGCCCGGCGGGGCGTTTTACCTCTACCCTGAGGCGCCCGGCGGCTCGGGGAAGCGGTTTGCCGAGATCGCCGCGGAGCAGGAAAAGCTGATCGTGGTTCCCGGGAGCGTCTTCGGCGCCGCCGACACCCACTTCCGCATCGCCTACACCGTCACCGACCGGACGCTCGACCGCGGGATCGCGGCGCTCATCCGGCTTGCCGACGCCTCTTCCTGAGCGAGCCAAACGTGGCTTCGGGGTCGCCCGTGCCCCGTCGCCGGACGTTCGCTACGGCCCTCCAGGCCTCCGCTCACTCGGACCCGCCTGCGCTCCGCCATCCATGGCTCCGCTTGTCGGCTACGCCGGCTCTCGGAGCACGGGCGACCCCTCGCTGCGGAGCGGGGTGGTGCGCCTGTGAAGGCGGTGGTTTCAACTGTCGACCGAGAGGCCCGCTCGTCAGGCCGACTTATGGCGAGGCGTGTCCCGGGCCGGCAGTACCGGCTCTTTGTCGTCGACGTTCCGCTCTGTGATCACGTACGAGCTGCCGGAGTGTTCCGGGAGATCGAACATCACGTCGAGCATCACGTCCTCGATGATCGACCGCAGGCCACGGGCGCCGGTGTCTTTCCGCATCGCCCGACGGGCGATCGAGGAGAGGGCGTTGTCGGTGAACTCGAGCTGGCAGTTCTCCATCCCGAAGAGCTTCTGATACTGCTTGACAAGCGCGTTCTTGGGCTCTTTGAGCACCTTCACGAGCGACGCTTCGTCGAGCGGCTTGAGCGAGGAGATCACCGGCAGACGGCCGACGAGTTCGGGAATCAGCCCGAACTCGAGAATGTCGTCGGAATCGACCTGCGGGAGGAGCTCCGCCAGGGTGGCCTCCCCCTTGTGGCCGGTCGGTTGCCCGAAGCCGATCGTCCTCTTCCCGAGACGCTTGGCGATGATCTTGTCGATCCCCACGAACGTGCCGCCACAGATGAAGAGGATGTTCGAGGTGTCGATCTGGATGTACTGCTGCTCGGGGTGCTTGCGGCCCCCCTGCGGCGGAACGTTGGCGACGGTCCCTTCGAGCATCTTGAGGAGCGCCTGCTGCACCCCCTCGCCGGAGACGTCTCGCGTGATCGAGACGTTTTGGCTCGTCTTGCCGATCTTGTCGATCTCGTCGATGTAGAGCACGCCTCGCTGGGCGGCCTCGATGTCGAAGTCGGCGGCGTTGAGGAGCTTGAGGAGGAGGTTTTCGACGTCCTCGCCAACGTAGCCGGCCTCGGTGAGCGTGGTCGCATCACCGATCGCGAACGGCACGTTGAGGACCCGGGCGAGGGTCCGGGCCAGGAGCGTCTTGCCGCAGCCGGTGGGGCCGAGGAGGAGGATGTTCGACTTCTCGACCTCGACGTCGGAGCCCTCGCTGCCGAGCGTCAGTCGCTTGTAGTGGCTGTGGACGGCGACGGCGAGCACCCGCTTGGCGTGCTCCTGACCGATGACGTACTCGTCGAGATGGCCGACGATCTCACGCGGCGACGGGATCGAGGTGAAGAGCTGCTTGCTCGTTCCGCGGCGCTTCTTTTCCTGGTCGAGGATCGACTGGCACAGTTCGATGCACTCGCCGCAGATGTAGACATCCCCGGGGCCCTCCACCAACGGGCCGACGTCCCGGTAGCTCTTGCGGCAGAACGAGCAGAACGCGTTCTTCTTCGTCGTTCCACCCGCCCCGCGGCGACCGAGGTTGTTGACGTCCTTCCCTGATGGCATGTCGGTGATTCCCTTTCGGACTGCAGTTGGGCGTGAATCGGTCGCGGACAGGAGGCGTCAGTCGCCGTTCCCAGCCCGCGGCACCGGTTTGGCCGGCGGCGGGGTGCCTCCGGTCTCCGGCTTCTGCATGCGCGGTTCGACGAGCGTTCTTATTTTTCGGTATTCCTCTTCGCTCAAAACACCCTGATCGCGGAGATTTTTGTAGCCGGCCAGCGCGTTTTCCCAATCGCCACGACCGGACTCCGGTTGGTCCTGCTGGGCCCGCCTGACCCAAGCTTGGAGGGCCCGGAGGGCAACGATGAGGGCAAGAAGACCGCCAATGAGGATCGCCGCCAGGCCGGCGAGGTCGCGGAGCGAGGTTTCGGGGGAGAACACAGGAGAAGGGGGAATCGGGGAAGTGGGTGAAAGACCCGAAAAAAGCCCTCGACGACGGCTCTGGGGCCGCGCGGATTATGGCAGTGTGCCGATTGCCCGGTCCAGCACGAAAACCAATCCTTCCCCCAGCCCCTGCCGGTTGCCCCGCCTGTGGGACCGAAACCGGACGGATGTGAATCTGGGGGGACTTTTCCCGTCATTCCCGAAAATCGGGACGTGCCGCCGCAGCGTTGACGATTCAGCGGCATGCGATCGACCAGCAGACACTTTCGCCAGTTCGTCGCCGGAAGCGGGCGTGGAGCCATCCATCGCCGGGTGCTGACGGGGGTGATGGCGGTCTGTTTGGCTGGGCTGTTGGGACGGGCATGGGGGGAGGAGCTTCCCCCGGCCCCGCGGCTTCCCGATCTCGTCCGCACGACGAACACGGCGTTTGCGATCCCCTTCAAGGTGGCGCCGTCGCAGCAGGCTGACCACGCCGCGGCGCGGGTCCTCCTCCAGGCCTCGAAGGATCTCGGGGCGACCTGGGAGCAGGCCGGCGAGGCCGGGCCGGAGGCCGGGTCGATCGTCTACCGGGCCACGGCTGACGGGGAGTATTGGTTTCGCCTCCGGGCGATCGATGGCAAGGGGAGACAGCGCGGGGGCGAGGGGCCCGACATGCGAGTCCTTGTCGATGCCGCCGCGCCGCGCGTCGCGGCCCGCGTGTGGCGTGGCAACGATGGCGAGATCGTCTGCCGGTACGCGGCCGCCGACGACACGCTCGACCTCCCGAAGATGGTGGTGGAATATCAGACGAAAGCGGAGCCGACGTGGAAGAAGATCGCCGCCGAGGCGATCCTCTCCCGCGAGTCCCCGGCCCATCTCCTCGGCGAGGAGATCTGGTGGGCCGGTGAGAAGGTCGAGGCGCTCACGGTGCGGATCTCGATCAGCGATGCCGCCGGGCATCGGACCGTGAGGCAGTACACGATGGAGGCTTCCGACCCTGGTGTCGATCAGGGGGCCCTCGCCGCCGAGATCGGTGTCCCGGGCTTGCCCGGGCAAGCCTCCTCTGCAGTGGTGACAGCGCCCCCCCCTGCCCTGCCCGTCGAGAGCCAACTGGAGGGCCGGCAGACACCTCCGCCCGGGGCCACCTCGGACATCGCCACCGTGCCCCCCGGGGGATGGGCAGCCGATACGTCGGGCCGGTGGGCCGGCGAAGGGCCGGCCGCAGGTGCCGCTCCTCCCGCGGAGGCAGGCCAGAGCCGTAGCGTGCTTGCCCGTCCTGTCGGGAGAGGGAGTCGCGAGGGCCTGCCGAGTGCCGGTGGACGGCCAGAACCGCAGGCCTCGTCGCCTCCGCCGCTCGCCCCGGCGACCCCGGCGATCGAGGCTGCCGCACCGGGGCCGGGAGCGCGAGCGCTTCCCACCGAATACCGGGGCCGCCCCCTCCAGATCGTCCGTTCCCGGAGATTCACCTGGGACTACGAGATGCAGTCGGATCGCCCCGACACCGTCCCGGTGCGCGTGGAGCTGTGGAGCACCAGCGACGGCGGCGTCACCTGGCAACGCAGCGCCGTCGACGACGACGGCCAGAGCCCGATCGACGTCACCCTTCCCGCCGCCGGCCTCTACGGATTCCGGCTCGAGATCGTCCCCGATCTCCCCGACGCGGGGGGCGGGCCGCGCTCGGGCGAGATGCCGGAAGGGTGGATCGGCATCGACGACGAGCCCCCGCAGGTCGAGATCCTCGAGGCGACGCGTCTGAAAGATACCGAGCCGGGGGGCGTTCTCATCCGCTGGGCCGCCCGCGATCAGATCCTCGTTCCCAAGAGCGTTCGGCTCATCCAGTCGCCGAGCGCTGACGGCCCGTGGGGGACGATCGCCGAGGGATTGGAAGCCCAGGGGGAATACCGCTGGCAGCCCGAGCGGGGGACTCCGGCCCGGGTCTTCATCCGGGTCGAGGCGAGTGACGCCGCGGGGAACATCGGCCGCGGCACGACGCCGGAGCCGGTCACCGTGGCGATGCCGCGGGTCGTCGGCAAACTCGGCGGGGTGAAGGTCCTCCCGCCGGCTGGCTCGCCCTGAGCGGCGGGGCAAAACGCGGCCGGGGATGACTTTTCCCACGGAAAGTTAGACTGAGCGGCTGCCGAATCCGGGGCCGTAGTTCTTCCCCGGCCCGGCGTCCTCCGAGGCGCCCCCCTGTGGCCGAATCCCGCTCCGCCCTGGAAATCCTCCGCGCCCCCGACGACTGGTCGCCACCGCCGTCGGCGGTGATGGCGCTTGTGGGCGACGAG
>CANGGT010000177.1 GCA_947453375.1 Planctomycetaceae bacterium
GAAGAGCGGCGGCCCGGTCGGCTTCGGCCGCTGGCTGCAGGCCGGCGGCGTGGCGGCGGCGATCGGCTTTGCGGCCTTCACGTTCCTCGGGCCGGTCGAGTCGATCATCCCCTGGGAGCCGTTCTCGCGGGCCCGCCTTGCCGAGTTGCGCTCCGGCGGAGCGACGGTGCTTGTCGACTTCTCGGCCGACTGGTGCATGACCTGCAAGCTGAACCTCGCTACGGCGATCGAGACCGACAAAGTGAAGGCGGCGATCGAGTCGAACAAGGTCGTGCCGCTGCTCGCCGACTGGACGGAGGAGTCGCCGGAGATCAAGGCGATGCTCGAGAGCCTGCAGAGCAAGTCGATCCCGGTCCTTGCGATCTTTCCGGCGGCCCGTTCGGGGGAGTCGGCTCCGGAGCCGATCATCCTCCGCGATCTGATCACGGAGTCGCAGGTGCTCACGGCGATCAAGGCCGCCGGCCCGTCACGGGCAGGCGCCGCTCCACGCGCTGCTGCCGCCCCTGCCCGCAAGGGGCATTGACGGCGATCGGCTAGCGGATCACGACCCGCGCGTCGCCGGCCTCCGCGGCCTCGACCGCTCCGATCCTCCAGGCTTCGACGCCGGAGTCGGAGAGTTGCGAGACGATGCTGTCGGCGAAGTGCGGGGAGACGACGAGCACCATCCCGACTCCCATGTTGAACACCCGAGCCATCTCGGCGTCCTCGATGCTCCCGAGCTTCTGCACCCAAGGGAAGACCGAAGGCACCTTCCAGGAGCCGCGGTCGATCACGACACGGACCTTCTCGGGGACGATCCGCGCGAGGTTTTCCTCCAGGCCGCCGCCGGTGATGTGGGCGATGCCGTGGACCGGCTGCTTGACCCGGTAGCGACGCAGGACGCTGCGGACGGGGCGGGCGTAGAGGCGCGTGGGGCGGAGGAGGGCTTCGGCGACGGTCGTCCCCCCCAGTTCCTCGACGGTGTCGTCGAACTTGAGCTTGCCGTAGTCGAACACCGCCTTGCGGACGAGGCTGTAGCCATTGGAGTGGAAGCCGGTCGAGGCCAGGCCGATGGCGACGTCGCCGGGCTGGATCTGCCGGCCATCGACGAGCCGCTTCCGCTCCACCATCCCGACGACGAAGCCGGCGAGGTCGTATTCGCCGCGCTGGTACATGTCGGGAAGGATCGCCGTCTCGCCGCCGACGAGGGCGCAGTCGCTCTCCACGCAGGCGTCGGCGATTCCGCGGACGATTTGTTCGAGCAGGTCGGGATCGTCGTGGGAGAGGGCGACGTAATCGAGGAAGAAGAGCGGCTCGGCCCCGGTGCAGAGGCAGTCGTTGACGCTCATCGCCACGAGGTCGATGCCGACGGTGTGGTGGACGCCGGCCATGACGGCGATTTTGAGTTTCGTGCCGACGCCGTCGGTGCAGGAGACGAGGACGGGGTCTTCCCAGCCGCGGCGGAAGAGCCCGGGGAGATCCATCTGGAAGAGTGCCGCGAAGCCCCCTTCGGCGCTGATCACGCGCGGGCACTGCGTGCGCCGCATGTGGGCCGGAAGCTGGGCCATGCCCTCGGCGTAGAGTTCGAGGTTCACCCCCGAAGAGGAGTAGGTCGCGCCCGCCACTGGTGTGTCGTCCCTCGATGAGGCTTTCGGAGGAGGCTTTCGAATGCGGGCCGAGAGGGTCGGTCCGGTTCCCGGCTGGCAGCCAGACGGAATGGTATCATCGCTGCACCATGCTTCCCCGCAAGCCCCGAGCCACGCCGCGGCGGTCCCACGCCGAGCGGCCGCTCCCCGGCCTCCAGTTCAGCCATCCGCTCCCCTACGGTGCCGTCCTCCGCGGGTCCGGGGTGCAGTTCGTGGTCTACAGCCATTCGGCGACCGGGATGCGCGTCCTCCTCTACGACGCGGTGACCGACACCGAGCCGGCGGAGGTGATCTCGCTCGACCCGGCCACCGATCGCTGGGGGGATATCTGGAGCATTCTCGTCCCCGGGGTGGCCCCCGGCCAGCTCTACCACTTCCAGGCCGACGGCCCCTTCGCCCCGGAGATCGGTCAGCGCTTTGATGGCAGGGCCCGGCTCGTCGATCCGTACGCTCGGGCTTTGGCGGGGGATTTCCTCGTCGCCGAGGATGGCACGCTCGTGCCGCCGAAATCGGTCGTCGTCGACGACTTCTTCGACTGGCAGGGAGACCGGCACCTCAAGCGGCCGCTGGCCGACACCGTGATCTACGAGCTTCACGTCCGTGGCTTTACCGCGAGCCCCTCGAGCGCCGTCGCCCATCCGGGCACCTATCTCGGCGTGATCGAGAAGATCCCCTACCTCAAGTCGCTCGGTGTGACGGCGGTGGAGTTGATGCCCGTCCATGAGTTTCCGTCGACGGCCATCCCGCCCCTCGAGGGGCGCGGCAACTACTGGGGCTACGACCCGATCGCGTTCTTCGCCCCCCACCGCGGCTATGCCGCCGGCACCGAGCCGGGTTGCCAAGTGCGCGAGTTCAAGGAGATGGTGCGGGCCCTCCACGCCGCCGGGATCGAGGTGATCCTCGACGTCGTCTTCAACCACACGGCCGAAGGGAACGAACTCGGGCCGACGCTCTCCTTCAAGGGTCTCGAGAACCGGGTCTATTACATGCTCGCCGACGGCGGCAGCCGCTACCGCAACTATTCCGGCTGTGGCAACACCGTCAACGGCAACCATCCGATCGTTCGCGAGCTGATCTTTCTCTGTCTCAGGCACTGGGTGCACGATTTCCACATCGACGGCTTTCGCTTCGATCTGGCGAGCATCCTCAGTCGCGACCGCAACGGCGACATCCTCCCCAATCCGCCGATCGTCGAACTCATCACCGAAGATCCGCTCCTCGCCGACACGAAGATCATCGCCGAGGCCTGGGATGCCGCCGGCGCCTATCAAGTCGGGTCGTTCGCTTCGCTGCGGTGGGCGGAGTGGAACGGGAAGTACCGCGACGACGTCCGCCGCTACTGGCGCGGGGATCACGCCCAGACCGGGCATCTGGCGACGAGGCTCGCTGGCTCGAGCGATCTCTATGGCGACGACGACCGCCAGCCCTACCACAGCATCAACTTCGTCACCTCGCACGACGGCTTCACGCTCGGCGACCTCGTCGCTTACCGCGAGAAGCACAACGAGGCCAACGGCGAGGGAAATCGCGACGGCGACAACAACAACTTCTCCGACAACTACGGCGTCGAAGGGCCGACGACCGACGCCGGAATCGTCGCCATCCGGGCCCGGCAGGTGCGGAATCTCCTCGCCACGCTCCTTCTCTCACAGGGAGTGCCGATGGTCGTGGCGGGGGACGAAATCGGGAGGACCCAGGGAGGGAACAACAACGCCTGGTGCCAGGACACGCCGGTGTCGTGGTTTGACTGGTCGCTCGTCGAGACCAACGCCGATCTCCTCCGCTTCGTCCGGGAGGCGATCCGCTTCCGGCTCGGTAACCCCACGCTCCGCCGGCGGACGTTTCTCCGTGGTGCCGGCGACGTGGGCGGGGGTCTTCCCGACGTCGAGTGGTTCTCGGCCGACGGGGGGCCGGTCGACTGGGGGGCGGCAGGCGCGAGCCTGATCTGTTTCTTCGCTGCAGCTGACGGGCGGGGATCCCCGACTGCGACGCCCGATCCGCTGGCCGGAACGCCGCGTCACGTCCTCATCCTCCTCCATGCAGGCAGCGAGCCGCGGTTGTTCCGCCTTCCGCAGGCCCCGCATGTCGCGGCGCTGCCGTGGCGGCTGTTTCTCGACACCCGGGAGCCGTCGCCGTTCGACGTTCACGGTGGGGCCGTCGGTCCGCTCGTCGAGCCGGGGACGACGCTCGAGCTGCCGCCACATGCGCTGGTCTGTCTCGTGGCCGACCCCCTTGCCGCCGGTCCGCCGTCGATTGGCAGCCTGTCCGGCGAATCGGTATCCTCGACCTGACTGGGCGCGTCGACGCCCGCCGTCGCCACCACAGCCGTCCGGAGAGATCCCATGCCCCGCCTCGCGCTCGCTCTGTCCCCTACCCTCCTCGTCGGCGCCCTGCTCCTCGCCGGCTGCAGCAGCTCGGCTCCCCCGGCCCCGGTCGCCAAGAAGGGGGCCGACGTCGGCCCCGCGCTTCCGGCGGCCAAGGGCTCCCACGACGACCACGATCACGCCGGGCATGACCACGCAGGCCACGATCATGGCTCTCACGAAGGGGGACAGGCCGAGGCGATGCCGGCCGACGAAGGGGAAGCTCACGACCACCACCATCCCGAAACGCTCGCCGAGCTCGTCGGTGAGCTCGACAAGCTCGTCGCCGTCGTCAAGGAGGGGATGGAGGCGAACGTCCGTGAGAAGGCCGATTCCCCCGTCCACGAGCTCGGCCATTTCCTCGGCGATGTGGAAGGCCTGGCGAAGGAAGCGAAGCTCCCGGCCGAGGTCGAGACGGCCGTGATCGTGGCGAGTGAAGCGCTGTTCACCGCCTTCGACAAGATCGACGTTGCCATCCACGGCACCGATGATCTGGCGAAGGTGTGGAGCGAAGAGGCCGCCGGGATCGAAGCGGGGATGAAGACGTTGAAGGACGCCGTCGCCAAGTGACGAAGAGCACCGGCAGGAGGCCCCGCTGAACGCTCTCGGATCCGGTGGCGGTGGCTGGGTCATCAGGGAGGACTTTTCCAT
Source organism: Planctomycetaceae bacterium (assembly GCA_947453375.1). Lineage (GTDB taxonomy): Bacteria > Planctomycetota > Planctomycetia > Pirellulales > UBA1268 > QWOP01. The sequence goes on from CANGGT010000177.1 coordinate 4,640, forward strand.
GCGTTTTTCATTGAACCGTCGGAAGATCGTCATCGGGGGGCTGGTGGCCGCCGCCGCGGGAGCGGCAGGGCAGACGGCGAGCGCGCAGACCGATGCGGCCGCCATCCGGGCCAAGCTCCTCCTCCCGCAGGAGCCGGTCGATCCGCTCACGCCGACGGCCGCCAAGGAGACACTTCTCTCCAAGGATGCCCCCAAGGGGCCGCAGGCGATCGTGATCGCCGGTCGGATCGGGGCGAAGGGGATGGAGCCGTTCCTCGAAAACAAGGCTTCGTTTGTCCTCCAGGAGATCCCCGCCGACGACCATGCCGGCAAGGCAGGCCACGACGCCGACAACTGCCCCTTCTGCAAGAAGCGCTCCGCGAACGCGCCGATGGTCGCCGTCCAGTTCGTCGGTGAGGATGGCAAGGTGCTCCCGCTCGATGCCCGGAAGCTGTTCGGGATCCAAAAGGGGCAGGAAGTGGTCGTGAGTGGCCAGGGGGTGTTTGACCCGAAACTCGCGATCCCCGTCATCCAACTGACGGCCGATGCGATCCATGTCCGCAAGCCGGCGAAGAAGTGACATCATGACGGAAGGCGATGCCGGGGCGGTCCACGGGGACATCCCGGTGCGCACCGCGTTCAAGGAATGGGCGGCGATCTGCCGGGCGCTGGCGTCGGGGCGGCAGGATGTGATCCTCCGAAAGGGCGGGATCGTGGAGCCGGGAGGGGCCTTCCGCCCCGAACACGCCCGCTTCCTCCTTCTCCCCACGTTCCTCCATCAGTCGGCGGAGAGCCTCGTTCCCGAGGCCCGCGACCTCCTCGTGGGGATCGACGACGACCGCCCCGCCGAGGGCACGGTCGTGTTCACGCACGTGGCTTTCGTCCGCGCCGCGCACCGGATCACCGACCGCCGCGCCCTCGATCGCTTCCGCCACCGCCACGTGTGGGCCGAGAGCGTCGTCGACGAGCGCTTCCACCGCTGGCAGGACGAACTTCACGTCCTCGAGGTGTCGGTCACGCCTCTCCCCTCCCCCGTCACGCTCCCCTGGCAGGAGTCGTACGGCGGTTGTCGGTCGTGGGTGGAGATCGACGAAGCCGAGGGCGCGTAAACGCGTTCTCGGGGCGTGCGTCGTCGCTCACCGGACCACGCGGGCCCCGCCGCCGCCGATCTGCTTCTCGACTTCCTTGCGCGTGGCCATCGAGGTGTCGCCGGGTGTGGTCGACGCCAGGGCCCCGTGGGCGGCGCCGTATTCCACCGCCTTGTGCGGATCGTTGAACTCGAGAAATCCGAACACGAGGCCGCTGGCGAAACTGTCGCCGCCGCCGACCCGGTCGAGGATTTCCAGTTCCGGATACTTCCGGCTGTCGTGGAAGACGCCATCGTGCCAGAGAATCGCCGACCAGTCGTTCTTCGTCGCCGAGACGACCCGGCGGAGCGTCGTGGCCGCGACCTTGAAGTTCGGGAACTCCTCGACTGCGGTCTCGATCATCGCCTTGAAGGCGTCGGTCTCGATCGCCGAAATCGCTGTGTCGACCCCCTTCACCTCGAAGCCGAGCGAGGCGGTGAAGTCCTCCTCGTTGCCGATCATGACGTCGACATGGCGTGCGATCTCCCGATTCACCTCGCGCGCCTTCGCCAAGCCTCCGATGCTCTTCCACAGGCTGGGGCGGTAGTTGAGGTCGTAGGAGACGATCGTGCCGTGCTTCTTCGCGGCCTCGACCGCCTCGATCGTCAGGGCCGCTGTCGACCGGGAGAGGGCGGCGAAGATCCCGCCGGTGTGGAACCAGCGGACACCGATCTCCCCGAAGAGCTTCTCCCAATCGATATCGCCCGGCTTGAGTTGGCTGGCGGCCGTGTTGCCCCGGTCGGGGACGCCGACGGCTCCGCGGATCCCGAAGCCGCGCTCGGTGAAATTGAGGCCATTGCGAACGGAGCGGCCGATGCCGTCGTCGTCCCGCCACTGGACGAAATCGGTGTTCACGCCCCCCTGGAAGATGAAGTCCTCGATGAGCCGGCCGACCTCGTTATCGACAAACGCACTGACGAGCGCCGTCCGCTGCTGAAAACACTTCCGCAGGCCGCGGGCGACGTTGTATTCGCCTCCCCCCTCCCAGGCGTGAAAGTGCCGCGCGGTGCGGATTCGCCCCTCGCCAGGATCGAGGCGGAGCATCACCTCGCCGAGCGACACGCAGTCGAATCCGCAACGGTCCTTCGGTTTGATCGGCAGCGACATGGAGGCTCCTTCGTGGGTGCGTGTTGAGTGTCGGAAAGCGATGGGTGGAATCGGTGGGTCAGGCCGTCGGCAGGGTGGCAGCATCGATTTCGGCCACGCCCGCCTCGCGGGCCAGCTCGTTGAGGGCGGCGACCTCGGCGGTGGAAAAAAGCAGGCCGCCAGCCTGACAGGTGCGTTCCGCCGCCTCGGCCTCGAGCTGGCCGGGGAGCATGCAACCGGCGTTGCCATGGCCGAGGATGTCGGCAAGGACTGCCTTGACGTTGTCGCTCTGCGAGCGGCCAAACGGAAACGCCGCGCCGCTGATCGCCTCCGGATGGATGACCTGGAAGAAGAAAGCGCACCCCTGCTTTTCGCCGGCGACGGGCGCCCTACTGCGGATCGTGGGGAGCGAGCCGCCGATAAGAGCGGCGACGATCTCGTTGATGAGCGACAGCCCGTAGCCCTTGTGATCGCCGAAGGGCAGGAGCGCCACGGCGGCATCAGGGTCGGTTGTCGGCTTTCCAGAGGCATCGACGGCGGCGCCGGGAGGGAGTGGCTTCCCTTCGCGCTTGAGTTGCTGCACCCGCCCCATCGCGATCACGGAGGTCGCCCAGTCGATCACGATCGGGTATCCGATGGCGTCGGTCGTGGGGAAGCCCCAGGAGTGGGGATTGGTGCCGAGCGTCGGGTGGACGCCGCGGAACGGGACCACTTCGGCAAGCGACGCGGTGCAGTTGGTGTAGGCGAGGTAGCCGCGGCGGGCCGCTTCCATCACGTAGCCACCTCCCCACAGGTAGTGGAAGGCGTTGTCGACCGAGACGGTGCCGGTGCCGTGCCGATCGGCCAGCGCCATACAGCGTTCGATCGCGTCCCAGGCGACGGCCTGGCCGAGCTTCTTGTTGCCGTCCCAGACCTCCGTCGCATCGAACCGCGACGGCAGCTTGCGGACTTCGGCGCCGGGCAAGCAGCCGCCGGCCTTCGATCCGAAGAGCTCGTCGAGGTGGAGGGCCTTGATCGCGTTATGCGTGCGGATGCCGTGGGTCGTGGCGGCGGTGGCGAGCTTCGCCGCCTTCCCAGCCTCGTCGGCGGTGTAGCCGCGGTGACGGTAGGCGGAGACGACGATCTGCTCGTGGATCGCGACGGGGACGACGTGGAAGATCTCGGCCATGGTCTTCGGGTGGGCTCCGGGGGCGGGAGAGGGACGATCGACGTCAGACGACCTTCTTCACCGGAACTTCCGGGTTGATCTGCGCCAGCGGCTTCTCGCCGCGCATTGCATGGAGGAGATTGGTCACCGCGGCCATCGCCTGCCGCTGAACGCTCTCGTGGGTGCGCGAGCCGACGTGCGGGGTGACCAGGCAGGTGGGGAGGTTCGTGAGCGGATGGCCGGCGGGCGGCGGCTCGGCGTCGAGGACGTCGGTGCCGTAGCCGCGGACGCGGCCGCTCCGCAGGGCCTCGGCCATGTCGGCCGAGTTGACGATCTCGCCGCGGGCACAGTTCACGATCAACACCCCCGGCTTCATCTGTCGGATCGTCTCGGTGCGGATGAGGTCGCGCGTCTCGGGGGTGAGATTCGTGTGGAGGGAGACGATGTCGGCGAGGCCGAAGAGATCGACGAGGCCCGCTGCGCGCTTGACGCCATGGGCGGCGGCGAAGGCGTCGTCCCAGTGGACGTCATAGCCGACGACCGGCATCCCGAAGGCCCGGGCCCGGATCGCCACCTCCCGGCCGATCCGCCCCATCCCCACGATCCCGATCGTC
>CANGGT010000178.1 GCA_947453375.1 Planctomycetaceae bacterium
AGAAGCTGATCGATCCCTGTCAGCTCGTCAGCGAGGCAGTGGCCGCGAGTCTCGTCGAGCAGATCGGAGAAGAGCAGGGAAAGGATTTTCTCGACGAGCTCTCGAAGCGGGAGCAGCGTCGTCGGGCGGCGACCGTGCGTCGCCTCGTCGGCATCCTCGATGACGATCTGTTCCTCTCCGCCAAGCAGCGCGAGTCGATCGAAGCCGCGATCGGGGAGAAGTGGGACGAAGGGCTGGCGATGGCCCTCGATCACCAGATGGAAATCAACGGCCGCAAGATCTATCCCGGGCTGCCGTACAAGCGAGTGTTGCCCCACCTCACCCCGGCACAGCAATCGAAGCTGGGCGACGGAAAGCAGAGCCGGGAGATCATGCGCTCGAATCGGCAGGGGATGTTGCAATCGCAGTTTTTCAGGCGCGCAAACCTCGCCCAACAGGCGGAGCGTGATCCTTGGTGGTTCGAATGATGCCCTCGACGACGGTGATTTCGCCGGCTGGATCGCGACGCACGGCGCTGCTTGTCGTGTTCCTCTTGGGCGGCCTGCTTGCCGGTCGGCCGCTCCGGGGGAGCGACGACACGGTCGGCGCGGAGAACGAATCCCAGCAGCAAAACCAGTTCCAGACCATCGGGCTCGACCAGCAGATGCAGCAGATGCTCGGCGATGGGGGGGGGGGCGGGATCGAGGTCGTGCGCACGAAGGCGATGGCGCAGCTGGAGTTGGAAATCGACAGCCTCGACGAAGCCTGTGGGTTGAGTGAGGCCCAGCGCGACAAGCTCACCCTCGCCGCCCGGCTCGAAGCCGCCGAGTCGATGCAACTCTTCGAGGCGTTTCAGCGTCGGTATTCGGGACGCACCGTCGACTTCCAGACGCGGGAGGGACAAGAGACGTGGCAGCGATTTCATCGGGAGCTCAACGAGATCCAGCGGGCCACGTCCCGGTCCGGCAGGGCACGGCATCTCCCCGGCAGGGTCGTCGGCAGTGTGCTCGACGGCCGGCAGCGTGACGCGTGGAGGGCGGAAGCGGCCTCGCGCCGGGCCTCCCAATGGCGGCGACACGTGGACGGGGGGCTTGCGCATCTCGAGTCGTCTGTCGGCATGACCGACCGGCAGCACGAGGCGGTCGTTGCGTTGCTCATGGAGGATCCACCGCGGATCGACATGGGGAGGGCCCGGGAAATGTTCGGGGACCACAATCCGTTTCTCTGCTGGTATGCGATGTCGCGCCTCGATCGGGACCGGCTCGAGGCGATTTTCGACGCCCGCCAGTGGGAGAAAGTCAGCACCATCGTCAGGCAGGGGGAGCAGTGGCAGCCCCAGATCGACACGCTGAAACTGACCGAGGAGTGAGGGAATGAATCGATCGATGGGGATGCTGAACAGGGCGCTAAAGATCGCCGTCCGGCTGGCGGCCGTGGCAGTCGTCGCCGCGCCGGTCGCGGCCGCAGCGCAAGCCCCGTCGATCCGCAGCGGCGATCCGGTGCCGCGCGACGTCCGGGAGATCTACGACGCCGGCTGCCGGTATCTCGCCCGCACCCAAGACCCGTCCGGCACCTGGAAAGACAGCCAGGAGGGGCCCGGGGTTACCGGGATGGCGATGATGGTCCTCCTGGCATCGGGGGAGGATCCGAACCACGGCGCTTATGCCACGAACGTCCGCCGGGCCCTTCGGAGCATCATCCGCTCGCAGGATCCGAGCACCGGCTTTTATGGCGGGAACGCCGGTATGGGGCACTCGAGCATGTACCAACACGGCTTCGCGATGCTCGCGATGGCGGAGGCTTACGGCACCGTCGACGACCGGCGGCTCTGGTCGGAGGAGGGAGGGGAAGGCAAGGGGATGTCGACGGGGAACTCGCTCGAGCTCGCGGTGAAGCTCGCCGTGACGTCGGCAAAAAAGAATCCCGTCGGTGCCTGGCGCTATTCCCCCGACGCCACCGACCACGACACCTCCGTCAGCGGCGCGATCCTCATGGGGTTGCTCGGAGCGCGGAACGCCGGGATCGAGGTGCCCGACGAGACGATCGACCGGGCGATCGACTACTTCGCCTCGATGGCGGCTCCCGACGGCCGAATCGGCTATGCGAGTCCCGGTGGAGGGAGCGACGCGACGACCTCGATCGGCACGCTCGTGATGGCGATCGCCCGCCGCAAGGACATGCCGCAGTTTTCCAAAGCGGCCGACGCGATCAAGCAGTCCAGTCGGGACGGAATGGATCGCGGGTATCCCAACTACACCCGCTATTACCGCGCGCAGGCGCTTTTCCAGGCCGACGTCGACGCTTGGAAGGAGTGGAACAGCCAACTCGTCCGCGAGATCAAGGCCCAGCGTCGTCCGGACGGCGGGCTCGTGGCGGGCGTCAATGGCGGGGACGGTGGCGAGTTTGCCGGCACGTCGCTGTCGCTGCTCGCCCTGGCGGTCAACTTCCGCTTCCTCCCCATCTACGAGCGCTGATCGGCCGACCGCTCTCGCCAGGAATCGTTCCATGACCCGTTCCATTGATTGTCGCGGATGCCGTCCTCGCCTGTCGGCGATCCTGGTCTGGGGATCACTCGCGGCCCTCGCGATGCTGGCGAGCGGAGTCCGTTCGACGATGGCCGTCGACGTCGATGGGCCGACCGCGGTGCTCTCGCTTCCGGGGGGGACGATTGTCGGTCGGCTCATCGAGGCGCCGCCTGCCGCCGACGGGGCAAGTCCGACGATCCGCTGGCAGTCTCCCGTCTTCGCCGGCCCCTTCGAGTTTCCCATCGAGCGTGTCGGGCGGATCTCGTTCGATCGGCTGCAAGGGGCGGCCGTGACCTTGGGGTCGGGCCATTGGAAAGTCGAATTGTCGGACGGCGATCTCGTCGTCGGACGCCTCGACTCGATCGATGCTTCAACGGTCGTGATGTCGATCGGACCGGCCGAGGCGCCTGTTCGGATCGGGCTCGAGCGGGAATCGGTGCGGCGAATCTCCACCGGCGTGGCGCAGTCGACCTATGTCTGGAACGGCGATCCCGACCAGTGCGAGACTTCGGCTGCGAGCCACTGGCGGAGGCGCGCCGGTGGGCTTGCCAGCACGACCTCCGGTGCGAGGCTCCGCGTCGACTGCGGCGAAGGGGAGCGGATGCGGTACGACTTCGCGCTGGCCTGGGACGAGGCGCCGCGCGTGCGGCTCGGCTTTGGCGAATTCCGCGTCAAGTCGAACCTCGCCAGCGACGTTGGCGGCGCCGTCGACGCGGCCTACCGGGTCGAGCTCACCGCGGAGGGTTTGATCGTCATCCGCGACGAGGTCCGTCCGGATGGGACGGGCACCGCCGATCTCGAAGCGTGCGGGGCACTGCCTGAGAAGGGGCTGACACTCTCGGTCTTCGTCGATCGGCAGGCGGGCCGAATCGTCGTCGTGCGGCCGGGGGAGATCGCTGCGCTTGCCGATCTGGCGATCGAACCTTTCGCGGTCGATCCGGCGAGGGGCCCCTCCGATTTCACAACCGTGGGGGAGGGGGTCCAGATCGATGTCCAATCGGGCGAGGTGGTGCTCGAGAGACTGCGGATCTCACCCTGGAACGGAGCCGAGACGGTGGCCGCGGAAGATCAGCCCGCTGCGGTGGAGCTCCACGATGGGCGGGTGATCGCCGGGATCGTGACGGGACTGTCCGACGACGGACGGTCCCTCGTGGTGGTTTCTGAGGGGGCGGCTGGATCGTCACCACAGACCGTGATCCTCGAGACGGTGGCGGCGATCCGGTTCGCCGCCGCGGCTGCCCCGCCGGCCGGTGCGGAAGGCGCGTCGACCCGACGCGTCCGGGTCACCGATCGCCATGGATCGAGCCTCACCGGAGACCTCGTCGGCGTCGCGAACGGGAACGTGACGATCAAGCACTCGGCGATCGACGAGCCGGTGAGCCTGCCGATCAGCCTCCTCGAGGGAGTCGGGGCGGTGACGTCTGTCTCCGAGGATCCGCTCCCTCCCGGCCGGGTCGGTCGGCTCGAGCTCGAGGATGAAGCGCACGATGGCTGTCTCGTGCCCGTTCCCGCCGAGGGGGCCGCAGGGGGCCCAAACGCCGTCGGCTGGCTCCCTCGCGGCAGTCTCAAAGCTTCGATGTTCGCGCCGGCGGCCGACGGCAGTGCTCCGCGGGCCACGATTCGGTATGCGGAGTCGAAGCCCGAGGACGGCGGCGATGACTTGAACGGGTGGATCGGCGCGACCCTCGTCGACGTCGACGGAGAGGCCACGATCGCGGAAGTGGTTCCAGGTGGGCCGCTCCACCGACTCGGGGTGATGGCTCCGCTGCGGGTCCGTGCGGTCGCGCCCCGGGGCGATGGCGTGTTCGTCGCGACCAAGGGATTACCGATCGAGGACGTCATGTTCCTCGTCCAGGGGCGGGCCGGCACCGAGGTGCAACTCCAGATCACGGAGGGAACATTCTGGACTCGTCGCAATCTGACTCTCGAGCGCGGCTTGCATCCGATCTGGGGACGGGATGGGCAGCGGCTCGGCGAGGTCCTCAAGGCCCAGGAGCGGTTGCTTGACCGCGCGAAGCGAAAAGAGGCCGGCGACGCGGAACAAAATAGCTTCCAATCGGTCGTGGTTCTCGAGACAGGAGAGGCTGTCGGAGGCGAGGTCGAATCGATCGACGCAGGGGGCGTGCGACTCCTGCGGGAGGGGGCTGGCCCGGTCACGATTCCCTCGAGCGCCGTGAAGGCCGTGGAACTCGTCCCGAAAACCGGCGTGCTGATCTCGCCAGAGAAGTTTCGCAGCCTGACGACGCTCCCCCGCTCACAGCGCCATCTCCCTCCGACACACCTCGTCCGCTCGATGCAGGGGGATTACCTCCGCGGCCGGCTCGAGGGGATGGATGGCGAGAATCTCCGAATCGCCCTTGACGCCGATCCGCGCGGCAAGCCGCTCTCGATCCCGCGTCGGGAGGTGGCGAGGGTGATCTGGCTCCATCCAGAGTTCCTCGACGATGCCTGGCAGCCGTCGGCGACCGAACCGGCGTCGGGGTTGCCGGTCGAGTCTGTGACCGGCGGCACCGGGCGGCTGCGGATGGCGGCGACGGGCATCGAGGGGAACGTTCTCGTCGGCATGCACGAGATCCTCGGGCCCAGCCGGATCGACATCGACTCGATCGATCGGCTCCTTATCGGCGGGGTGCTCGAAGAGACGCCCAAGCTTCCCCCCTACGCCCAGTGGCAGTTGCAGCCGGCGGCCGAGCCGAGGAATCTCCCCAAGAAGCCGACGAAGCCCTGAGAAAGGCCGCTTGGGCTGTTCGACGCCGCAAGCCTCAGTCGCGCCGGCGCCGGTCGGTCGGCCGCGCTGCATCGGCCTCGAAGTCGGTGATCAGGAATTGCCCCCCCGCCTTGCGGAGATCGACCGTGAGATCGATGAGCGCCGAGAGTGGTCCGGAGACGCCGCGGGCGTCGCCCCGGGTATGGATGAGCATCTCGGCCCGGGCCCGCCGTGCCTCCGCCGGCCCCGCGAGCGTGACATCGAGACGCGTGATCCGCACCTCCTCGGGGTGAAACTCGCGCAGGCCCCGCTCGGCTTCGTTTCGGAGGGGCGCGAGCGACGGATCGAGGGCGGCGAGGATCGTTTCCGTGTCCCCCGTTTCGGCAGCGCGTGCCAATTTTGGAAACAGCCGTTCGATCTGCTCCCGATCGGTGACGACGAGCCAGTCGGTAAGCAGGCAGCCGACGCCGACGACGAGCGCGGCGGCCATCGCCACGAGGAACGCCCGCTGCCCGGCCTGCGACCAGAGGAGGAGGGACACTCCCGCCACGACGGCGCAGCAAATCGCCCAGGGCCAGGCATCGTGAAACGGCATCATGATCACGTCTCCCCCCGGGCGATCCCAACTTCGCAGGGAATTGTAGCGGGCGGAGGAATGGGGATCGTGCAGCCGCGGGCGGTGTCCCGTGGCGGCGAGGCTTCGCCGGGAGTCTTTGGCGGGCATGGTTTCCTTTGCGGATGCCGCTGCCTAGAGTCTCCTGAAACAGTGAAGTGAGTGGCATACCCGCATCACCGAGTCGCTCTTTCGTCGAAAGGCCTGCTTGCCTTTCGCCCCACCAGTTCCCCCACGCACAGCTTCGCATGATGCGGCCCTGCATGGCGGCGCGCAACGTACGGAGGTTTCAATGGTTGCTCCTTTGGCTCAGGTGGCGGCTCTCGCCGAGCATGCCAACGCCCTGTCGATGGATTTCGCAAAAAATGCCCCGCTCCAGTCGATCACGCTGTATCTCTTCTTCGCCGGCACCGTGGCGATGGGGGCTGGCGCCCTCTACTTCTTCCTGCTCCGTGACACGGTCGAACCGGCTTACCGCAGCTCGATGGTGGTGGCGGGATTGATTTGCGCGATTGCCTGCTTCCACTACTTCAAGATGACGCACGTGTACCAGGAGTCGGGGGGCCAGTTCCCAACCGCCCTACGGTACGTCGACTGGCTCTTTACCACTCCGCTCCTGCTCATCAAGTTTCCGCTCTTGTTGCGGATGGGCGATCGGGGCACGAAGTTCTTCTGCCAGCTCGTGCTCCTCGACGTTGCCATGATCGTGACGGCGTTCATTGCGGAGACTTCGCCGGTCAATTCCCTGAATTGGTGGATGTTCTTCCTCGTGTCGTGCGCTTTCGAGCTGCTGATCGTGGGTGTGCTCTACACGCAACTCGGGACGGCGATTGCCGAGGCCCCCGCGCCGCTCGCCAAAGCGCTGGAAACAATGCGGCTGTTCGTGCTCGTTGGCTGGGCAATCTATCCCATCGGCTTCCTGATGGCCCGGTCGGGGTACGGCGAAGCGCGTGAGATCGTCTACAACGTCGCCGACGTGATCAACAAGGTTGGCTTCGGACTGGTTGCCTACCATGGCATTCAGGCGATGAGCCACACGCGCGCCGAGTCGCGGCCCGAGTTGGAGAGAGGCAGATCGCCGTGAATCACGGGCAACTGTCGTTTCGCGTCGCGCCGCTCGCGGTCCTCCTGACCGCAGCGGCAGCGGCGTTGTTGTTCGGGAGCGCATGGTCGGCGCGAATGGCCGCTGTGCCGTGGCTGATCGCGTTGGTTGTTGTCGGGCTCCCGCACGGAGCGGCCGATCTTGCCGTCTCACGGCGGCTCTGTGGCCGGCAGGCGACCGTGCGGCTCTTTGCCGCATATGGCGTCGTGATGGCGGTCGTGATGCTGGCACTCGTGCTCGCACCCCGGCCGACGGTGGTGTTTTTTGCTGCCCTGAGCATCTGGCACTTCGGACTGTCGCATGCCCATGGTCAGTCGCGGCCTGTGCCCGAGGGCTGGCCATGGCTGACGTTGGCGGCCGTGGCGCGCGGGGCGAGCGTGCTTGGCGTGCCTCTGGCGGTGTGGCCGGCCGAGACGGCGGCCGTTGTCACCGATCTCGTACGGTTCGTCGGCGAAGAAGGGGCGGGCCCGCTCCTTGCATTCGCCCCCGGCACGGTGCGGTTGGCAGGCGTGTGCCTGACGGTAGCGGGCTTGATGGCACTTGCCTGTGAAGCGATCGCCACGCGTCGATACCAGACAGCGCAGGGGCGATCTGCCGAAGCACTGGTCGATCTGATCATCATCGGCCTGCTGGGGGTGGTCGCCGATCCGCTGTTCTCGATCGGGCTCTATTTTCTCTGCTGGCATGCGTGGCGGGAGATGCGGCCGCTCGTGGCGGTGATCGCGCCGCCCGCCGCGGGTGGCAGCCCACCGGCCGACGACTTGGCGACGCTCGCCCGGGGCGTGGCCGCCGTCCACATCGCGGCGCTGCCACTTCTCATCCCCACGTGGGCTGCCCTCGGGATTGGCTGGTGGCTCCTGTCGCCCAGCCATTCGCCGCGAGACCTGGCGGTCTTGTCGCTGGCGGTGTACGTGGTGGTGACGCCGTCTCACGAGGCGCTCGTCGATATTCTGGCGTCAGGCAGTCTGTTGGTCCCCTGGGCTGCAACCCCTTCGAAAGCCAACATCCTCATCGCACCGACTGCCATCCTCCGGCGCACCGGAACGTGTCAATAAGTTCGATGGACCCGCCTGGCAGTGTGAGGATCTTCCCATTCCGGGCTTGTCCCGGGGAGGGGCTTGGCTGGCGGGATGCACCGGTCGATATTCAGGGCCGGCAAACGCGTCATGACCTCCTCGGCGGTTGGAGTCCGTGGCTCAGAAGTCCGTTGCTCATCGGCCCCGCCGTCCGCACCCATCGCGCCTTCCCTCACCGGAGTTCATCTTGGAAAAGTCCCGCGGCGATCGCGTTGTCCGAGTCCTCCTTGTCGCCCTGGCGATCGTGGGGGCAAATGTTTCGGGAGTCGCGTCAGCCCAGAGCGATTCAGCCGCGGCCCTGGTGACACCGCTGGTCGACGCCGGACACCTAGCCGGGGCCGTGGTGCTCGTCACCGACCCGGACGGGGTCGTCGCGGAGGAGGCCGTGGGCATGGCTGACCGGGAGGCGGGGCAGCCGATGGCGGCCGACACGCTCTTCTGGATCGCGTCGATGACCAAGCCGATCACGGCAGCTGCCGTCATGATCCTCGTCGACGAAGGGAAGATCTCCCT
>CANGGT010000179.1 GCA_947453375.1 Planctomycetaceae bacterium
GAGCGGGGCCCCCGACCGATCATCGTCACGGTTGGTGTCAATCATGCCGCAGCGCCTCCACGGGATGGAGCCGTGCGGCCCGCAGGGCCGGCAGCACGCTCGCCGCCACCGCGATCCCCACCGCACCGGCGATGATCCAGGCCACCGTCCACGCGTCGACGATCGTGGGGATGCGGAAGAAGTAGTAGATCGATGGATCGAAGACCCGCTCCCCGGTGCACCATTCGACGAGCACGCGGATGCGGTTGATGTTCCAGGTGATCCCGAGGCCGAGAGCGAGCCCGGCGCCGGCGCCGACAAGGCCGAGGAACAGGCCGTAGCCGAGGAAAATCCCCGCCACGCCTGAGGAGCTGGCGCCGAGCGATTTGAGGATCCCGATGTCGCGGGTCTTCTCGACGACGATCATGAAGAAGATTGCGAGGATCCCGAAGCCGGCCACGGCGACGATCATGAACAGGAGGATGTTGAGGACGGCCATCTCCATGTCGACGGCCGAGAGGAGCGGGCCCTGCTTGTCCTTCCAGCTCGAAACCGCATACATGTCGGCAGGGAAGGCCTGCCTGAGGCGATCGCGGACGGCTTCCAGGTTGGCACCGGGGCGGAGCTTGATCTGGATCGAGTTGACGCTCGGCAGGCCCGTCTGTGGGTCGATCATCCCCCGCGCCTTCTCAAGCTGCTCGATCGGCACGAAGACGAAGTTCGAGTCGTACTCGCTCATCTTGCTTTCGTAGAAATCGACGATCGTGTAGGTGTCGGTGACGGCCTTCGGAGGCGTGCCGGCGGTCGGGAAGGTGATCTTCACGTCGTCGCCGGGGAGGACGAGGAAGCGGTCGATGCCGGCGGAGTCGCGGAAGCTCGCCAGCCCGATGCCGGGAACGATGCCGGTGAACTGCTCCCGGGAGGGATCGAACACGCGCCCCTGCTCCTCCGGCTTGGCGGCCCGGAAGGGATCGAGGGGAGCATTGGGAGGATGGGCCTCGGAGGTTGGCGGGAGCTCGTCGGGCGGGGCCGCGGCCGTGGCGACTGCCGGCGTCGTCTCGGCAAGGACCGCATCGACCTGATGATCGACCGGGCGCACGGGGCCGCCGGCCGGGCCGCCGGCCTGCTCGCTCCCCTGGAGCTCCGCCTGCCGCTGCCGCCAGGCCCGTTCCCGTTCGACGCGCATCCGGCGGTGGGGCCAGCCGGCTCCTTCGAGCGCCGGCCGCGTGGCCACCTGCTGGTCCTCGGTCTGGCTGTCGATCGTGTCGTAGCCGCCGTCGCGGAGGCCGAACGAGAGTTGCCGACGGTTCTCCGGATGCTGGAGATAGCGGCCGAAATCGCTCACCCTCGCATGGGTCGTCTCGTCGATCCCGATGAGCATGATCTGCCGCGTCACCCACTGCCCGCGAACCTGGAAGTTGAGCATCGCCGGTACGGCCACCGTCGGCGTCATCCCCTCGATGTCGTCGCCACCGGCGCGGAGGATCTCCTCCATGTGCCACTGCGGGTCCTGGAAGCCGGAGAGGGAATGGCTCTCGAAGACGATGTCGGAGAGGATCCCGTGGATCCGCGACTGCATCTCGTGGGCGAAGCCGGCCATGACGGCGTTGACGACGATCATCGTCGCCACGCCGAGGGTCACGCTGATGACGCTCGCCAGGGCGATCCAGCGGGTGCGGAGGTAGCGCCAGCAGAGGAGGAGGGTGTACAAGGGGGTCAGTCCTCGGTCTGCGGGCGGTGGATGGGGAAGAGGATCACATCGCGGATCGAGGCCGACTGCGTGAGGAGCATCACGAGCCTGTCGATGCCGATCCCGAGGCCTCCCGCCGGCGGCATGCCGTGCCGGAGCGCGCGGATGAAGTCGGTGTCCATGCGGGCCATCGATTCGTCGGCGGCGAGCCCCGCCAGCTGCGTGCGGAACAGCTCCTCTTGGAGGTCCGGATCGTTGAGCTCGGTATAGGCGTTGGCCAGTTCCATCCCGGCGACGTAGAGCTCGAACCGCTCGGCGATGTCGGGCTGCCCCGCCTTCCGCTTGGTGAGCGGGCAGATCGCGGCGGGATAGTCGATCACGAACGTCGGGGCCGAGAGGGTCGACTCGCAGGTCGCCTCGAAAAGCTCGCTCTTGATGACGTCGGGGTGGCGGCCGGCGGTATCGATGCCGCGGCTGGCGGCCGCGGCGACGATGCTCGCCGGGTCGGAAGGATCGCAGCCCACCACCTCGCGGAGGAGATCGTCGTACTTCACCCGCCGGAACGGCTTGGAGAGATCGATCTCGTGCCCCATCCACTGCACCGTCGGCGGCGTCCCGGCGACCTTCGCCGCATCGCGGATGATCGCCTCGGTGAGATCCATCATCGAGACGTAATCACCGTAGGCCTCGTAGGCCTCGAGCATCGTGAACTCGGGGTTGTGCCGTGGGCTCACCCCCTCGTTGCGGTAAACCCGCCCCAGCTCGAAGACGCGTTCCATGCCGCCGACGAGGAGCCGCTTGAGATGGAGCTCGAGAGCGATCCGCAGGACGAGGCCCATGTCGAGGGCGTTGTGGTGGGTCTTGAAGGGGCGGGCGGCCGCTCCACCGGCCGAATCCTGGAGCGTCGGCCCTTCGATCTCGAGGTAGCCGCGGTCGAAGAGCGTCTGCCGCACCGAAGCGACGATCCGGCTGCGGGCGATGAAGCGCTCGCGCACCCCCTCGCCATGGATCAGGTCGACGTAGCGCATCCGCTGCTTGAGCTCGGTGTCGACCAGCCCGTGGAACTTGTCCGGTGGCGTTTCGATCGACTTCGTGAGGAACGTCAGCGCCGAGGCGAACACGGTCAGCTCGCCGGTCTTGGAATACCCGAGCCGGCCGTCGACGCCGATCAGATCGCCCAAGTCGAGGCAGTCGACGACCTTCCAATTCTCGGGGCCGACCTGCTTCTTCCCGAGCATGATCTGGATCCGCCCGGAGCGGTCGGCCAGCGAGATGAAGACGAGGCTGCCGGCGCTCCGCTGGAGCATGATCCGCCCGGCCACGCGGACGGTGGGGCCATCGTCCGCCGGCGGCTCCCCTTCGGGACGCTTGAGGGGCTCCCCCTGCTCGCGCACCGCGGCGATCGACGCGGCCCCGTCGAACCGGCTTCCCCACGGGTCGAGCCCCAGCTCGGTGAGCTTGCGGAGCTTGTCGCGCCGGGCTTTTTCCAGGCCGGCAGCGATGCCGCCGCTCTGGAGAGGGCCGGTGGAAGAATCATCGGAGGGGGCGGGGGGGACTGGCGGCATGCTCGACCGGGAGAAAGGGAAGGTTGTGACGGAGGGAAGCAGGAATTGTCCGGTGTGGCCGGGAAATCGAGAAGAGCAGTCGCGCGGGGCTGTTTCAGGGCTTTTTCCCGGCGAATGCGGTTTCTGCCGCAAGCGCGCTGTTCCGGCTGCCGTTTCGCCGGGTACAACCCGCGGGTCGAATCGAGCCCTCCGGCCCCTCGAGGCATGCCAGCACCCGTGCGCCCCCATGGTCCCCCGGAGTTGTTCACGATCGAACTGCGCACGGCGCGGTGGGGGGAGCTCGTCGAGTGGTATCGGAATGTGATCGGCCTGCGGGTGCTGATCCGGGCCCTCGATGACGGCTACGCCCTCCTCCAGGCGGGCACAGCAAGGCTTGCGATCCTCGAGCGACCTGAGGCTCCCCCGGCGAGCCCCCGCTGGAGCCTCGGCTTCGAGGTGGCCGACCTGGCCGCCTGTCGCGACCGGCTGCGGATGGCAGGCGCGGAGATCCAAGAGCCGCCCCCGAATCCCGAGGGCTTTACGGAGATCGTGACCCACGATCCCGACGGCAACCGGCTCCGGCTCTTCGCCTGGGAGTGAGGTGGGCGGCCGCCTCGATCCCTCTTGTCAGTCCGCCAGCGGAAGGTTTTCCAGGTCGGCGATATCGCGCGCGGCCGGGATCGCCCGCTTGCGGTGGTTGCGCCGCTGGAAGTGGGCAAGCGCGGCGGGATTGGCTCGGAGGACCTCCCACGACGCGCGGATGATCGCGTCCATGGCCGCGAGCCGTTCACGCGGCGTCATGGCGAAAGCGCGGTGCTGCTGATGCCGCCGCCGCGCCTCCAGCATGGCCGACGTCTCAGCCTGCGCATGCGGGGCATCGGTTGCAGGCACGGGCTCGGATAAGGGGGGACTTGGGGAGGGAATCATGCTTAAGAGTATACGCCGAGGGGACTGAAAACGCGGCCCGCGGATGGGGCGGCGTGTCGCGGCGGCAGGCTCGTTGCAGGGGCGGAACCGCTTCACCCGCTACCCCACGCCTTTTCAGTGGCTCAGCCCCACTCCGTCCAGGAGCCGGTGGCGATCACGTAGCCGGCCAGGCAGGCGTTGGTCGTGGCGTGGGCCACGATCGCGTCGGAGAGGCGGCGGCGCTGGTAGAGGGCCAGCGCGAAGGCCGCCCCCGCGAGGGTCGCCCGGGGCCAATCCGCGCCGTGCATCAGGCCGAAGGCGAGCGATGACGCCAGGAACGACAGCCAGGTGAATGTCCCCACCGGCACCCGCTCGATGTCGTCGTCGATGAGGCGGCGGGAGAGAAACCCGCGGAACACGAGTTCCTCGGCGATCGGCACCGTGATCGTGTACCCCGCCACGCGAAACAGCAGCCAAAGGAGGCCCCAAGGCTGGCCGAGCTGGGCCGGATCCATGGCGGCGATCTTTTCCGGATCCTCGAGGCCATAGCCGGGCGCCAGCGCCATCCAGACGAGGAACGTGAGCACGCCGATGGCGACAGCCACGATCGAGATCGGCTCGGGGCCGGGAGCGTAGTGGCGACGGAGCGACCAGAGCACGGCCGCGACCGTGATCACCCGGAGCGGATAGAGAACATTGAAGCCGCTGGTGAAAGCCTGGGTGAGGATCGTGACGGCGGTGAGGACGAGGAAGGGGAGAAGGCAGGCCACGGTGGAGGGCCCATGCAAGACCCCGGGCTCGACAGGCGATCCGGCCGTGGGGACGGTCGACGGGCTCGTGATGACGTGATCCGGGGAGCGGGCCTCACCTCCCGGCAGCCCGGCGTCGGCCGCCGGGGCAAGGCGCGTGAAGAACCGCATCTGCTGGGCGACCCAGATCGTGCCGAGCCCGACGACGAGGAACGTGATCCAGCCAGCCTGGGAGTGGAAGCCGTCGACGGCGATCTTCGGATCGATCCAGATGCCGACGAGGATCAGGGCCGTGATCCGCAGCACGTTGGCCATCCAGATCAGAACGATGCCGACCGGAAAGAGGAGCAGTGACTGCGGGAAGCGATGAATGCCGCGGAACCACCACAGATACCCGGCGAGCATCGTCGTGATCAGGCCGATCCCCTGGAAACCACCACACTCCGACTTGATCTTCACGCGGAAGGCTTCCGTCCCGATGACGAACGGCTCGGGTCTGACAACGGGGCCACCGGCAAAGGGGGCCAGGAGGCGCTCGACAAGATCGACGGTCGTGCCACCGCTCATGTCCCAGAAGAGTTGGGTGAAGTCCTCGAGGTAGACCATTCCCCACAACGTCGCCGTGATCCCGGCAAGGCCTCCGAGGAGCGGAAGGGCGTCGGCCCCCCGCGGCACCCACAACGCCACGACCGACGCCAGCCAGGCACTGACCAAAGTCATCGCGAGGAGAAGTTGCCCGTGAAGGCCGAGAGCTGGCTCGATCGCGCCGGCAGACACGCCGCCGAGGCAGGCGAGGAGGGCGACGAAGGCCAGCCCGTTGGCCGCGAGGCGCCGCGGGGAAAACCCCGACGAGCGGTAGTCGACGAGATGGCGTCGCGCGTGGATCAGGAGGATCGCGGCGACGGCCAGGCCGACGATTCGCCACCGATTGAAGCCGGTGACGTCCTCGAGGTCGTTGCGGAGGGCGCGGAGCGTCCCCCCGAAAAGGGCGGCGATGAGGCCGGCCTCGATGGCGATGATCGCGACACGGACCGCAAACGCCTGCCAGGGCGAAGGTGAATCGGATCGAGCCGATGGCGTCGGAGGGGCTGGCATGGATGGCATCGGCGGCGGGACGCTCGGCTCACGGGCCCGGGAGGGGGCCGGTGGTCGAGAGCTTGACCCGACAGAGGTGGGAATCGGCGGTCATGTAAAGCGTCTTGCCGTCGTCGCCGAAGCCGCAGTTGGCTGTTGCCTGGCCGGTGAGGATCGTGCCGAGGTGGGTGCCATCGGCGGCGAGGACGAGGACGCCGCCGGGGCCGGTCGCGAAGACGTTTCCGGCGGTGTCGACCTTGAGGCCGTCGGGAAGACCCTTCTTCCGTTCCTTGAAGAGCTTCGTGCCGTCGAAGAAGGTCTTGCCTGCATCGAGCGTGCCGTCGGCCTGGACATTGAACACCTTCCAGATCGGCGCCTGGGGATCGGACTGCGCCACATAGAGCCGCTTCTCGTCGGGGGAGAAGCAGATGCCGTTGGGACGGGTCATGGTGTCGCAGAGGAGCGTCACCGTGCCGTCGGGGGTGACGCGGTAAACACCACAGAAGTCGAGCTCGCGACGCTCGTCATCGAAGCCCTTGGGGAGGCCGTAGGGGGGATCGGTGAAGTAGATCGCGCCGGAGGAGTGGACGGCGACGTCGTTGGGGCTGTTGAACCGCTTCCCCTTGTAGTTGTCGGCGACGGTCCGCTTGCCACCGCCGGGGGTGAGCCGGCTGACACGGCGATCGCCGTGCTCGCAGGAGATGAGGTTGCCTTGGCCGTCGAGGGTGAGGCCGTTGCTCCCCCGCTCGCTGCCGTAGGCGCCGGGGCCGGTGAAGCCGGCCGGCTCGAGGTAGGTCGACAGCCCCTCACCCTGCTTCCAGCGATTGACCCGGTTGCGGGGAATGTCACTGAAGAGGATGGCGCCATCGGCCTTCACCCACACCGGCCCCTCCGCCCACTCGAAGCCACTGGCGAGGACCTCGATGGTGGCTCCCTTCGGCACGAGCGCGTCGAAGCGGGGATCGAGCCGTTCGATCGAACCGAGCGTGGGGATGAGATCGGCGGGCCCCCCCTCTTCGGCACGGGCCGTGGGGATGGCGAAGAGGATCGCGAGGCACAACAGCAGCGGGCGGCGCATGGCGGGTTCCTTCGGGAGCGGCAGTGGAGGGGGCCGCGGCGAATCGACGCGACGTCGGATGGACCCCCCCGGGCTGGCGGCAGTCTACCCGATCATCCCGGCTCCTCCATCAGGCCGCCATCCTCCCACGCCCCCCCCTGGGATCCGGGGCCGACGGCGAACCAGAGCGTGACGGCTGCCATGAGGAGGGCGAAGACGAGGACGAGCGTCATCGCGATCCCCATGGCACACCCCGCCTGACCGTCATTGGTGCGGTGGGAGGCGAGTTGGGAGTCGGTGAGGGGGCCCCCGGTGTCCCCCGGTGCGGATGACGGCTCGCTGTTGACCGAGCTGTCGATCGCCAGAAGGAACGCCCGGGCATAGCGGAAGAGCCACATCGGCAGGGCGACGGCCACCGCCAGGCAGGCGGCGAGGGCCTGCTCGGCCGAGCAGCCGGCACCGAGGACGAGCAGACCGTAGAGGGCCATCGTCGTCAGGGCCGTGACGCCGTAATTGATGTAGATCGACCCGAGGTAAAAGCCTGGTTCACGGCGGAAATCGAGGCCGCAGGAGGGGCAGCGGGGCTCCATCCGGAACCATCCGGCAAACAGGCGGCCCGTGCCGCACCGGGGGCAGCGGAGGCCGAGGGCGTGGCGGAGCGGGGCGGGCAGGCTGGGCATGGGTGGACGGGGCGGGGATGCCGCCGGAGCCTCCGGGGAACCGTTGCCATCGGTGCGAGCGTCGCGACCGTCAGGGGAGGAACGGCGGGCAGGTCAATCGGCCGAAACCCCTGTGTATGGTATCGAAGCGGGGGCGGGCGTGCCGTTGGTCTCCGCCCGGGGCGTTGGATTCATGAACGACAACGAAGAATACGTGCGGGAGTTCCTCGTCGAGTCGGCCGAGAATCTCGACCAACTCGACCGGGACCTCGTCGCGCTCGAGGAAAACCCGCGCGATTCCCAACGGCTGGCGAGCATCTTCCGCACCGTCCACACGATCAAGGGGACGAGCGGGTTCTTCGGCTTCGCCAAGCTCGGGGCGATCACGCACAGCGGCGAGCATCTTCTCGGTCAGCTCCGGGACGGCAAGATCGATCTCGACGACGACGTCACCGGCGTGCTTCTCACGCTCGTCGACGCCGTCCGCTCGATCCTCGAGCGGATCGAGAAGACGGGAGGGGAGGGAGAGAGCGATTTTCACGATCTCTCCCAGTCGCTCGACCGAGTCGCCTTCGAGGCGGCCCAGCGCCGGGAGAACGGCGGCGTGGTCGTCACCCGCCTCACGCCGCCGGCGGCGGAAGCAGCGCCTGTCCCACGCTCCCCAGCCCCAATCGAGGAGTCCCTGCCAGCCGATCCGGATCCCACCCCGGCCGCGACGCCGGCGACGATCGAGGGGCCCGTCGCGGTAGCGGACCTCGTCATCGCAGAGACGCCCGAGTCGCCGGCCGCACCGATCGCGCCGGCCATCGCGCCA
>CANGGT010000180.1 GCA_947453375.1 Planctomycetaceae bacterium
CACCGCGGCCAGATTCTTGATCAGGTCCTCGGCGCTCTTGCCGTCCAGACCCTTGCCGGCGAGGGCGTTGTTCAGATTCGTGACGTAGGTGGCGTGGTGCTTGCCGTGGTGGATCTCCATCGTGCGGGCATCGATGGAAGGCTCGAGGGCGTCGAAGGCATAGGGGAGCGGGGGCAGCACGAAGGCCATGGAGAGGCTCCAGAAGGGATGTTTCGAGGTTCGTCGGGAGGCAGGCAGCGTTCTTCCCGGGGCAATCCCGGAAAATACCCCGGCCTCGACGCCGGCATCGTAGCCGACCCCCGGAAAGTGGGCAAATGATGCGTCGGGCGAGGGAGTCCGGTTGTGACGGCGCTGACCGGTGGTGCCGACGGTGGCGATGGTGCCGTCGATGCGCGTGCGGGATGGGCGGAAGCCGGCTCGTGAATCCGATCTCCCTCCGGTGCCGAAAGGATTCCGGTCGCGCTGCTCGTGAGGATGGCAGGATGCCCCCTCGGCGCGACCCCGGGAGAGCTGTTCCCGGGCGTCATGGATGGCTCCAGAACCTCAAACCATGTCCGCGCAAACCGCCCCCGCCGGCACGCCCCGTCGTCGACTCTTCCCCTGGACGCGCAGCGCCACCGCCAAGGCCCCCTCGGCCGACGCGGCCGCCAAGACTCCGGCCGCCGGCAAGACGGCCGCCAAGCCGAAGCGCGGGCGCGAGCCGAGGCGTCCGTTCGACTATTCCCCGGAGGCCCGCCCCGAGCAGCAGGGCGCGTTGGCGACGATCCTCCCGACGCGAGCCTCGCGCCTCGGGCTCGCGCTTGCAGGGATCGTCGTCGTGACGGCGACGACGATCGTCCTCGGCGGCTGGCCGGCGGCGATCGAGGCGATCAGCCGGTTTGCCGGGGCGCGCTTCGCCCGAACCGTGGCCGTGCTCCGCGAGCTCGTCGATCTCCGCGGGCTCGTCCTCGGCGGCTGGCTCGCGCAGATGTTCCTCCTCGCCGCAGCGAGCGTAGCGCTCTCGATCCGCGGGATGCGCCGCCACCGCAAGGATGGCTGCCATGGTCGGTCGCGGGGCTGGCTCGTGATGGCGATGGTGCTCTTCACCGCGTCGCTTGCAGGGACGCTGCCGATCGGGAGGCTCGTGTCGACGTTCCTCGTCGAGGCGACCGGACGATCGTTCGGCCCCGAGGGAATCGGCTGGTGGGTGGCAATCGCCGCCGGCGTGACGGCGATCGTTTCTCTCTGGATCCTCCTTCCCCTCCATCAGCGTCTTGCCCCCGGCTGCTGGCTGCTCCTCGGCTTGACCGGCTGGTCGGCCGCGGCGGCCATGCCCTGGCTCGGCGGGATCGGCTGGCCGGGCGCGGGGCGGGATGACCTGGCGCTCGCCGGGGCCGGGGCCTGGGTCGTGGGGAGCGCAGCGATGTTTGCCGCCATGCTCACCGCCGCCCGCGGGGTGATCCGCGAGGTCCGCGGGGAGATCAAGGCGCCGCCGGTTATCGCGGCAAAGGAGGAGCGGGCTTCAAAGGGTGTGAAGGCCGAAGCGGTCACACGTGAGGCCAAGGCCCCGGAGCCTGTTTTCGAGCCGGTTGACACCGACGACGACGGCGCTCCGCAGACCGCCGCCGAGGGGAGCGAGAACGGCTACACTGACGGATCCGATGTCGAAGATGAGTACGCGTCGCGGCCGCTTTCGAAAGCCGAGAAAAAGCGGCTCCGAAAGATGGGCCGCCACGCGGCCTGATTCACCCCTCGGCCTCTTCCTTTTGTCGCCCCGTGCGTGACGGCCCGAGCCTCGTCGGCTCGGCCGGCGGCGGGGAGGGAATCCGCTCTCCATGACCGTTCGTACCCGCTTCGCTCCAAGCCCGACCGGCTATCTCCACATCGGCGGCGTCCGCACGGCGCTCTTCAACTGGCTCTACGCGCGGCGGCATGGCGGGACATTCATTCTCCGCATCGACGACACCGACGCGGAGCGGAATGTCGAGGAGGCGCTCGAGCCGATCCTCTCGGGGCTCAAGTGGCTGGGGATCGATTGGGACGAGGGGCCTGGGGTGGGCGGGCCGCATGCCCCTTACTTCCAGTCGCAGCGCTCGGCGGGCCACAAGGCGGCCGTGGGGAAGCTCCTCGCCTCGGGGCATGCCTACCGCGACTTTGCGAAGCCGGAGGAGCTCGACGAGGAGCGGAAGGCTGCACAGGCCGCCGGCAAGCCCTACCTCTATAGCCGGCGGTTCGCCGCCTTCACTTCCGACGAGGCCGCCCGCTTCGCGGCGGAGGGACGGCAGGGGGTGGTGCGGCTGAAGATGCCGCGGGAGGGGTCGCTTGTCATCGACGACGCCGTCCGCGGACGGGTGGAGTTTGCCTGGGAACGCGAGCAGGATCATGTCATCCAGCGAGCCGACGGCTCCTGCCTCTACCATCTGGCGAGCGTCGTCGACGACCACGACTTCGAGATCACGCACGTGATCCGGGCGGAGGAGCATCTCTCCAACACGCCACGGCAGGCCTACATCGCCCTGTCGCTCGGCTATCCGCTCCCCGCCTACGCCCATCTGCCGCTCGTGGCGGAGCCGGGGAGCCGGACGAAGCTCTCGAAGCGCAAACTGGCGGCCTATCTGAAAAACCCAGACTTCCGTCAGATGCAGGATCATGGCACCCGGATCGCGGAGCGGATCGGCGTCGCGGCGGCGGCCGACACCTTCAATCCGGTCATCGTCGACTTCTACCGGGAGGTGGGCTATCTCCCTTGGGCGATCGACAACGCCATGGCGCTGCTGGGGTGGGCCTACGACGACAAGACGGAGTTTTTCAGCCGCGACGAGCTGATCGCGGCATTTTCCCTCGAGCGGATCAATGCCTCACCGGCGAGCTTCGATCCGAAGAAGCTGTGGAGCGTGCAGGATCATTACATGCACGCCCTCTCGGCCGACGAGAAGCTCGCGCTGATGCTTCCCTATCTCGTCAAGGCGGGACTCGTGTCGAGCCCGCCGACGGCAGACCAGACAGCGACGGTGCGGCGGGTGATCGAGGCCTCGGGCGACCGGCTCAAAGTCTCCGGCGACATCCTCGGCTACGCCGACTTCTTCCTCCTCGAGGAGCCTGTCCTCGATCCGCAGGCGGTGGCCCAGAAGCTTGCCAAGCCCGGCGTGGCCGATCTCCTCGCCCGGTATGCCGGGAGCATCGCGGCGGTGACGCCCTTCGAGCCGGGGCCGCTCGAGGAGGCGACGAAGGCCTTCGTCGCCGAAGCTGGCCTCAAGCTCGGCGACGTCATCCATCCGGTCCGGGTGGCGATCACGGGAAAGACGGTCGGCCCGGGGCTTTACGATTGCCTGGCGATCCTCGGGGCCTCGAAGTCGATCGCCCGGATCGACCGGGCCCGCGGGCTTGCAGGGTGAGGGCTTATCGGCTGGGTTCCCGCCATCCGCTGCTTCGACGAACGGCTTGGGAGCGCCAGCCAACTCCACGGTTCCTCACTCATCCTTGGGCCACCACGCCCACGCCGCCGATCCCCCTGGTTGATAGCAGGCGCCTCTTTGCACCTCGCGGATTCTCATCGGGAAGTCGCCCCTGCTTTCTCGAACCGGCTGCGGTGCCATAGGATGGAGCTTTTCCAGCCAGTCTCGGCGGACGTCACTCTTGCCCCCTGAGCCGTTCGACCAAAAGAACCTCGGCGGTCGAAGATTCGTCCACGATGCTCTGGCACTCAGGCTGACGTCAGTCGCGACGCTCGTCGTGGACTGAGTTCGGAGTCGTGCCGCGCTTCCGGCAATCCTGCCCCCCTCTTAATGGATCGGTCCATGAAAGCCTTCGTCAAGCAAATCACCCCGCCGTTTCTTCTCGAACTCGGAAAGCGCCTTCTGAGGGGATCTCCCAAGCCCGTCGACGAACGGCTCTCCAGCAGCGACATCGTACTCACGAACAAGTGGTTCGCCGGCAACAAGGAGAACTGGGAAATCATCATCTCAGATCTCAATCCCACCAAGATCCTCGAGATCGGCTCGTACGAGGGGGCGAGCGCCTGCTTTCTGATCGAACGACTCGCCGGAAAGTCGGACATCGAACTTCACTGCGTCGACACGTGGGAAGGAGGCATCGAGCACCAAGCCGGCGGCGAATACTCGGTCAACATGAACTCGGTCGAGAGTCGGTTCAAACACAACACCGGCCTCGCCATCCAATCCGCCCCGCACAAAGTCTCGCTGGTGGTGCACAAGTGCTACTCAGACGTCGCGTTGGTGAAACTCCTCGCCGATGGCGAGCAGGGAACCTTTGACTTCATCTACGTCGACGGATCGCACCAGGCCCCCGATGTCCTGCTCGACGCCGTACTGAGTTTCAAGCTCCTCCGCGTGGGAGGGGTGCTGGCGTTCGACGACTACCTGTGGATGGAAGGCCTTCCCGGTCAGTGCGACCCGCTGAGGTGCCCCAAACCTGCCATCGATGCCTTCATCAACATCAACACCCGGAAGCTCAAGATCCTTCGCGCTCCCCTCCAACAATTCTATGTCGTGAAACTCTCCGACTGAGCCAACCGACGGCGGCGGGCCGGGCAACCACAGGGTGTCGAAGCGAAGGCAATCAACCGCAGGAATCAAGGTGTCGCTTCCTAAGATCGCACGCGACCTCCGGAGGCATGCCGCCTCCATCCCCGCGCTGAAACGGGCGTACGCCGGCCTGGTCACCCGGCGCAAGCAGGCCTACGACGCTCTGGTCCGGAGGACCAGGCATGTGATCGATCGCACGAGCCTCGCTCGAGCGACTGATGCCCGCTGCGAAGCGTTCGGCAGCCCCGAAACCGTCCACACAGGATCCTTTACTTTTCAGTGCGACGGATTCCGTCGCCCGCTCCCCTGGGAGCCGATTTTCGATTCGGGCGTGACACACGACCGTCCATTCCTCCTCACGCTCCGGAACTGCGAACTCATCGGACACTGCGGTGTGGTCCTCGATGCAGCCGGAAATCTCGTCTTGGAATCGACGGAGAACGAGTGGCAGTACTTCGCCTCCTCTTGGTGCTCGCCGGAAGTCCTGTTCCGCCGGCGCACGAAACTGGAGCATCTGCCGGGACGCGTCGTGTCACTCGCCTCCCCCCTCTGCTGCAACTACTTCCACTTCATCACGTCGAACCTCGCGGCCATCGCGTGCGCGATCCACGAGATCGGGGACCGTTTCCAGGACGTCCGTTTCCTGGTCGAGGAGCGGGTGCCCTTCCAGGCCGCACTCCTCCGGAGCATCCTGAGAATCCCGGAGGAACGCATCATCCTCTGGCGGGGGGGAAGAACGCGCGTCGACGAACTCCTGATCCCGAGCTGCCGGCATGTCCGAGTGAGTGAGGATTGTCACGCCCATAAACGGATCCACTCCGCCGTCGCCTACCGAAGAATCCACCAGTTGGCTCAGGCTGCCGACGTGGCTGCGCCGTCCGATGCGTCACCGCTGATCATCATCGAACGACGAAACGGCCCGCGACGACTGCTGAACCTCGATCAACTCCAGGCCCGTCTCCATCCGATCGGTTTCAGGACCTACGATCTGGCGAGCATGTCGGTCCCCGACCAGATCGGCCTTTTCCGCCAAGCCCGTGTCGTCGTCGGGGTCCATGGAGCCGGCCTTACCAACCTCCTGTTCTCGCCGCGGGCCGCCCTCATCGAGTTGTTCCCGGCGACACGGTCTGCCGGCGACACGGGCTACTACGCGGAGATCGCGAGGGCGATCAATCTCCCCTATCTGCTCATGGCCACCGAGGGTGTTGGCCCTGAACAGAATGTCCGCCTGACGGCGGCTCAAATCGACCGCATCGCGATCGCCGCCGGTCGGTTCGCTGGCTCGGCCTGACAAGGCATCGCCCCCCTTTCCCCGGCCCAGACGACAAGCCCAGAACGGCACGGCCCCTTCGGATGATTTTCGCGACGGCTCGCCCGACGGGCTGGCCGCTGCCCCCCTCGCCACGCTACCTTGGGCCACATCGCTCTGGCAGCGAGCCCACCAAGCGGCTTTCGAGCCAACGGGCCCCCTACTCGTCACGCCCGCCCTCCCACCCGTCCCCGGAGTTCCCCCATGCCCCTGCTCGTCGTCGGAAGCGTCGCCCTCGATTGCGTCGAGACCACCACCGACAAGCGCGACGACATCCTCGGCGGCTCGGCCGTCTACTTCTCCTACGCAGCGCGATTCTTCTCGCCGGTGCGGATGATCGGCGCCGTCGGCGAAGATTGGCCCCAGGAGCACACCCGGCTCCTCGAGGACCGCGGCATCGACACCTCCGGGCTGCAGACGATTCCCGGCGGCAAGACCTTCCGGTGGCGCGGCCGCTATCTCCCCAACATGAACGACCGCGAGACGCTCGAAGTCCATCTCAACGTCCTCGAGCAGTTCCGCCCGCAGCTCAACAACACCCATCGCGACTGCCGCTTCCTGTTCCTCGGCAACGCTTCGCCCGTCGTCCAACTCGACGTCCTCAATCAGGCCAAGGGGGCCGTCCTCACCGTCGCCGACACGATGGACCTGTGGATCAACATCCAGCGCGACGAACTCGGGCAGCTCCTCCAGCGGATCGACGGCCTCGTCCTCAACGATTCCGAGGCGAAGCTCCTGGCCGACGACGAGAATCTCGTCCGCGCCGGACAGGCCGTCCTGAAAATGGGGCCGAAGTTCGTCGTCGTGAAGAAGGGGGAGCACGGGGCGATGTTCTTCAGTGAGCACGAGATGTACGTGCTGCCGGCCTACCCCACCGCCCGGGTCGTCGACCCCACCGGCGCTGGCGACAGCTTCGCCGGAGGGATGATGGGACACCTGGCAGCCCTCGGCCGCTTCGATCCTCAGGCCCTCAAAGAAGCCCTCGCCTACGGTGTCGTCACCGCCAGCTACACCGTCGAGGATTTCAGTCTCGACCGCCTGGCTGCCATCGACCGGGCCGATCTCGACCGCCGGCTCGCGGAATACCGCGAAATGCTGATGTTTTAGGCCGTGCACTCCCGGGAACAGTGGCCGGGGAGTCGCCTCGACGGCACCTGAACGGCCGTCCAGAAAAAGTACTTGCCTGGCCCGCCGGACACCGATACTATACCCGCGTTCAGTGTTCGTTTCCGTGGCGAACCGCTCGATTCATGGTGGCGACGCAACCACCCCGGGCGCCCCGCCGCGGAACTGGCCCCGTCAACGACGGGCCGGCAACGAACGATCGGCTCCGCCTCGGCGGGCCGAACGGTCACTCGGGCCCGCCCGGCGTGGGCCCGAACATGCGGGAGGTTCGCTATGGTGGTTGCGGAAGCGTCGGTTCTTGAGGAAATCACGGGTGGAATGGCTGAAGGACAGGGTGACGGCGGAAGCGCCGGGCCCGGCGTCGGCTCACGGGCCCGCCCAGAAAAGGTAAGCAAGGGAGCGAACGGACGGATGGCAAAATCGAGCAAGTCGGAGCCGAGGCGATCGGCGGCGGATTCCAAGAAGAAGCGTGGGGGAAAAAGCTCCACGAACTTCCTCGACGACAACCCGCTCCTGAAGAACACCCTGATGCAGATCGAGAAGGAGTTTGGCGAGGGCTCGATCATGCCCCTCGACTCCGACGCCCAGGTGCCGATCGAGGGAATCTCGAGCGGCAGCCTTTCGGTCGATCTCGCGCTCGGCGGCAAGGGCTTCCCCCGCGGGCGGATCATCGAGGTTTTCGGGCCGGAATCGAGCGGTAAGACGACGATCGCTCTCCACGCCGTGGCCGCCGCGCAGAAGAACGGCGGGATCGCCGCCTTCATCGACGCGGAGCACGCCCTCGACCCGAGTTGGGCCAAGAAGCTGGGGATTTCCCTCGAGCGGCTTCTCGTCAGTCAGCCGACGAGCGGTGAGGAGGCGATGCACATCGCCGAACTGCTGATCAAGTCGAACGCTGTCGACATCATCGTCATCGACTCCGTGGCGGCCCTCGTGCCCCAAAAGGAACTCGATGGCGAGATCGGCGACTCGTTCGTCGGACTCCAGGCCCGGCTCATGAGCCAGTCGATGCGGAAGCTCACCGGCGCCATCGCGAAGAGCAAGACGACCGTGATCTTCATCAACCAGATCCGCGAGAAGATCGGTGTGATGTTCGGCAGCCCCGAGACGACCCCCGGTGGCCGGGCCCTCAAGTTCTACTCGTCGTGCCGGGTCGACGTCCGCCGCATCGGCACCCTCAAAGACGGCGAGGATGTCGTCGGCCAGAGAGTGCGGGTGAAGATTGTGAAGAACAAGGTGGCCCCGCCGTTCCGGGTTGCCGAGTTCGACATGATGCATGCCAACGGGATCAGCGTGGAAGGGGACATCCTCGACCTTGCCGTCGCCGCCAAGCTCATCGACAAGACCGGCACCTGGCTCCGCTTCGGTGAGGTCCACCTCGGCCAGGGCAGGGAGAAGGCCCGGCAGTTCCTCAAAGACAATCCGGAAGTCGCCGCCGAGATCCGCCAACGGGTCCTCGAC
>CANGGT010000181.1 GCA_947453375.1 Planctomycetaceae bacterium
CCTTTTTCTCTTCTTTAGCGATAATTTTCTGGTTATCATCTATTTGTTCCGGCGCCGCGGTCGAGGACGCGAACGCTGACGTCGTCGATCCGTGCCTCGCCGAGCCCGGTGAGGGCGAAGGTGACGGTGAACGGCTCCCCATCGAGGTCGGCCGGCACGATCCGGTAGAGCACCAACCGGCGCCACTGAGCCGATGGCCCGACCCGTTCCGCAAGCGCCGGCCCACCGAGGGAATCGAAGACGAGGAGCCCGTCGACGCTCCCCTTCACCGGCTTTGGCACCCAGACGCGGGCCTCGATCTGAAGGAGCTTGCCGCTCGGTGCCGAAAGCGGCGGCGTCGTGATCCACACTGGCGGCGTCTCCACGACCGCCGGAGCCGCGGCCGGGTCGACCGCCTCGGCTCGCATCAACAAACAGCCGCGGCCGGACGAGGGCTGCGACCGGGAGATCTCCACGCCGGTGCGGAGGACGGCCTGCTTGAGGGCGAAATGGCGCCATCCGGAGCCGGAGAGCTCCTCGATCCGCTCCATGCCGCCGCCGACGAGGAGCTCCTCGCGCGGCGAGGTGGCGGAGAGGGCCTCGACGAACCGCCAGTGTTCGACGAGCGTGGCATCGGAGGTGGAGAGCGGCCCGGCGACCATCGAGCCGGTGGCGACCACCCCCTTCTCCCACACCAGCCGCTCCACTTGGCCGGCAATCGCCGCCGCCCGTTCGTAGCGGGCGATCGCCGTCGCGGGATCGGAGCTCGCCAGGCTGTCGGCCGCGAGGCTGTCTTGCTGTGCCGCAGCGACCATAGCCGGCCCGGGGAGCCGGCCGAGCGCCAGGGGGGGGATGCGGGCAAGGAGGTCGACCGCATCGGCGATGAGCAACGCCGACCGCTCCCTCGAGGCGGCAAGGGTGGCGGCTGCCTGTTCGCGCAGGCGTTCCTGGACATGGGCGGCGACCGCCGGATCCCCGGTGACGAGGACGAGCGCCGAGGATCGAAACGGATCGAGGACGACCGAAACGCCGCCGGTCACGCGCCGGTGCCGCAGCGGGCGAAGGCCCCCCGGTGTCACCTCCCAGGCCTGATGGGCTTCGGGGATGCCGTTCATGAGGAGCGTCACGGGGGCCGTCTCGGCCGGCATGTCGCCGTGGTAATGGCTGGCGACAATCTGCCCCCCCTGGACGTTCCGCCACGCCATCACCATCCGCGCCCGGGACGCTTCGAGCACCACCCCGCGGACCTCGGGATCGCTGGCCGTGACGGTCGTGGAAAACCTACCCGCGGCCCCCCAGGGCTCGAGGACGCGGAGGCGGAGGTTCATCGAGCGGACGGCCGCGGCCCGGATTCGCGACTCGTGGTCGTCGCCATCGATCCGCCGCGTCGAGGTGAAGAGGATGCCACGGGCGCCCGCCGCCACCGTTGCCAGGCTCGCAAGCGTCAGGCTCTCCGGATCGACCGCCAGCCCACGGCCGCCGATCCCGGCGAGGTGGGCCGCCTGCCGCGCGGTGCGCGGGTCGAGTTCGGTGGAGAGGGTGGCGAGAAAGGGCGTGCCGGGACGGGCGAGCCGGGGACGCTCGCGCAGCCAGGTGAAATAGTCCCCCAGTTCCACGCTCGTTCCCAGCACGGTGCGGCGGGCGACGAGCATGTCGACGTGCCGCGAGAGACTGCGGAGGCCGGAGTCGGGCGTGGCCACCAGCGGCCGACCGGCATGCTGGTCACAGGTGCGCACCCGTCTGGCATGCTCGGCGAGGGTGTCGACATCGGTCTCCGACAGGCCGCTTCCCATGTCCCAGACGAGGACCCTGTCCCAGTTGGCGGAGAACATCGGCAAGCTCTCGGGGCGCCGCACATCGACATCAGGAAGGTGCGGCGGCGGACAGATGATCCACAGGCCCGTCCGCCGGGCTTCGTCGATCTGATCGCTCGATGCCGGGGCCGCGAGACGGACGGCGTTGAAGCCGAGGGCCGCGATAACCGCGAACGGCTCGCCGTTGTGGTCGAGGGCGCGGGGAAAAAACGGCTGCCCAGCAACTTCCAGCACACCTCGATTGAGCCCCGACGCAGGGTCGAGCCTTCCGGCCGGCCCTGCCGGCGGCGGCGGTGCTGGCGCGCCCTCGGGCGAAGACCAGGCCAGGGGGGCGTTCGGCGCTGCCCCTGGGCCCGGGGCGGATGCCGTTCGGGGCGGAGATGGCGGAAGCCCTTCTCCAGGGAGGGAGGGAAGCTCACCCGCAGTCTGCACCACTTCCACCGGCGCTTCGAGAGCGGCAGCGTAGACCGCCGGGCGAACGGCGCCGGGAGGATCGGCGGGGGAAACCGCGACGGCCACCGCACCAGCCGGCACGATCCCCTCGATCTCCAGATCGTCGATCGACACGTCGTAATGCCCGGGGCGGGAATAGAGATCGAGGACGAGATGGGTGATGACGGCGCCGGTGAGATCCCCGGCAGGGCCATGTTCGGCCCGCAGCGCCGGCAGGCTCTTGCGCAGCGCCGTGGCGACGTCGGCGACACCGAGCGGCTCCCAGCGATCGGCGCCGCGCGACACGTCACCCGGCACGAGGACAGCCACTGCCGCGCCGGTTCGCGACGATCGGAAGGCCGGCAGGACGATCCGGGCGGAGAGCCGGATATCAGGTCGGTCGGCTCGCACCCACAGCGAGGCCCGCCATTCATCGATGACTCGTGCCGGCTCGAGAGGCAGCTCCCAGCGGAGGGTCGTCCCGCTGGCAGCGTCGAGGACGATCCGCTCGCACCCCTTGCCGCGGTGCGGCCCCTCCGTCGACCGGGCATGACTGACGACCCGATGCGTGACATCGGAATCACCGATCGTCCAGGAGGTGGCAGGAGTCTCGAAGCGCTCCTCCACCCCGCTTGCCGTGGCCACGGCGCAGGCCGCCGCCGCCGCCAGCAGAAAGCCGACGTAAAGCGCGGGCGACAGGGGAGGATTCGACGGGGTCATGGGGGGGGTCGGCTCGGCGGGGTCCCCGGGCGCCACGGGGGCTTGTAGCAGGTGCGCCAAGCGCGGCTCCAGACCAGCTATGCCCCCGAAACCACCCGTTCCGCCCCCGCTTCAGGCGTCGTCCCTCCCTGCGCCAACGCTCCCAATCCCACCAACCGGCCCCGCTCCCCGCTCCGCCCCCGGCCGCTCCCCCGACCTGGCGCGCAGACGGAGGGTAAACTTGGCCGATCGGAGCCGCCTGACGATGCAACCAACCACCGCCGAGGAACTTGCCAACCTCGCCCAGAAATTGGAGCTGGTCAGCGAGCGCGACCTCGATGCCGCCTGGACGGAGCTCGGCGGGCACAACATCCCCGTCGGGGATCTCGCCAACCTCCTCCTCCGTCGCGAGGTGATCACCGGCTATCAGCGCGACCGCCTCCTTCGCGGCGAACTGCGAGGCTATTTCTTCGGCTCGGCGAAGATCCTCTATCAGGTGGGCGCTGGTTCGTTCGCCCGTGTCTACCGGGCCGTCAACGTCAACGACGGCACGCAACTCGCCGTCAAGGTGCTCCGCAGCCGGTTCACGCAGGACGCGGAGAAGTGCCGCTGGTTCCGGCGCGAGGGGGAGATGGGAAGGCTCGTGCGCCATCCCAACATCTGCGCCATCGAGGATGTCGGTCAGGAGAACAACTCGATCTACATCACGATGGAGTTCGTCGAAGGGCAGACGCTCCGCGAGCTGGTGAAGATCCGCGGGGCCCTCGATCACGGCCGAGCGATCAATCTCCTCGATCAGATGTGCGCTGGGCTCGAATACGCCCACCGCCGCGGCATGACCCACGGGGACATCAAAGCCTCCAACATCCTCATCTCGTCGCTCGGGCAGGTGAAACTCGTCGACTTCGGCCTGGCGCGGATCGACGCCGACACCGCCGACAAGGCCCTCGGCAACGCGAAGACCGACAAGGGGGAAAACCTCCGCACGCTCGACTACGCCACGCTCGAGAAGCTCGCCGGGATGAAGGACGACGGGATCCGCAGCGACGTCTACTTCCTCGGGACAATGGGCTACATCGCCCTGTCGGGGGCCTCGGCCCTCGTTGAATCCCGCGACCGGGCCGTCCGCGCCGATCCGCGCCGCTACACGTCGGTCGTACCGCTCCACACCCGGGCTCCGGGCGTGCCTCGCGACATCATCGACGTCGTCAACCGGATGATGCTCCTCGATCCGATGGAGCGGTATCAAACGGTCTCGGATGCCCGCCGCGCCCTCGAGCCGCTCCTCGAGAAATATCCGATCGGCAGCGGCATCACCGCGCCCGACCGGAGTGTTCCGACGGCGCCGGCCGGGGAGAAGGGAGCCGTGGCGGCTGACGGGCTGCCGATGGTCGAATCCCAGCCCAAGAAGGCACGAGCGATCATGCTCGTCGAAACCTCCGGCCGGGCCCAGCAGCAGCTCAAGGAGTTTTTCGGGAAGCTCGGATTCCGGGTGCTGCTCACCGAAAACCCGCAGCGGGCCCTCGCCCGGTTCTCGACGACGCCGCTCCCGGCCGACTGCCTCGTGATCAGCACGCAGTCGTTGGGCGAGGAGGCGATCGCCGCCTTCAACAAGCTGACGACCGATCCGTTCTACTCGCAGGTGCCGGCAATTCTTCTCGTCGGGCAAAAGCAGCGGGAAATCGCCGCGCAGGCGGTCGTCGACGATCGCCGCCGCGTCCTCGTCACCCCCTTCCACACCCGCGACCTGACGTCGCTTCTCGAAACGATCATGGGCGATCACGCCTAGCAGGTCGTGGAGAAAGGGCTGGCCCGACCGCACGAGGCGGTCGCGAGGGTGCAGCACTCGAGAAATCCGATCACGCGTCAGGGTTCCTTCGTGGGGCTCGGTGGGGTAGAGTGTGAAAGTCCCGGATCGGTGCAGGCGGCTCGGCCCGGGATGCCCGCTCGTTCTCCTTCCCGACGATCCCCTCCCTGCCGCCCCGCAGCCTTTCCAAGGGCTTTCCGGTGCGGTCCCGGTGTCTCCCCGACACCCCCTCCGCCATGGACCTTCGGTCGTACGCCACCGACGGATTCTGGGACGAACTCTTCGACGAATCGCTCCTCCCCCGACCGGGCGCCGAGCAACTCGTCCGTCGTCTCGCCGCCTTTTCCCACGGCGAACTCGCCGCCCGGCAGCGGGCCGCTGACAAGTCACTCCTCACGATGGGGATCACGTTCAACGTCTACGGCCACGAGGCCGGGACGGAGAAGATCTGGCCGTTCGACATCGTGCCGCGAGTGATCGACGCCCACGAATGGACGACGATCGAACGCGGGCTCAAGCAGCGGATCCATGCCCTCAACCTGTTCATCGACGACGTCTACAACCAACGCCGGATCGTCAAGGACGGCGTCGTTCCCGACTGGCTCGTCGATTCGGGAAAGTGTTTCCGCGGCCCCTGCGCCGGCCTCACTCCGCCGCGGGGCGTGTGGTGCCACATCACCGGCACCGACCTCGTCCGCGGTGGCGACGGCTGCATGTACGTCCTCGAGGACAACCTGCGGACGCCCTCGGGGGTGTCGTACGTCCTCGAGAACCGCGAGGTGATGAAGCGCACCTTCCCGCAGCTCTTCGAGGGACTGCGCGTCAGACCGGTGGAGAATTACCCCGAGAAGCTCCTGGCGATGCTCGAGTATGTCGCGCCGCCGCAGTCGCGTGATCCGACGGTCGTCGTTCTGACGCCCGGCATCTACAACTCCGCCTACTTCGAGCACAGCTTCCTCGCCAGGCAGATGGGCGTGGAGCTCGTCCAGGGCTCCGATCTGGTCGTCGTCGACCGGAAGGTATTCATGCGGACGACGCGGGGGCTGGAGCGGGTCGACGTCATCTACCGGCGGATCGACGACGATTTCCTCGATCCGCAGGTGTTCCGCTCCGACTCGGTTGTCGGGGTGCCCGGGCTCATGGACGCCTACCGAGCCGGCAACGTGGCGCTGGTCAACGCGCCGGGAACGGGCATCGCCGACGACAAGGCCGTCTATGCCTACGTCCCTCAGATCATCCGCTACTACCTCGGCGAGGATGCGATTCTCCCCAACGTACCGACGTTCGTCTGCGGCGAGCCCGACCAGTGCCAGCATGTCCTCTCGAAGCTCGAGCAACTCGTCGTCAAGCCGGCCAATGAATCGGGTGGCTACGGGATCGTCCTCGGGCCACGGGCCACGCGCCAGCAACTCGACGACTGCCGCGATCGCATCAAGGCCAACCCCCGCAACTTCGTCGCCCAGCCGATGCTCGCCCTCTCGCGCGTGCCGACGGTCGTCGGCGATTCGCTCGAGGGGCGGCACGTCGATCTCCGTCCCTTCATCCTCTACGGCGAGGAGATCTTCGTCCTCCCCGGCGGGCTGACGCGCGTCGCCCTCGTGAAGGGGTCGCTCGTCGTCAATTCGTCACAGGGTGGCGGAAGCAAAGACACCTGGGTCGTCCAGCGCCCCAATGGCGACAGCCCCGCCGCCCCCACCCCGTCGCGCTGATTCGCTCCCCGTCCCTCCATCCCCGTCCCCCGCCCACCCTCGGGACCATCGCATGCTCTCCCGCGTCGCCGACAGCGTTTTCTGGATGAACCGCCAGATCGAGCGGGCCGAGAACGTCGCCCGGGCGATCGAGACGACGCTCGGCCTCGCGCTCGAGGGAACGATCGAGCCAGGGCGGCTGTGGAACGCGCTGGTGTGTGCCTTCGGCGATCAATCCGACTTCTGGGCCCGCCACGGCCTGGCCGATCAGGCGCGCGTCTTCGACTTCCTCGCCTTCGATCCCGCCAACCCCAACTCGATCTACTGCTGTCTTCAGGCCGCCCGGGAGAACGCCCGCACGGTGCGCGACATGATCAGCTCCCCGATGTGGGAGGAGATCAACAAGTGCTATCTCTCCGTCCGCGGTGCCTCGGCGGCCCGGGCCGACTTCGCCGATCCGCGCGAGTTCATCGACGAGATCCAGCGCGCCAGCCAGCTCATCACCGGCGCCACCGATGGCACGATGTCGCACGGCGAGGCGTGGCACTTCGCCCGCATGGGCCGGCTCGTCGAGCGTGCCGACAAGACGAGCCGGTTTCTCGATGTGGAGCACTTCTTCGGCGGCGAGGAGGGGGCGGGGCGTGATCCGGTGCGCTGGTCGTCGGTGCTCGAAAGCGCCAGTGCCCTCGAGATGTATCGCAAGCAGTACGGGGCGGTGTCGCGCAAGGACACGGTCCGCTTTCTCGTCCTCGACCGGGCGTTCCCGCGGGCGATGCACTTTTGCCTGGTGAAGGCGGAGGAATCGCTCCTCGTGATCACCGGCGGCACCAAGGGAACGCACTCGACCCCAGCCGAACAACAGCTCGGCCGGCTCCGGGCCACGCTCGACTACGCCGACATCGACGAGATCCTCGGCGACGCTCAGGCTGGCGCGCCGCGCGGCCTCCACGGTTGGATCGATGCCTTCCAAGCGCGGCTCAACGCCGCCAACGACGCGATTCACACGACGTTCTTCGCCCTCCGGCCGGTAGGGACCGTCGCGGAAGCAGGCTGAGCCGCCGGTCCCGGGAGCCAGTGCCCTTGTCGATCCGCATCTCCCTCCATCACCGCACGGAATATTCGTTCGACCGGCCGGTGCGCCTTTCGCCGCACGTCGTCCGTCTCCGTCCGGCTCCCCATTGCCGCACCCGGGTCACGAGCTATTCGCTCGTCGTCGAGCCGCGCGATCACTTCCTCAACTGGCAGCAGGATCCGCAGGGCAACCAGCTGGCGCGGATCGTGTTCCCGAAGCCGACGCGGACGTTTTCCCTGACGGTCGATCTCGTCGCCGATCTCGTCGCCGTGAACGCCTTCGATTTCTTCCTCGATGCCGAGGCGGAGACGTTTCCCTTCCCCTACGATCCCGTCCTCGCCGCCGAACTCGCGCCGTATCTCGCGCCGACCGGCGGCGGCGGGCTGTTTACGGGCCTCCTCGCCGAGGCGCGGCAGGCGAATCTCGTCGCGCCGCCGCGGCGGACGATCGACGTCCTCGTGGCACTCAATCGGCTCGTGTTCGAGCGGATCAGCTACCGGATCCGGATGGAGGCGGGGGTTCAATCTCCGGAAGAGACGCTCGCCAGCGGCACCGGCAGCTGCCGCGACTCCGCCTGGCTGCTCGTCGCGCTCCTCCGCGCCATGGGGATCGCGGCCCGCTTCTGCTCGGGTTATCTGATCCAGCTCGCCCCCGATCAGCCGCCGCTCGACGGGCCGCCGGGGCCGACGAGCGACTTCACCGATCTTCATGCCTGGGCCGAGGCCTATCTCCCCGGCGCCGGCTGGATCGGCCTCGATCCGACGAGCGGCCTTCTCGCCGCGGAGGGACACCTCCCCCTCGCGGCCACGCCCGATCCGGCAAGCGCCTCGCCGGTGTCGGGGCTCACCGAGCCCTGCACGAGCACGATGAACGTCGTC
>CANGGT010000182.1 GCA_947453375.1 Planctomycetaceae bacterium
CTACCTTCGCGATCGGCAGATCCACGTCATGCACCACGCCGGCCGGCTCCGCATCGCGCTCCACGGCTACAACACCGAAGCCGACGTCGCCACGTTGCTCCGCGAACTCGCAAGCGCGCTTGCCACGGTCTGAGAAGCCTCGCGAGAGAGTGAACGCCCACCGTCGGACATCCTAAAACTCGGCGTGCTGCCGGCCGGTGCCAGCCACTGACGCAAACAGGTCGCGGCGGGCATCGAGAAGCGCGAGCGCGTGGTGGACGTCGGGAGGCTCGTCGGCGGCAAGCGGCTGGATCACGGCCGGCGCCGCGACCGGTGTTTCGGGCGCGACGACAGCCCGGCCTCCGCTTCCCCATGGCACGACGCTGACGACGAGCGCCGCAGCGATCGCGGCCACCATCTCCGGGAGAAGCCGCTGCCGCGGGTTCGAACCGTGAGCAATCCGAGCCTGGCCGGCGAGCATGTGACGGCGCTCCACGGCCGCCACCTCCATCGCGACGACGACGGAGTCCCGGAAGCCGGCGTCCGGCACGGGATGCGGGCGAGAGCGGAGGAGCGATTCAAGGGCCAAGTCGCCCGGCATCGATGCGGGGCCGGCGGCGGCGTCACGGTCGGCAGGGTCGTCGGCGTCGAAGTGGTTCATCGGATCACCTCCACGGCGAGCGCCGCACGGAGTTTCTCGAGGGCGTAGCGATACCGGCCGGCGGCCGTGTTGAGACTCACGTTGGTCACCTTCGCGATCTGCGCGAACGTCAAGCCACCATCGATCTTCAGGGCCACCACTTCCCGCTGGGCTTCCGGCAGGCCCGCGAGAGCCCGGGCGAGGCCGGCGTCGGGCTCGTCGGAAACGCCGGCCGTCTCGTCGGCCACCATCCGGCCGTCGGCCTCGCGCTCCCGTCCGATCCGCTCGATCGCCGTCCGCTCGAGAGCTTTCCGCTGCCGGCTTCGGGAAACCGCATGCCGCAGCGACGTAAAGGCATAGGCCTCAGGATCGTCGACGTCGCCGAGACAGGCCCCCGACCGCACGAGCCGCACGAACAGGTCGTGAACGATGTCCTCCGCCTCGCTGCCAGTGCAGCCGAGAGTCCGCGCGGCCCCCAGCAACCGGCCGGCGAGGCTGTCGTAAAGCGAGGCGAAGTTGGCCGAAGCCCCCTCTCCGCCCTCGTGGCCTTCAGGCGTCATGTCGTCGCTCGTCATCGCATCGACTCCCCTCGCCGTGGGCATCGTGGGTCGCCATGGGTCGATCGGACGCTTCCCTCCGGAGCCGCCGCGGAAGGCGTCATTCCCAAGGAGCCATGAGGCCCGACGATTTGTATTCCAGCTATTCCTGAGTCTCCACGCGGACCTATCGCAGGCTCCGCAGCCCCCGTCTCTCGTTGTATCCCCGCCCGACCGCCGCGGGAAAGGGGCGGGGATTTACAGGAACGCGGCCACCGCCGACGATTGGGGCGTCTGGCCGGCCACCACCGCCCCGCGGTCGGGAACGGGCCGGCAGACCAGGGGAACAATTCACCGCCGCCCCCGCTCCGGGGAAGTCGGCGCCAGCATGGGAGACGACATGGGCTTTCACCAGACCAAGACACACCGGGCCGGCAAGCATTCCTACCACCAGATCGGCCTCGTCCGCGGCCAGTTCGGCGACATCCCCGAGGACACCTGGCTCGACTTCCTTGCCAAAAACGGCTTCGACGGCTGGGAAGAGGCCTCCTGGGAACTCGACCTCCCCCAGTGCGACACCGAGAGCGGCGCCGAGGCCTACGCGCAGAGCCGGGTCGAGAAGGCGAAGAAGCGCGGTCTCGAGATCTTCTCGATCGCCACCCATCTCCAGGGGCAGGTCCTCGGCGACGAGCCCTCCGCCAAGACGCTCCAGTTCATCGGCGGCGAGCCGGTCGAGGCCTACGTGAAGTGGCGCAAGGCCGGCAACGAGCCGCCGCGTACCAATCCCTACTTCGTTCCCGACGAGGTGGGGAAGCTGATGCAGGAGAAGGCCTGCAAAGATCTCATCCGTTCGGTCCGCCTCGCCCACTATCTCGGCAAGCTCCAGGACCGCACCGTCGCCGTCCCCGGCTTCGTCGGCTCGCCGGCCCATTGCTGGAGCCACTTCTTCGAGTTCCCGCCGCGTCCGAAGTCGATCGGCGGCTACCCGATCCCGGAAGTCCTCGACGTCAGCCTCGAACTCCTCGTCGAGCGCTTCGCCCCGGTATTCGACGCCTGCCGGAAGTATGGCGTGACGTTCGATCTCGAATGCCATCCGGGCGAGCGGGCGATGGGGGATATCGAATCGGCCGGTGACTATCTCCGCGCTCTCGGCAAGGCGGGCTACGGCACCGACGTCGTCGGCTTCAACATCGATCCCAGCCACATGGTCTGGCAGGGCGTCTGCCCGATCGCCTTCATCCGCGAGTACGGCGACGCGATCCACACGGCGCACATCAAGGGGGTGCAGGTGATCGACGGCCCGACCCGCGCCGGGCGCTTGGGGGGCCACCGTCCGATGGGCCACAAGCTCAACGGCTGGAACTTCGTCACTGCCGGCAGCCGGCGCGACAGCGTCAACGTCGAGGAGATGATCGTCGAGCTCAACCGGGCCGGCTACTCCGGGGCGATCAACATCGAGTGGGAGGACAACGACGCCGAGAAGAAGGCCGGCGCCGTCGCGGCCCTCCATGCCGTTCACCGCTGCGATCTCCCGCCGGCCACCGGCCGGCACGACGAGACGCTCAAGGCCTGAGCCGCCAACACGTGTCATCACGGGAGGCGGCGGGTCGGACCACGACCCGCCGCCTTTTTTTTCACGAGGAACCGCTCCAGAAAAAGGTGCCAGCCACCATTTGTCTGGAGACCCCGGCCAGCGGCCGGGGCCGTGTCGCCTGCGGCGACCGGCAAATGGTGGCTGGCACCTTTTTCCCCACCTCTGGATCGCTTGAGGAGCTTGCTGATGATCCGTCGTCCCTTCCTCCTCGTCGCGTGCCTCGCGGCCCTGGCCTCTCCGGCTCTCGCCGCGCCGCGATCCGCCACGCCGCCGGCGTCGATCAGCGTCCCGCCCGGCTTCGGGGTGGAGCTCGTCCGCTCGGCCCAGGAATCGGAAAGCTCCTGGATCTCGATGGCCTTCGACGACCAGGGCCGGATCATCGTCGGCCTCGACGATGTCGGCGTCGCCCGGCTCGCCCCGCCATCGAACGCCGGAGAGGCCTGGTCGTTCGAGCGCCTCGACGACACCCTCCGCCATTGTCGCGGCGTCCTCGTCCACGAGGGCTCGCTCTACGTCAACGCCTGCGACACGAAGGAACTGTGGCGGTTTCGCGACGCCGATGGCGACGGCACCTACCGCGACCGCACGAAACTGAAATCGTTCGACTACCGCAGTCGCTACGGGCACGGCCAGAACCAGCTCAACGTCGGTCCCGACGGCGCTCTGTGGTCGATCGTCGGCAACGACGTCACCTTCCCTGAGGGGACGTCGCCACGGTCTCCTTACCGCGATCCGCACACCGATCGGCTCCTCCCCGATCCGGCCGACGGCGGCCAGGATGACCGGGTTGGCTACCTCCTCCGCTTCGATCCGACTGGCGAGGAGTGGACGGTGTTCGCCGGTGGCTTCCGCAATCAGGTCGACGCTGACTGGAACGCCGACGGCGAGTGGTTCACCTGGGACAGCGACATGGAGTGGGATGTCGGCCAGCCGTGGTACCGGCCGACGCGCGTCAGCCATGTCGTCTCGGGAGCTGAATATGGCTGGCGGTGGAGCACGCTCAATTGGCCCCCCTCCTACCCCGATAGCCTCCCGGCGACGCTCGAGACCGGCCTCGGCTCGCCGACCGGCGTCGTCTTCGGTCGCCGAGGCACGTTCCCCGGCAAGTGGCGCGACGCCCTCTACATGGCCGACTGGCAGCATGGCCGAATCCTTGCCGCCTGGTTCTCTCCCGACGGCGCGAGCTACTCCGCCACCGACGAGCTGTTTGCCGAGGGGAGCCCGATGAATGTCTGCGACATGCAATTCGGCCCCGACGGCGCCTTGTGGTTCATCACCGGTGGCCGTGGCTCGCAGTCGGGTCTCTATCGCGTGTCGTTCACGGGAGACGCGGCAGCCGTGCCACCGGCTCAGGCGTTGGATCCCGCCGTCGCCACCACCGCGAAACTCGCGCGCACTCGCCGCCGCGAACTCGAAGGTTTCCACGGGGGGCCCTTGGCGACCGCCGAGCCCTCCACCCTTCAAAACCTCTGGCCGGACCTGGGCTCAGAAGATCGCTGGCTGCGGACGGCGGCGCGGATCGCGCTCGAGCGGCAGCCGGTGGCGGCATGGAGGGAGAGGGTCAAAGCCGAACGGCGGCCGCTTGCCCGAGGGGAAGGATTACTCGCTTGGGTCCGGATGGCGCCGCCGGAGGAGCGATTGGAGGTCGTTCGGGCGACGCTTGCCGGAGGCATCGCGGCGGGAGAGCCGGAGACGCTACTGCTCCTTCGCGTCCTCTCGATCGCCCTGGCCCGCGGCGTCGAGCTCACGCCGGGCGACACGAAGAATCTCCACCAAGTCCTCGCCTTGCTCGACGGGAACCCGTCGGCGCTGGTGCAACGTGAGCTTGTCGAACTTGCCGTCGCCACCGACGCCCCAGGTGCGATCTCCCTGGGGATCGACCGGCTTGACGCGGCCGCGAGCCAGGAGGATCAGATCCATGTCGTCCATGCACTCGTGCGCTCGCAGGGTCCCTGGACGATTGAGGAGCACCGCCGGCTCCTCGAGTGGTTTGCCGGGGCAAGGCAGTTTCGCGGCGGGCATCTCATCGGCCAGATCATCACTCGGATGGAGAAGGATCTCGTGGCGACGATCCGCGACGATGAGCGGCCGGAATTGGCAGCGGAGCTCGCGATCCTCGCAAAGCCTGTGATCGAAGGAGAGCCGCTCCCTCACCAGCCCCCGCGCCCCGTCGTGAAACACTGGACCGAAGCCGATCTCGCCCCGCAGCTCGACAAGGCCCTCGCTCCGCGCGATGCCGACGCCGGGCGGCGGGCGCTGGCTGCCGCGCAGTGCCTCACATGCCATCGGCTGGGATCGTCGGGATCGGCGGTCGGCCCTGATCTCTCCGCGATCGGGAAGCGGTTCGATCTCCGGGCGATCCTCGAATCGATTCTCGAGCCCTCAAAGGTCGTCGATCCGAAGTATCACGCCACGACGTGGGTGCTCACCGACGGCCGCGTCGTGACCGGCCGGGCGAACATGGTCAACGACCGGGAAATCGGCGTCGAGGTCAGTGCGCTCTCGGGGGAATCACTGCGGCTCCTCCGCAGCGAGATCGAAAGTTCGCATCCGGCGGTGGTGTCGCCGATGCCCCAGGGGCTCCTCGACACGCTCAGCGAGGAGGAGATCCTCGATCTCCTCGCGCTCCTCCGCGGCGGCGCGGGATCGTAAGTTGACGGGCACTGTCCCGCTCGATCGACAGGCCCCATTTCGCTGCCGGGAAGCCTCGTGGCTGTAGCGTTGTCGCACGGCGTAGTATGGCTTTCGCCAGGCCCGAAGGCCGCGGTCATGGAAGACGGCACCGATTGCCCGCGCGATCGGCGGCGTCCACTCTCCTCCCACCTTTTCCGGAGACTGAGCCATGAATTTCGCCGCTTCCATCGTCACGTCGTTTGGCCTGCTGTTCTTGACCATCGCCCTCGCTCCGGCCGATCCCCCCACCGCTGGCGTCCACCAGGCCGCAACGAAAGAGCGATGCATCAAAGCCTGTGACGAGTGCATTCGTGCCTGCCGGGAATGCCTTGTCGGCTGTGACTGCGAGGGGAGCGAGAAGCCCTGTTTGGTGTGTATTGAGACCTGCCGGGCCTGCATCGCACTGATGGAATACGATTCGCCCCTCTGTGGCGAGATGTGCGTCCTTTGCGAGAAGGCGTGTGAGGCGTGTGCCAAGGCCTGCCGCGAGTGCGGCATGCGGACCTGCCAGGAAGACTGCGCCACCGCCTGCGAGACCTGCCGCGACACCTGCAGAGCGATGGTGGAATCGATGCTGTGAGGCTCGCTGCCAGGCGTCGGGCGTCGTCCCGGTGACGATGGCCCCACCCGAAGTCGACTCGCGGACACTTCGGCGTGGGGCCGCGCCGGGCATGGGGGGATTCGTCGAAGGGGGCGACATCCATCAGCGTGCGGATCACGGTTGGTCGATCCGCACGGTTACAAACCCAGAGGCGTGGGGAAGCGGCAACCGGGCAGGCAAGCTCCGCGCGGAGCCCGGGGCGCTGCCGACCTTGGAGTGAGCGCCAGCCCGGAGGCTGTTGACGCTCACCGGGCCGAGCGTGACGACGCCCCCTGCCCCCACGGCGTCGAGCGGATCAGTCGCCCCAGCGCCGCAGCCGGCATGCTCCCATGGGCATGAGATCGGGAAGTTTCCGTCGCAGGGCCGCTCGGCCGTCGTGCCAATACCGCCGCAGCGTGCGCAGCGAGACGCCGAGCCGGTCGGCAGCCTCGCGATGATCGAGTTCGAGATACCAGAGGAGCTGCACGGCCTCGCGCTGCCCGTCGGGGAGCGCATGAATCGCCTCATGAAACCGTGACCAGTCCTCCAGGGAGTCGTCCGCCGATTCATATCCGGCCGCCGACTCCATCGAGCTGCGTTCCCAGGCCTCCCGCGTCTTGCTCCGTCGGATCGCATCGATGAACTCACGATTGAGCTGCGCGACGGCCAAGGCCTCGAGACTGCGGGGGGCTTCGAGTGTCGACGCTTGCATCGCGCCGTGAAGCCTGACGTAGGCGTTGTGCACCAGGTCATTCGGCTGTTCCCAGCGACGCAACTGCGGGTGGCGAGCGATCATCCGTCGGGCCACGGTGTGCATTCGCACGAGGCAGGCACCGATCGAGGCCGTCCGATCCTCCACCGAGGCATTCACGGTCATAGAGAGCCCTTTCGGTTTGTGTTCCAGCCCCGCGCCCCGCCAGGAGCGCATCGATCCACGGTCGCCGTGCACGCCCCGTACCCAGCCGCTCCATGGTCAACGGAAACGGCGGATCGATTCAACGGGCGTGCTGCTGCCACAAGGATCCACAGGGAACCACAGCCG
Source organism: Planctomycetaceae bacterium (assembly GCA_947453375.1). Lineage (GTDB taxonomy): Bacteria > Planctomycetota > Planctomycetia > Pirellulales > UBA1268 > QWOP01. The sequence goes on from CANGGT010000182.1 coordinate 7,045, forward strand.
TGCGGGTTCGGTGGAGACGACAAACGCGAAGCGACAATCCCTGGCCGCTTTTCCTCCCTCATCCGCCTAACTATAGGGTGCACCGGGATCACCACGTGAGAATAGGAACGACACAATGCCCCGCCTTTCCCCATGCGGGATTCTTCCGTCGCACGAGCCCGCACCGACAGCCGTCGGCGCCGTCGGCACCTCTATCCGGACACTTCCGCGAGATCGGCAGGCGCCCCGTCGGCCGCGCGGATTTGCCCTCGTGGAACTGCTCGTCGTCTTGGCGATCATCGGAACGCTCAGCGGCCTTCTGCTGACAGCCGTGTCTCACATGCGGGAGGCCGGCCGCAAGCTCCAGTGCAGCAACAACCTCAAGCAAGTAGCCTTGGGCGTCTGCACCTACCAGGCCGCCCGGCGGACGTTTCCACCCGGAGCCGAAGCGATTCCCGCGGGCCCCGCGCTGCCGGGCGGGACGGAGCATGCGTGGTCGTCCTTCATCCTCCCTCAGATCGAGGAGGCGGGGATCGCCGCTCGAATTGACTACGGGAAACGGTGGGATGCTGCCGGCGCGAACGCGACTGCCGCCGCCCTCACGATTCCCACCTACGTCTGCCCGAGCGGAGTGCTCTCCCTCCCCGGGAAACAGGACTACGGGGGCATCGCCGGCACGTACATCATCCCCTCCGGGATGGACCACCCGGCGCTCGACGCTCACTCCAACGGGACGCTCATCCCGGTGGTCAGCGCGGCTCGGCGGGGGGTGATGCCGTCGGAGGTGCTCGACGGCTTGAGTTCGACGCTCCTCGTCGCCGAATCGGTCGACCGCGGCCACCCACCCCGTTGGTCGGCGGGCGGCCCCGACCATCTCCCCTGGGCCTGGGGGGCAAACACCATCTATCAGATCGCCCCGTTCATCAACGTCAAGGATGACCAGGGCATCCGCAGCAACCACATCGGCGGCGCGTTCGGAGCGTTCGCCGATGGCCACGGCCGGTTTCTCGACGAGAACCTCGATACCGACGTGCTCGCTGCCCTCTGCACGCGGAGCGGCGGCGAAACGAATACAGGGGTGGCGAATTAGCCGGAGGATCGGCCCCCCGATCGCAGAGGACGTTGAACACGCCGTGGACGATTCCTCGGTGTGCGTAAGGACTACGGTGGCGAGTCGACC
>CANGGT010000183.1 GCA_947453375.1 Planctomycetaceae bacterium
CCTCGCCGGCGACGACCGGCGGGTGATCGACGCGGCAGCCCGCGGCGACGACGGGACGCTGCGGCGGCTCGTCGCCGCAGCCATCGAGTCCGGCCGGGGCTGGGCGGTGAAGGTGGCCAACCCCGGCGGCAACCTCTTCTGGCGCCACGGCCGGCGGGGCGACCATCACGATCTCGACACGCCGCTACCGGGGCTCGCGCTCACGCCGCGCGGTCTCCTCGACCGGCTCGCGACGGCGGTCGACGCGCTCGCCCTCCCCCACGCGCTCCATATCCACACCGCCAACCTCGGCCTCCCCGGCAACTGGCGCACGCTCGAGGAGACGATGCGGACGTTCGACGGGCGGCGGGCCCACCTCGCGCACGTCCAGTTCCACAGCTACACCGGTGGCGACCTCGACGAGGATTCGTTCGGGTCGGGGGTCGAGCGGCTCGCCGAGCGCTTCAATGCCCAGCCCGGCCTCACGCTCGACGTCGGTCAGGTGTTGTTTGGCGACACGGTGGCGATGACGGGCGACTCCGAGGCAGCGGCCCACCTGGCCCACGCCACGGGCGTGCCCTGGGTGTCCCACGATCAGCATCTTTCCGGGGGCTGCGGGGTGATGCCGATCCGCTACCGTGAGAAGAGCCTGATCCATGCCTGGCAGTGGGCGATCGGGCTGGAGTGGTATCTGCGCCTCGCCGACCCGTGGCGCGCGGCGCTCTCCACCGATCATCCCAACGGCGCCCACTTCCTCGCCTATCCGCTCCTCATGAAGCTCCTCGGCGACGAGCCCTTCCGGCGCGAGGCCTTCGCGCGGATCCATCCGGCCGTCCGCAGCCGCAGCCCACTGGGAGGGTTGACGCGCGAGTATTCCCTCCAGGAATTGTGCATCCTCACCCGAGCGGCACCGGCGCGGATCGCGGGGCTGCCGCACAAGGGACATCTCGGCCCCGGCGCCGATGCGGACATCGTCCTCTACCACCCCGATACCGATCTGGCGCGGATGTTCGCGGTGCCGGCCCGCGTCTACAAGGGGGGCGAATTGGTCGCCGAGGGCGGCGAGATCCGCGCCCGCCCGCGCGGCGCCGTGCTGGCGGCAATCCCGACGCCGGCGTGATCAGCGACCGAATCGTTGACTCGCGCGGAGGAATCGGGTGAAGTCGCCCTTGGGGGGCAGGGCACCTGGCGGGAAACCTGACGGACCATCTCGGTGCGTCGGCGTCGCGGTGGCCATTCGTTGGTTGGCATCACGATTTCGACGCTCGGAGAAGTCTGGTGGGAATCCTTTCCTGAGAGGATTCGACCATGGGCATTTCGACTCGACGCGAACGTTTTCTCGCCCGGTTTTTCGGGGTCGGGCTCGGCAGGTCGAGGTTCGGGGGCACTCGGCGCGGCGCACGGCGTGCCCGCGGACGTGGCCGGCACGTCGTCGGACTGGAGACGCTCGAAGGTCGGGCGGTGATGACCGCCGTCATCCCCACCTACACGATCACCCAGAATTGGGGGAGCGGGTTCCAGGGGCAGGTGCAGTTGGCCAACAAGGATGTCGTGGCGGTGCCGAACTGGACGGTGCAGTTCGACCTCGCGGCCAACCTCACGAGCGTCTGGGACGGCGCCGTGGTGTCGCATGTCGGCACCCGGTACACGATCACCAACGCCGGTTGGAATTCCACGCTCCCCGTCGGCGGCACCGTCGGCATCGGATTCGTCGCCACCCCCGGGTCGACCGGCCCGTCGACGCCGACGAACTGGCTCCTCAACGGCCAACCGCTGACGGCGACACCGACAGGAACACCGACAGGAACACCGACAGGAACACCGACAGGAACACCGACAGGAACCGGAGGCACAACGACCACAACAGGGAGCGTCGGAACGCTCGCCTTCGCCGTGACGACCGACTGGGGGAGCGGCTTCAACGGAGAGGTGAAGGTCACGAACACCTCGGCCGGCACGCTCACCAACTGGCGGGCGACGTTCGATTTCGCCGGCCAGATCGGCTCGATCTGGAACGGTTCGATCGAGAGCCATGTCGGCAATCGCTATGTCGTCAAACCGGCGGCCTGGAACGACAGCATCCCGGCTGGAGCCTCGGCGACCATCGGCTTCGGCGGAACTCCCGGCGGCGCGTCGGCCAAAGTGACTCTCGTCAGCCTCACCGGCACCGTGACGACGGCGACGACGGGCACGGGAGGCATGACGACCGGAGGCTCGACCGCCGCCGGAGGTGGCACCGGCACCACCACTGGAGGCACCACCACTGGAGGCACCACCACTGGGGGAACCACCGCCACCCCGCCGGCTCCGCTGACGCCGGCGGCTGCCACGGTCTGGGGCAGCCATGCCTCGGCGCCGTATGTCGACATGACGCTCTATCCGATGGTCGATCTGGCGGGGCTCGTGTCGGCCGCGTCGACCCGTCATTACACCCTTGCCTTCATCACGGCCGACCCCACCGGGAAGCCGGCGTGGGGCGGGTATGCCGAGTACGGCGTGAACAGCGGTGGCGAGTACGAGACCAAGCTTCGCAGCGCCATCGTTGGCGTCCGTCAGGCAGGGGGTGATGTCTCAGTGTCGTTCGGCGGTGCGGCAGGGATCGAACTGGCCCAGAAGCTCACCGATGTGACGGCGCTCAAGAACGCCTACCGTTCGGTGGTCGATGCCTACGGTCTGCGACGGATCGACTTTGACATCGAGGGAGCGGCGGTGGCCGATCCCGCCAGCGTCAACCGACGGTGGCAGGCGGTGGCGGCGATGCAGAAGGATCTGGCGGCCGTCGGTCGAGCCGTCGATGTCTGGGTGACGCTCCCGGTGCTGCCGCAGGGATTGACCGTCGATGGCGTGGCGGTGCTCAAGTCTGCGGTGACCAGCGGCGTCGCGCTCGCCGGGGTGAACGTGATGGCGATGGACTACGGGTCGTGGGCCGCGCCGAGCCCGCAGGGGAAGATGGGCGACTACGCGATCCAGGCCGCAGCCTCGACCTTCGCGCAGATGCAGGGGGTGTATGGTGCAACGAAGACCGACACCCAACTCTGGAGCATGATCGGGATCACGCCGATGATCGGTGTCAATGACGTCACCAGCGAGATCTTCGACCAGACGGAGGCACGGGAGGTGGTCGCATTCGCCCAGCAACGGAAGATCGGAATGCTCGGATTCTGGTCGATCAACAGGGATGTCACCGGCACCAGGCTCACCGGCCAAGCTTCGGCGACCGACTCCGGGATCGTTCAGAGCGCGTTTGAGTTCGCGAAGATCTTCGCGGCGTTCGATGCCTGAGCGATGCGCGGGGTTGCCCCTACGGCGAGGCTGACGGCATCCGCCATCAACCTCGGCCCGGCTCAAGAGTCAACGCCCGCTCGATCGAGGCAAGCAATGCCGCGGTCGAGCGGGCGACCGGGAACTCCGCCGCCGCCCGGGCGCGGGCCGCCGATCCGTAGCGGGCCGCGAGGGCATCGTCTTCGATGATGCCGAGGGCCCGGCGGGGAAACTCGCTGATCGGATCGGCCGCCACGATCCGTCCGCTCTGATCATCGGCCACGATCGCGGCCGCCGCGTCGCTCTCGACCGCCACCGCGGCGACACCATGGGCCATCCCGTCGAGGAGACAGCCGGCGTCCGCCACTTCCCCCGGCTGCCAGACGAGGCGGACGCGGGGGAGGAGATCGGGGAGACAATCGAGCCACGGGAAGACGAACAGCCGCTCGGCGCAGTGTTGGAGCCGGGCACGCCGTCGGACTCTGGCGAGGAGCGGCCCGCTGCCGACGAGAACATGCTCGAGCCCCTTGTGGACGACGCCGAGTTGGTCGATCGCCCAGAGGAGCCGGTCGACGTGGGTCGATGGATCGAGTGGGGCGACGCAGAGCGTCCACACCGTGTCGGGGCGGAGCCCGAGGCGGGCCGCCACCTGACCGCGCGACAATCCACTTCCCGCAACCGGTTCGATCCCCGGAATCACGAGGTCGATAGCCGTTTCCAACACCCCCGCCCGACGGCAGGCCCCCGCCACCCCGGCGGTCGTCGCGACGACCCGATCGGCCTGTCGCAGGCCCCAAGTCTCGAGGCCGGGCCGGGGAGCGAGGCCGACGACGGCGACAACCGCCGGACCAGGTGCAACCCGACGGGCGGCAGCCGCAATCGCCACCTGCCGCCTCCCCCAGGCGACGATCGTCCCGGGGCGAATCTCCCGGATGAGCCGAGCCAGTTTGAGGGCCGCCGTGATCCCCGGCCGCGGTCGGCGCGAAAGCGTGTGGACGACAAACCCCGCCCGGGCGAGGCGGCCGGCGCAGCTGCCGGCTCCGGCGGTGATCGCGATCTGCACCTCGTGCCCCGCGGCGCGACACGCCTCGGCGGCGAGTTCGACCTGCCGGCCGGTGCCGACCGGGTCGAGCCCGCGCGTGAGGTGGAGGATCGGTCTGCGGCCGGACTTCGTCATGGCACGCCGAGAGGGGGCTTGGAGGCACGGACCGCGGCGATGTCGGCCTCGTCGAGGGCGGCGACGTGGTCGAGCTGCCGGAGCGTGCCGTCGAAATCGAGCCCGTAGCCGACGACGAAAACATCGGGAATCTCGAAGCCGACGAAGTCGGGCTCGATCGCCACCTCACCGCGCCCCTGTTTGCGGAGGAGGACGAGCGACCGCACGGTGGCCGCCCCGCGTTGCTTCAGCGCCGCGACGATCGCCTCCATCGTTCGGCCGGTGTCGAAGATGTCGTCGACGACGAGAACGTCCTGACCGGTGAGATCGGGGAGGAGATCGAGATGGAGGCGGAGCGTGCCTGGCTCGGTGGCTGTGCCGCGGTAGCTGCTCGCCCAGGCCATGCTCACCCGCACCGGTCCATCGAGGCGGCGGATGAGGTCGGCGACGATCACGATGCTCCCGGTGAGGACGCCGACGACCACCAGCGGCGTATCGCCAGCTTCGCGGCGGACCTCGGCGGCGAGCCGCTCGATACCAGCGGCGAGATCGGCAGCGGAAAGAAGGACACGCATGAACGCACGCACCGACAAGCTGGGGGAAAAACCGCCGGTGATTCTAGCGATCCCCCGGAAAAAGCGCCCGCTGTCCATCCGTGCCGGGAAGCCGGGGCGAGCCTGCCGATCGGCGCTCCCGGCGGAAATGCCCGGCGTCGGGAACCAACCTGCGTTTCGCAAGTGGGCACCCATGGCCTACAACGACATGCTCCGCAGCCGTCCCATCCCTTCCCGCCACGCGCATGCCCACCACTGACAGCGCCCCCCACTGGTCGATGATCGACATCGCCGGCCATCCGTGCGAATGCTTCGATCCGCCGGGGGCCGCACCGGGGATCGCCATGATCTATCTCCATGGTGTCCGCGAGCGCACGCTTCAGGAGTCGACGGGGCTCCGCGAGGCAATCGAGACAGCCGGCCTCCGGGCCCTCGCGCCGCGCACGGGCCGGTCGTGGTGGCTCGACAGGATCATCCCCGAGTTCGACCCGCACGTCACGCCGGAACGGTTTGTCGTCGGCGCGGTGGTCGCCGAGGTCGAGCGCCGCTTCGGGGTGAAGCCGCCGCAGATCGGCCTGGTGGGGACGAGCATGGGGGGCCAGGGGGCCCTGCGCCTGTCCTACCGCCATCCGACCGTGTTCCCCGTCGCCGCCGCGATCGCCCCGGCGATCGACTACCACACGGCGATCCGCGATCTCCACAAGCTCCCCGACGGCGACCTGTTTGCAAACCTCTATCAAATCTACGGGGATGTCGAACGCGCCCGGCAGGACACGGCGATCCTCCATGTCCATCCGCTCAACTGGCCCCGCTATCAGTGGTTTGCCAGCGACCCGGAAGACTGGCAGTGGCACGACGGGGCCGACCGCCTCCACGGCAAACTCGTCGCCCTCGGCATCCCGCACACCGCGATCCTCGATCTCCAGGCCGGTGGCCACGGCCCGACCTACTACGATTCCGTCGCCCCCGACGCGATCCGCTTCGTGCTCGCCGCCCTCGAAGCGGAGGGGCGGCGGCTCGCGTGAGGCGCGGCAGGGCTGCGGCGATCACGGACGCCGCGTAACGCCCTTCCGCCCCGGCTGGTCGCGCTCGGTCGAGCCGTTGCCGAAGGGCTGGGTACGGCTCGACGAGCCGTCGGAGCGGCGGGTGATCGTGCCGGAGCCGAACTTCTGCGTGTTCCCGGTGATCGTCTTCCCGTCCCGGCCGCGTTCCTCGGTGATCGAGCCGGAGCCGAAGGGGCGGGTGCGGGTCTGCGTGCCATCCGACCAGCGCGTGATCGTGCCGCTGCCGAACTTCTGCGTGTTGCCCGTGACGGTCTTGCCGTCAGGACGGCGTTCGGTGGTGATCGAGCCGGAGCCAAACGGACGGGTCTGAGCGCTCGAGCCATCCGAGCGGCGGGTGATCGTCCCTGAGCCGAAGCGACTGGTCGTGCCGGTGCGCGGCCCGGCCTCGCCGATCCGCGGCGGCGGAGGAGGCTGGTCGGCCGATGCCGACAGCGCCGGGAGGAGCGTGAGCACCAAGAGCCCGGCAACCAACGGCAAACCGAAGCGTGGCATGACAAGCTCCTCTGACAAGGGGAGTCTTCCCCAGGAATCGACGAAAGCACCAGCTTAGCGGAGCCGTGTGAGTCGGCCGACGATCGGCCCGGGAAGCCGCTTGATGCGACCTTGAACGCCAGACTCGAAGTCGTTTATCAGCAGGGTTTTGCGCGCTGAAAAAAGGCCTGGCGAAGCCAGCCGGGATGGTTCGCCGACGCCGGAGGGAGGTATCATCGTCGGCTCACGGGCCCGTCACGGTGGGCACCGGAGGGGGGCCGAGGAGACTCGCATGTCGACAGTCGACGCGGAGCTTGATGCGATCGATGGGTGGCTCCCCGGGCTCCGGCCGATCCGACGGATTGCCATCGTTGCCGTCGTCCTGCTGGTCTTCTTCGGGGCTGCTGCCGCCGCCCAGGATGGCGTGGCGATCCCCCTCGAAGCCGCCATCGATTCGATCGTCGAGTCGAATGCCGTCGGCCCGTTGGCCCCGGTCTGCTCCGATGCCGATTTTCTCCGCCGCGTCTCGATCGACCTCGTCGGGGCGATCCCCACGGTCGATCGCGTCCGCGCGTTTCTCGCCGACCCGAGCCCCGACAAGCGGGCCCGGCTGATCGATGAACTCCTCGCCGCGCCGGCCCATGCCCGGCATGTCGCGCTCCTCCTCGACGGCATGCTCCTGGAACGGAAGGCTCCCGGCGCCGACATGACGGTGCCTTGGCGCGAGTTTCTCATGACGGCATTGGCGGCCGATCGCCCGCTCGATCAGGTCTGCGGCGACTGCCTCGCCTCCGACGGGGCCGATCCGGCGACCCGTCCGGCCGCGGCGTTCTTCTTCGCCCGGGAGGCGGAGCCGGTGCAGATGACCCGCTCGATCGGGCGGATCTTCTTCGGCCGCGATCTCCAGTGTGCCCAGTGCCACGATCATCCCAACAACGCCGACATCCATCAGGCCGACTATTACGGCCTCAACGCCTTCCTCGCGCGGACGAGCCTGTTCAGGGCGGAGGGGGATCCGAAGCCACTCCTCGGGGAAAAGGCCGACGGAGAAGTCGAGTACACCTCGGTGTTCACCAAAGAAGGCCAGAAGGGAGTGCGGCCGCGCGTCCCCTTCGGCGCCACCCTCGCGATCGAGCCGTTCCCGGAGCCAGGGGACGACTACACGACGGCCCCGGCGAAGAACGTCCGCGGCGTCCCGGTGCACAGCCGGCGGAAGGCGCTTGCGAGGATGCTGGGGGAGAGCGTCGAGTTCCGGCGCACGATGGCCAATCGGCTCTGGGCCACGATGAACGGCCGCGGGCTCGTCCACCCGCTCGACGGCCTTGATCCCGACAACGCCCCGACCCATCCCGACCTCCTCACGCTCCTCGCCGACTCGCTTCGTGGACACGGCTTTCGTCTCCGGCCGGTGCTGCGGGGGATCGCGTTGTCGCGCACCTACCAGCGGAGCATCGATCCACCGGCCCTCTCCGCCGAGGCTTTGGCTGGGGTTCCTTCGCTCATCGATCAGCTCACCGCGTTGCGGGTCCAGCAGGAAGGGGCGATCGCTCCGCTCGAAGCCGCTGCCAAGGAGGCGGAGGCCCGCTTCGCGGCGATCCTCGCGGCCGATGGGACCGTGCTCGGTGAATTGCCGCCGCTGAACGAGACGCGGAACAAGGCCCGCGGTGTGGCTGATACCGCCGCCGCGGCG
>CANGGT010000184.1 GCA_947453375.1 Planctomycetaceae bacterium
ACGAGGTTGCTGATCACCTGCCGGAGTTGCCGCTCATCACCGCGGACGATGGCCTGTCCGTTGGTGTGGATCGTCAACCCGATCAATCGCTCCTCGGCCGTTGCCCCGAACATCGCGGCTGTCTGCCGCGCGACGTCGCCCAGGTCGCACGCCTCGTTGAACACCGAGCCGAGGCTGTTGCCGACCTCCGCCAGGAGGAGGAGATCGTTGGCGAGCTTGGTGAGATGGCGGGTCTCGCCGAGCGCCTCTTCGATGGTTCCCTGATAGGAATCGAGGCTCCGATTTTTGGAGGTGGCAACCTCGAGCGAGTTCTGCATCGCCGCCAGGGGACCGCGCAGCTCATGGGCGGCGTCGGCGACGAATTGCTGCTGCTGTTCCACGTGCCTCGCCACCTGATCGAGGAGACGGTTGATCGTGGCCGAAAGCTGGTCGAGTTCGTCGTTCGTGCCCCGGGTCGGAAGGCGGTCGCCGAGCTTGGTGGGCTTGAGATTTTCGGCGGTCTTGAGGATTCCGGCGATCGGTCGGGTTGCCCTCAGGGCCAGCCAGAAACCGGCCAGCGGCGTCAGGAGCGTGAAGCCGATGCCAATCGGGAGAAGAAACCAGGTCAGATCGTCAACGTCCTGCTCGATGACCGCGTCGGGCATGCCGATGCGGACATAGAGTTTCTTCCCCTCACGCGTGTCGATCCGCCGGCGGGCCCAGCGGTGCCTTCCCAGGTGCCTCACGGTCTCGGTGACTGACTCATCGACCGGGAAGTTGATGATCTCCTGGGGGCAGTTCTCGCTTGCCCAAAGCGTGTGCTTGCCATCGACGAGATGGAGGAACCAGGAGCGATCGCGATGGCTCGAGGCTTTGCGCTTCAATTCGCCGATGAGGAGATCGCGGCTGGCAACGAAGTCGTCGGAGCTCGGATGGAACTCGTCGAGCAACATCGCCACCTCGCGGACCTCGCCGAGGAGCGTTTGCTCCGTCTCGTTGAACAAGGCTGTCCTCACCCCGACGCGCACGGCGAAGAGGAGGATCAGCATCGCCAAGAGGACGGCCGCCGAGTTGAGGAGCGTGAGGCGGACGCGGAGCGATTCCCAGGGGATGCGCCGGAAGAAAGGCACGTCAATCGATGGCCAGGGCATAGCCTCGTCCGCGGATGGTCTGGATGTAGGAATCCTCGTGCCCCTTGTCGAGCTTGCCGCGGAGCCGGTTGATGTGGACCTCGATGACGTTTGTCGGGCCGTCCCAGTCGAAGGCCCAGACATGCTCGCAGAGCATCTTTCTGGTCACGACCTGCCCGTTGAATCGCATCAGCAGTTCGAGAATGCTGAACTCGGTCGGCGTCAGGTCGATCGTCCGTCCGTCGAGCGAAAGCCGTTTTGTCGACAGGCTCAGGTGGAGGGGGCCAGCCTCGATCTCCATCGTCGGTTTGTCGGACGTTCGGCGGTGGATTGCCTGGATCCGGGCGAGGAGCTCGTCGATCGCGAACGGCTTGACGAGGTAGTCGTCCGCCCCGGAGCGGAAGCCGGAAAGCTTGTCGGTGACGGTGCCGAGGGCCGTGAGAAGGATCACCGGTGTCCGCACGCCCGCATCGCGGGCCGAAGTGAGCACCTCGAGGCCACTCATCTTCGGGAGCATGACATCGAGAATGACAACATCGTTGGAGAGGAGCGTGTTTTGCCGGACCGCCGTCTCGCCGTCGGGGACCCACGTGCACTCATGGCCGGCCTCCCGCACCGCCGTGGCAACCGCCTTGGCGATGACAGGGTCGTCCTCGATGATTGCCACGTGCATTGGAAAGGCTCCTCGGAAATCGATTAGGGCAGGCGTGGCTCGCTGGAAGTGCTGAGAACAGGCAGTATGCCAAACACGGGCCGATGAGGCGAACGAGGGCGGAGCGGAGAAGTCTTGCATTCATGTCAGCCGATGCGAACACCTGAGCCGACTTTCGCCAGGGGTCGATGAAAGGGTAGAGTCAGCCGAGCGGACGCTCGACAAGTCGTCGTTGGCGGCTTCTTTCCCCCCTTCAAGTTGAGGTGCGTATGCTCTTGCCCGCTGCACTGTTCGCCACCGGCCTGATGCCGTTGTTTGCCGACGGCGGGCAATTTGCTCGGATCGTCGAGTCGCTCGAGCGCAACCTCCTCACGCCAATCCCCCTCTGCTTTCTCCTCGGGATCATCAGCACGCGAATCCACGGGGGGATCAAAATCCCGAAGGAGCTTTACTACTCCATCGCTATTTTCCTCTTGATGTCGATCGGTTTCATCGGAGGCCATGAACTTTCCCACGAGTACCAACTCCACGGCGTCTCGACGATCTGGAAGCCGGCGCTTGTGACGCTGTTCCTCGGATGTCTGACGCCGATCACGTCGTTCGTCGTGCTTCGCTATGTCGGCGGGATGTCGATCGCCGACTCGGCCGGCATCGCGGCCCACTACGGCAGTACCTCGGCGGTCACCTACGCCGTCGCCAACTCGTTCGTCGAGCAGACCCAGCATCCTGCCGACTCCTTCCTCCCGACGCTCGTCACCCTCCTCGAATGCCCCGGGATCGCGATCGCGCTGGTGCTCGGAGCGGCCCTGTCGGCCAAGGAGCGGGCGGCCAAGGCGGCGGACGGTCTGCCGGGGAAGCCGGTCAAGAAATCGAAGCTCGGCGAGGCCCTCTACGAGGTGATGACGGGGCAGTCGATCATGCTCATGGCCGGTCTCCTCGTGATCGGATTCGTCTCCACGCAATTCATGGACGAAAAGGGCTTCCAACCCTTCTACGAATTCTTCCAGAGCAAGGGGATGCTGTTCCGTGGCCTCCTCTGCATCTTCCTCCTCGAGATGGGGCTTGTCGCCGGCGAGCGTCTCGGAGACCTCGTGAAGGTCGGGCCGTTCCTCGTCGCCTTCGGTATCCTCATGCCACTGGTCCACGGCTTTCTCGGGGCCTGGATGGGCCACCTTGCCGGGCTCAACCTCGGCGGCTGCACGGTGCTCGCGGCGATCGTTGCCAGCGCCTCCTACATCGCCGCGCCTCCGGCCGTCCGGCTCACGCTCCCGGAAGCCAATCCGACCTACTCCATCACCGCGGCCTTGGCGATCACGTTTCCCTTCAACATTGCCTTCGGGATCCCGATTTACTTCGAGATGGCAAAGTGGGTCGGGGCGCAGTGAGGGCGACGGAGTGAGGGAGGCTCCCCGTCACGCGTATCCGTGGCGGGAACCTGGTTGGTGGGGGGCTATGATGACGAGGGTGCCAGACCACGAAGGAGAAGGCGATGCATCTCTACCCGCTCAAGCTCGTGACGGTGGTCGGTGAGACGGTGATCATGGAGGAGATTGCCGAGGAGGTGATCAAACTCGGCGCCACGGGCTTCACGCTCAGCGACGTCGTGGGCCATGGCTCACGAAGCACGCGCAACGTGCTGATCTCGGGCGAGGCCAAGACCCGGAAGCTCGAGGTCGTCGTGCCGTCCGAAGTCGCCGTGACGATCCTCACCTACGTTTCCCACAACTACTTCGAGCACTACGCCTGCATCGCCTGGCTGAGCGACGTGGCCGTGGTGCGCGGTGATCAGTACGTCGGCAAGCAATGACCGCGGCAGGCGGCGATGTCTGCTGCGGCTGACTTCTGCCGTTCGCAGGCCGCTCACTCCCACTCGATCGTGGCCGGCGGCTTCGACGAGATGTCGTAGACGACGCGATTGATGCCGCGGACTTCGTTGATGACCCGCGTCGAGATCCGCGCCAGCACGTCGTGCGGAAGGTGTGACCAGTCGGCGGTCATGAAGTCCTCCGTTTCGACTGCCCGGACGGCGAGGACCTCGTCGTAGGTCCGTGCGTCCCCCATCACCCCGACGCTCTGCACCGGGAGGAGGACGGCAAACGCCTGTGACACCTTCCGCATCAGCCCGGCGCGGTCGAGCTCCTCGAGCACGATCGCGTCGGCTTCGCGGAGCGTATCGAGGCGGGGGCGGGTGACGTGCCCCAGGCAACGGACGGCGAGGCCTGGGCCGGGGAACGGGTGACGCCAAACGATCCGCTCCGGCAGGCCGAGCTGCAGGCCGAGCCGACGGGCCTCGTCCTTGAACAGATCGCGGAGAGGTTCGACGAGCTCGAATTGAAGATCGTCCGGGAGGCCGCCCACGTTGTGGTGGAGCTTGATCGTGGCGGCCGGCCCGTCCGGGGCGGCGCCGCTCTCGATGACGTCCGGATACAGCGTCCCCTGGGCGAGATACTTGGCGCCGCGGATCCGCGCCGCCTCTTCGGCGAAGCACTCCACGAAGGCCTTGCCGATCCGCCGCCGCTTCTCCTGGGGCTCGGTCACGCCGGCGAGGACTCCGAGAAACTTCTCCTCGGCAGGAACGACGTGGAGGTCGGTCTTGAAGTGCGTGGTGAACTCCTCGATCACCGCCGCGGCCTCGTTCTTCCGCAGGAGTCCGTTGTCGACGAGGATGCATGACACCTGATCGCCGACGGCCCGGCTGAGGAGGGCGGCGACGACGGCGGAATCGACGCCGCCGGAGAGGCCGCAGATCACCCGATCGCTCCCGATCCGGCGGCGCAGGTCGGCGATCGTCGATTCGGCGACATCCTCGAGCCTCCAGGCCCCGGTGCAGCCGCACACCTCGCGGAGAAAATTGGCGAGCATCCGGCTGCCGGCCGGCGTGTGGGTCACTTCGGGGTGGAACTGCAACCCGTAGATCGCAAGCGACGTGTGGCGGACGGCGGCGAGGGGGCAGGTGGCCGTTCGGGCGAGCGGGGCGAAGTCGGCGGAAACCTCGTTGACCTGATCGCCGTGGCTCATCCACACCTCGGTCGTCGCCGGCACCCCGGTGAACAGAGGATCTGTGGTGGTGACGTCGCAGGACGCCCGGCCGTATTCACGCGACGATGCCCGGCCGACCCGCCCGCCGAGAGCGTCGCAGGCCAGTTGCATCCCGTAGCAGATGCCGAGGACCGGGATGCCGAGACGGAATAGCCCCGGATCACAGCGTGGGGCGCCCTCTTCGTACACGCTCGATGGTCCGCCCGAGAGGATGATCCCGCGCGGGGCCATGTCACGGATGCGGTCTGCCGAGAGGTCGTGGCGGACGATCTCGCAGAAGACGTTTTGCTCGCGCACCCGCCGCGCGATGAGCTGGGCGTACTGCGAGCCAAAGTCGAGGACGATGATCCGCTCGGAACGGGCCGTGGTGGCCTGGGGGCTTGAGGACCTGGGGGCGTGCTGCGTCATGACTGGGGGCCGCATGGGGCGGGAGCGGAAAAGTCCGAGAGTATAGGTCTTCGCCCCTCCGATGTTCCAACCGGACGGGAAATCCCCGGATCCGCCCCCTCCGGCGGGCCGTTCCGGGGCCGGGAGCTGAGGTGCATCGGGCCCGAACGGGGTACGATTGGAGCCTCCGCCCGACGCGGATCACACCTCCCGAGGAGTTCCGGTGCTCACGCTGCTGACGAATGACGATGGGATCTTCGCCCCCGGCCTGGCCGCGATGGAGCGTGCCTTGGGGCGGTTGGGCGACGTTGTCGCCGTTGCCCCATCGACCGAACAGAGCGGGGTTGGCCATGCGATCACCTTCCTGACGCCGCTGACGGCCAAGCAGGTCTTCGATGGCAGTCGGTTGCGAGGGTGGGCCGTCGACGGCAGCCCCGCCGACGCGGTCAAGCTGGGGATTTCACAGTTCCTTCCCCGCCGGCCCGATATCGTCGTCAGCGGGATCAACAGCGGCCTCAATGCCGGGATCAACGTGCTTTATTCGGGGACCGTCGCGGCGGCGATCGAAGGGGCATTCTTCGGGATCACGAGCATTGCGGTGAGCCTCGAGTGGGACGAGCACGCTGACTATGACCGGGCGGCCGCGATCGCGATCGACGTGATCGCCGAATTGCTCCGCCGCTCCCCGCCGGCCGGCAGTCTCTTCAACCTCAACATCCCCTCAGCGGCACTGGCCGGCCGCCGTGAACTGAGGGTCGTGCCGATGAGCACCGCACGCTACGGCGAGGCCTTCGAGCGTCGCGTCGACCCACGCGGCCGGTCCTACTACTGGGCGACGAACGAACCGCCGCCCCCTCCGTCCCCGAGCGAATCGGATGTCACCGCTCTGGCCGCGGGCCACGTCACGCTCACGCCCCTCGACTACGACCTCACCCACCGGACCGCCATCGACACGCTTGCAGCCGGAGCGTGGAGGCTGGGGTGAGACGCCGTGGGCCCGGAAGCCTTTTCAGGCCCGGGACTTGAGGAACGCGATCGACAAGGCGGCGGCTGCGCCGAGCCCGGCGAGGAACAGGATCCAGAAAACGATCGGAAGCCCCTGGAAATGGATGTCCGTCCAGGATGTCTCGATCTTCGGCCGCGTCGTCTCATCGGACGGGGCAGCGGCGACCTTCGCGGGCAACGGCGGTTTCCCGCGGGGGGATGATGGAGGGCCACCGGCGCGGGGCCCCGATCCCTTCCGCTGCGGCGACGACGACGTGTCGATACGGGGAAGGCCTTCCAAGCCGGACGGGGGGGAGCTTTCCGGGCCGGAGCGGCCCGAGTCGGGGAGCGATCCGGAGCCCGAGCCATCGCCGAGCACGCCCGAGGAGCCAAGGGGGCCTGAGGTACTTCCGGGACCACTGCGCACCACCTGGCCAGGCTGGCGACGCGGCCCCGGCGTGGCCGAACCCTCGCCGGAAGCCCGCCGTGGCGCCCGACGCGGCGGGTCGAGACGCCCCCCGGGGCGCGGCCCGACGGGCGTCGAGCCGAGCCAAGCCGCCAGAGCGTCAGCCACTTCCTGCGCGGTCTGTGGGCGGGCGTCGGGGTGCTTCTCCATCATCCGGAAGTAGAGTTCGGCGACGGCGGTCGGCACGTCCGGACGCTTCTCGAGGAGATTGGGAGGGGGCTCGTTCATGTGCGCCCGGAGCCGCTCGGCGAGCGGTCCATTGGCGAACGGCGCTCTCCCGACGAGGAGGAAGTAGAGGGAGCATCCGAGCGAGTAAACGTCGCTGCGACGGTCGGCTTTGTGGCTGTCGCGGGCCTGCTCCGGCGCCAGATAGTCGGCCGTGCCGAGCACTTTCTCGTCATGCTCGCGCGTCAGCGATGCCCCTTCGTCGCCGTTGGCGAGCGCCAGCCCCATGTCGAGGATCTTCACCGTTCCCCGTTTGTCGAGCATGAGGTTGGCAGGCTTGATGTCCCGGTGGACGAGCCCTTCGTCGTGGGCGTACTGGAGTCCCGTGGCAGCCTGCCGGACATACTCGGCAGCCTCACGGACATCGAGCGGCCCCTCCCGCTTTACCTTCGCGTAGAGGTCGGTGCCGTCGATGTACTCGAGCACGATGAAATGGATCGATCCCGACGATTCGAGGTCGAACGCACGGGCGATGTTGGGGTGATTGAGGCGGGCGGACGACTGTGCTTCCCGTTCGAAGCGGGCCAGGTAGGAACTCTGGTCGACGCGCTTCACCGGTAGGACCTTGATCGCCACCTTGTGGTGGAGGGTCGCATGTTCCGCCAGATAGACGCTGCTCATCCCTCCGGCGCCGAGCAGCCGCAGCAATTTGTATTTGCCGAGGACGAAGCCCTTGTGACGCCCCTTGCGGAGTTGGTCGACCTGCCAGGGGGTCAGCTGTCCTGAATCGATGAGGGCGGCGATGAGGCCCTCCGGCACAGGCTCGTCACCCAGCGGGAGCCGGCCTTCGGTGTTCATCCAAGGCGCCAGCGCCTGGTCGACCTTTCCGGCATCGACGAGACCGCTGGCGCGGAGCACGCGAAGAAAGTCGTCCAGCGTCTGCGTGGAGTCGCTCATGCCGCAGGGGGACAGAAAGAAGGGGATCGGAAGGAGTCGTTATCCTAACAGGCAGGGGTTGGCGTGCCGAATCGCTCGTGCCGCCGCCGGAAGTTCCGTGGGAGTGGCGTGCCGAGCCGCTCCGGCGGCTGTCCCAAACTCCCGCTGCCGGGCCGAACATGGACGTCGTTCTCTACACCCGCCGCGGCTGCCACCTCTGCGAAACGGTCGAGGACCTCCTCCCCCACCACGCACCAGACGCACGGATCGTGGAAGTTGGCGGCGACAGCGACCTCGAGCGGGAGTATGGCCTGCGGGTGCCGGTCCTCGTCGTCGACGCCCGGTCCGTCGCGGAGGGGCGGATCGACGAGGCGACGTTGATCGTCGCCTTGGCG
>CANGGT010000185.1 GCA_947453375.1 Planctomycetaceae bacterium
AAGCGAGGTCTACGTGCTCCAGGGGTCGAGCCGGGCGTTCGTCGAGCAGCTTTCGCAGACGCACGGTGGCCGTGGCCTTCCTGCTCCTCTACCGGCCGGTGAAGCCCCCAGGGCAGCGGCCGTCCCCACGCTCTCCCCACGCTAGTCATTCCATGCTCCAGTATCTGGTGCGGCACGGGCAGAGCGTTTCCAACGTCGAGGAGCGCGTCCAGGGGCAGGAGGATGTCGCGCTCTCGGAGTTGGGTCGACGGCAGGCTCGAGAGGTGGCGGCGTGGGCAGCATCGATCCATGCCGTGAGCCCTGTCACCGAGATCTGGACGAGCCCTCTCCGCCGCGCTCGTGATACGGCGGCCGCGATCGCCGCCCGCATCGACCGGTCGCTCAATGTCGACGACGATCTTCGCGAGCTCCACGCCGGCGTCTTCCAGGGGCATCTGTGGGCCGATCTCGAGGTCCTCTTTCCGGAGGCGGTCGCCCGCTGGCGGAGCGGCGACGTCGGCTACCGGATTCCCGGCGGTGAATCGCGAGCCGACTTGGCTGCCCGCGGTCACGCGATCCTCGAGAAACTCGCCGCGCGCGATGTCCCCTCGATGATCGTCGTCGCCCACGGCGGCATCCTCACCGCGGCGCTCGGCAGCCTCCTCGGCCCCGCCCATCCGCTGCTGGCGGCGGCGGCGATGCGACCGTTCACGAAGCTCCCGGCGCTGGCGAATGCATCGCTGACGGTGCTCGAGTGGCCCGGGCCGGTGCTCGAGCGCTTCAATGACACCGATCATCTCGCTGCCCCCTGAGGCACGGGGGCGTTCCTCCGGACAGCCTCCGGACAGCCTCCGGGCAGCCTCCGGGCAGCCTCCGGGCAGCCTCCGGGCAGTCAGTTCATCGGCAGGACGTCGATCGTCACCGGCTCGGCGTTGACCGTGTTGGCGATGCCGAAACCGGCGCGGCCCGTCGCCCGGATCGTCACCTTTCCCACGCCGAGCACGTCAGCCGGCACCTCGACGGTCGCCTCGGGGCCCGTTGTCCGGCCGATGACACGACCGTTGCAAAACAGCGTCACCCCCTCGAGCCCCTTACCGGCGACGCTCACCCGCACCGTACCGTTGGCTCGCACCCGCTCCGGCGTGACGCCGAGGGCGAGCGTGCGGCCGTGGTTGGCGGCGGTGAAGCGGGCGACGAGCCGCCCCTGCGTTTCCACCGACGACGACGAGATCCCGACGACCCGCAATTCGTGGTGGCCGTCGGCGAGTTCGGTGGTGTCGAGTTGCTGGCTCTCCCCCTCGGCGCACTGACCGTGGCGGACGCCATCGACGAAGAACTCGAACCGATCGACGTGCACCGGCTTCCCCGCGGGAGTGGTGTGAGCGTGCTTCGGGACTTGGCCGACCGGCTCGATCAACACCTTCCCCGCGAGCACGCGCCCCGTCTCCAAGGCCGAGGAATCGGAGGCGATGGTCGCCGTGATCCTGGGGATCAACCCCCACGGCTGACAGAGCGGATCTCCGACGACGAGGATCTGGTAGGGGGAGCGGATCGATTGATAGAAGGCTTCCGCGAGGCAGGCGCCACGGGCGTAGTGGACCTGGATCGAGGGGTGGGGGAACTTGTCCTGGAGCGCGTACGGTTCGATGACCGTCCCGCTCGACCCGGCGGCGCCTGAGCGGATGAACTCCGCAAGATTCGTCTGGCCGGTGTTCGGGGTGAAGATCCCGCCAAAGCTCGTGAGATTCTCGCAGATCGCGCCAGGCACGATGGTGCTTGCGGCCTTGTCCCAGACGAAGCTCGGCGTCCCGGTCATGAGTCCGGCGACATCCTTCTTCCGCA
Source organism: Planctomycetaceae bacterium (assembly GCA_947453375.1). Lineage (GTDB taxonomy): Bacteria > Planctomycetota > Planctomycetia > Pirellulales > UBA1268 > QWOP01. The sequence continues at coordinate 1,822 of CANGGT010000185.1, forward strand.
CCGGGAGCGTCCCCTCGAACAGCTCTCCCTGGACGCCATGGCGGGCGAGCTCGCGGACGATGGCGCTAAAGTCGCGGCTCCGCGTCGTCGACCGCACATCCTTGTTGACGGCGAAGTAGATCGTGCCAATCGGCCGCGTGCCGTCGGCTGCCGCGGCCGACGCCAGCCCCGACACCACTTCGGCGACGGTGTTGGCGTCGCCGTGGGTCACGCCGAGCATCGTCGAGAGGAGGTAGCGCGGTCCCCCCGCCTCGAGCAATTCCCCCGCCGCTCCCCAGCCGTACCACGACCGGAATCCCTGGGTCTCGCGCGGGATGCCGTCGTCGCTGAGCGGCCGCCAGTAGCGGTTGCTGCCGACCTCGAGGTAAGTCGGTTGGCGGGAGAGGACGGCGGCGTATTGCGTCGAGAGTCCGGTGAGCGACGCGGAGGGGAAGTGATCCTGGCCGACGAGCGGAGCGGGGAGTTCTTCCTTGAAGTCGATCCGCCACGGGAAGTCGGTGGAGTAGACGATCTGATCGATCTGCGATGACAGCCGCCGGCCGTCGATCGCCTGGAGGATCGGGCGGAGAATCTCCTCCCGGAACGTGCCGATCGGGATCGTCTCCAGGCTCCCTTCCCAGGGGAGCATGAGAACGTTGATCGGCGGGATGTTGCGGAGCGCGATCCAGGCGTTGGCGACCTCGATGCTCGCCGGGCTGGCGGCATTGACGACGAGCATCACGTTCTCAGGCCCGCCCCCGGCCCGAGCGGAGAGCGGCACGCCGGCAAGCAGTACGGCGAGGAGCACCGGCGTGGCCAACCACCAGGCGGCCCGCCAGCCCCCGGCGAGCGTCCGCCCGGCAGTCTTGGGCCAGGGGAGGGGGCGAACCGGCAACGAGAGGGCCGGGGCATCGTCGGAGCATCGCCGTGACATGGACCGTTCCCCGGATGGCGGGCGGAGGTGGCGCGTTCCACGCGCCGTGGCGCATCCTTGCCGTCGCCCTCGGGGTCATCGTATCCCTTCGCCCCCCACTCCTCCACGCCCACCGGTTCGGCTGCGGCCACGAACGGGGAAATGCGGTTTCGAGCCCCCGAATGGCTCTGGGTGGATTTCGTGATCGAGGGGTAGACTGCGCGACGGCGCCGCCGACCCATTCCGGGCCTCACGCCACCGCCCCCGGACATGCCGCCATGGCTTCCCGCTTCGCTCGTCCCATCGCCGTCGCCGCCGTCCTCGTCGCGTTGGTTGCGAGCGGCGGGCTCGGCGTCATGGCCGAGGAGCCGTCCGTGCTGGACGCCGCGGCCGCCTCGTTCTCAGGCGCCCGCGCGATGGCCCACCTCGAGGCGATCGTCGCCATTGGGCCGCGGGTGAGTGGATCGGAGGGGATGACGAAGCAGCGGGAGATGATCGTCGACCACTTCCGCGCCGCCGGGGCGACCGTCACCCCGCAACGCTTCCAGATCCGCGATCGCAAGTCGGGGAAGGGAGTGGCGATGGAGAATCTCGTCATCGCCTGGCATCCCGACCGCCAGGAGCGGATCCTCCTCGGGGCCCATTACGACACGCGGCCGTTCCCCGATCGCGATCGGGACGATCCCCGCGGCGTGTTTGTCGGCGCCAACGACGGCGCCAGTGGCGTGGCGCTCCTCATGGAACTCGCCGGGGCGATGCCCGGCCTCGAGGGACCGGTGGGGGTCGACTTCGTCCTCTTCGACGGCGAGGAGTATGTCTTCGGTCCGCGCGATCCCTACTTCCTCGGGTCGACCCACTTCGCTCGGCAGTATGCCGCCGGGAGGAAGTCGGGGGAGACGGCCTGGAGCTATCGGGCCGGGCTCGTGCTCGACATGGTGGCCGACGCCGACCTGACCGTCTTCCAGGAGTCGAAGAGCGTCAGTTGGCCTGAAACCCGGCCGGTGGTCGACGAGGTCTGGGACGTCGCCCGGCGGATGGGGGTGAGGCAATTCATCTCTCGCCCCGGCTACGAAGTGGAAGACGACCACGTGCCGCTGCGCAACCTCGGCAAGATTCCGACCGCAGACATCATCGACTTCAATTACCCGGCGTGGCACACCACGCATGACATCGCCGCCGCCTGCTCGGGCGAGTCGCTGGAGGCGGTCGGCAGCGTCGTCCTCCAGTGGCTCCGCGAACAGCGGTGAGCGGCGCCGGGCCGATGGCGGCGGGGCCATCCCTTCCCTCGTCCCTCGTCGTGCCGGATGTGGGGATCGTCGGCGTGGCGCTCGTCCTCTCGCTGTGGCTCGTGCCGGAGGGGACCGACGTCCTCGAGGGGGACAGGGTCGTCGAGCTTCTCGGCGGTGGCGTGACGATCGATCTCGAGGCCCCGGTCACCGGTCGGCTCGTGCGTGTTCTCGTCGACGAGGATGACGCCGTCGCCCCCGGCACGGTGCTCGCCGAGTTCGTTCCCTCGCTCGATCACGACTGACGCAGCCGGGGCCTGGCCTGAAGAACGAGGGTCGATCGATGACAGGGGCAAAGCCGTCGCACGAGCCGGGGTCGTTCCCCGTCAGGAACGCCGATCGCCGTGTGATCCGCCTCGGGCTTCTCGGCGCGGTGACGATGTTCCTCGTCCATCCCCCTGCCGATCTGTGGATGCTCGCGTGGCTGGCGCCGATTCCATGGCTGATCCTCGCGCGGGATGGTGTCGGCGCGGCGCGGCATCCCTGGAGGAGCCTGTGGCTCGCCGGGATGCTCCATTGGCTGCTGACGATCCACTGGCTCAGACTCCCCCACCCGGCGACATCGATCGGATGGCTGGCGCTGTCGGCCTATCTGGCGATCTACCTGCCGCTGTTCATCTGGGGATCGCGGCGGCTGATGACGCACTTTCGCTGGCCGCTGGTGGCCGCGGCGCCGGTGGTGTGGATGGGCTGCGAGCATTTGCGCGGCTCGATTCTCGGCGGCTTCACCCTCGGCGGGCTCGGGCATACGCAGTGGCGCTGGACGACGCTCATCCAGCTGGCCGACTGGGCCGGCGCCGGCGGCGTCGGTGGGCTCGTGATGCTCGTCGCAGCGGCGCTCACGAGCGCGGCCGGCGCGGTGAGGGGAGACGCGGCGGTCGGAGCAGCCCGGCCGGGATGGCGGCCCGCGGCCCTGGCGCTGGCGACGGCTGGCGGGGCGCTTGCCTCAGCGCTCGGGTACGGAGCGTGGCGGATCGCGACGGCGCCGCTCGACCCTCGCTCCCTCGACGTCCTCCTCGTGCAGGGCTCGATCGACACCGAGCTCAAGCATGATCCCGACGCCGCCGGGGAGGTGCTTGCCGAGTATGACGGGCTGACCCGCACGGCGCTCGGCCCCGGGCGGCGGCCAGATCTGATCGTCTGGCCGGAGACGATGTGGCGCTGGCCGATCCTCGAGATCGAGCCCGATCACGAACTGCCAGCCGATGTCGTCGAGCGGATCCTCGGGCCGGCGGCGCGCCGCGACGGAGCCGATGAGAGCCACCGCGGCGAGAGCCAAACGGAGACCGACGCCGGCATCGAGTCGGCGGCCGTCCGTCAGGCCCGCTGTCGGGCGATCCTCGAGCAGGATCGGATCGATCCGCTCGCCGCCCATGCCCGGCGCTACGCCACGACCTGGCTCGTTGGGGTCGATCGGCAGCTCGTCTCGAATCGCTCGTCGAGCGGTGTCTTCCACTTCAACTCGGCGCTGTTCCTCGATGCCGGCGGCGTGCCGGTGGGGCGCTACGACAAGATGTTCCCGGTGGCCTTCGGCGAGACGGTACCGCTGGCCGATCGGTTCCCGATCCTCTACCGGCTGACGCCGCTCCCCGCCGGGCTGACCGCCGGCCTGGAGCCGGTGGTGGCGACGGTCGCCGGGCTCCGGGTGGCACCGACGATCTGTTACGAGACGGCCCTGCCGGGGGCGATCCGCACGGTGATCAATCGCTCGGCGGCGGCAGGGACCCGCCCCGACATCCTCGTGAACCTCACCAACGACGGCTGGTTCTGGGGATCGAGCGAGCTCGACATGCATTTGGCCAGCGGCATCTTCCGGGCCGTGGAGGTGCGCACGCCCCTGGCGATCGCCGCCAACACCGGGTTTTCGGCGGTCATCGACGGCTGTGGCCGACTGGTCGAGCGCGGCCCGCGGCGGGCGACGGGGACGATCCGGGCGGCGGTCCACCCCGACGGGCGGACGAGCTCCTGGCTCCTTGCCGGTCCGGTCCCGACGGCCACGGCCGCCGGCCTGGTCCTTCTCTTAGTCGTCGAAAGGGCTGTTTTTCCGCGATTGAAGCGAAAACGGTCGACTCTACCGGCTGCCGCGACTGTGCCGGTCAGGGATGGCAACAGCGACGGTGTGCAGGATCGTTGACCCCCCTGCCGATCCACAACTATCCTGAAAAATCCCGGACGGTTTCTGCGCGGGGATTCCGCGCCCAAAAGCCCCCGGTTCCACGCCCAGGAAGGGCCCGCAGGCAAGCCATGAACACCATCGGCAAGATCTTCGTGTTCGCGTTGTTCATCATGAGCCTCGTGTTCATGAGCTTCGCTGTGGCGCTCTACTCGACGCACACGAACTGGCGCGACGAGATCATGCGGACCCGCGAGCAGATCAAGGCCGGCCAGCAGCTCGGATACAAGGCCCAGCTCGATCAGGCCAAGACCGAGCGCAACAACCTCTCCGCCGAGATCACGAAGCTCCAGGCCGAGGTGGCCGCCTCCGAGGCGGCCCGCGATCAGGTCGTGGCGAAGATCCAGACCGCGCTCGAAGAGAAGAACAAGGATCTCGAGGTCCTCCGCAAGGAGAAGGAAGCCCGCGAGCTCGAGCGTGAGAAGGCCCAGGCCGAACTCGCCGCGGCCCGTCTCGAACTCGAGGCCGCCTCGAAGGTGGTCGCCGACCTCCGCGCCGAGGTCCGCACGCAGCAGGACAAGGTCGACGAGCAGGTCGATCGGGCCGCCAAGATCGCCTCGGAGCTCCACGAGAAGGAATCGTTCCTCGAGATCGCCAGCGAGCGGAAGGCCCAACTCGAGAAGCAGGTGGCCAACGCCCGTCTCCTCCTCCAGCAGAGTGGCCTCTCGATCGACAATCTCCCCCGCGACGCGGTGCCGAAGATCGACGGCGTGGTCACGAACGTCATCGACGACTCGATCGAGCTCTCGCTCGGCGGCGACGACGGCCTGCAGATGGGGCATGAACTCGACGTCTACCGCAACGATCAGTATCTCGGCCGCGTCCGCGTCGTCAGCATCAAGCCCGACAAGGCGGTGGCGGTCGTGATCCGCGAGTTCGTCCGCGGCGTCATCCAGCGCGGTGACAAGGTCGCGACGCGGTTGCGGGCCTGATCGATCGGAAGCCCTCCCCGCCGCCGGGCCGATCCGGGCGGGGCATCAGTCAGGAATGGTCCGGCCGCAGCGAGCGGCAGTCAGGAGTCTTTGCGAGCCATGGCCAACGAAACCCGCCCGCCGATGAACGTCTACACGGCGATGCTCGTGCTCTCGTTCATCGCCCTGGCGATCGGCTGCATCTTCCTGGCGCTCAACTTGAACCTCTACGAGTTCAAGATCATGCCCGATGTCAGTCGGCCGTAGGCTTCGCTCGGCGAAGCGCTCGCGAGTCACGCCGGCCGCGGTGCCTGGCGTCGTCGGCCGGACGCCGATCTTCCCGGTGATGGTTCCGGTGATCCGGTGCGGTGATCGAGACCGGTGATTCATGATCTTCTCCTGGCTGCGATCCCGCCGGCGCCGGGCGATCCGCCAGCGTCCCTTTCCGCCCCTTTGGGACGAGACGCTTTCAAGAGTCTGCCGCCAGGCGGCCTGGCTCGATGAAGCCGACGCGCGGCGGTGGCACGCCTGGATCGCCGTGTTCCTCGCCGAGAAGCGGTTCGAGGGATGTGGCGGGCAACGAATTGACGACGACGTCCGCCTCGCAATCGCCGGGCAGGCGGGCCTTGTCGCCCTCGGCTTCCCCGACGAGACGTTCGACCGGCTCAAGTCGATCCTCGTCTATCCGGGCGACTGGGTGGGGAAGAAGGCGACGTCGCTCGAGGGGGGCGTGCACCTCGAGTGGCGGGAGCGTCGCCTCGGCGAGGCCTGGAATGGCGGCAGCGTCGTCCTTGCCTGGCCGGCGGTGCGCCGTGGCGGGCTCCTCCAGGACGGCCCTCGCTCGGTGGTGATCCACGAGTTTGCCCATCTCGTCGATGCCATGAACGGCCCGTTCGACGGCCTCCCGCCGCTGCCGCGCGGCGTGGACGGCCGCGACTGGGCCGCGCGGCTGGCGGCCTGCCGGGCACGCTACGAAGAAGCCCTCGACGAGGGGCGTTCGGTCGCGCTCGGTGACTATGCGGCGGAGAGCC
>CANGGT010000186.1 GCA_947453375.1 Planctomycetaceae bacterium
CGCGCGTGGCCGAAGCCCGCTCGAAGCCCGGTCGAGATGGCCGTCGAGGTGGCCGCAGCGGTGGCGAGGATACCGCCACGGAGCAGTCCGCGGCGAGACGTCGAATCGTGGGGGAACGCGAAGGGGGGCATGTCCTGACTCCAGGGGCGAGGCACGTGGTTGAAAGGAGGCATCAACGAACCATCCGGCGGCCGGACACGTCACACGCCGCCAACCGGAACGGCCTTGCGAACGGGATCCCTCGAGAGAGAGTCTACGGAAAAAGTCGTCAAAGCTTTTGGGCGGCCTTGTCGTCGTGACGCTATCGTCATGGCGCCCCTTTGGGGCGATCTTCTGCCTCCTTCCAAGCGCCAAACAAGCCACTGGTAGCCCCCCAATGCATCCGTGGAAATCACTTTCTATCTCCTTGGTGATGATCGCCCTCCTCCCAGGCGGCGGTGGAATCCCCAGCCGGGCGGAGCCGGCCGCCGAGGAGAGCCCGGCGCCGATCAAGACGGTGGCGGAGATGTATGCCGGGAGCGATTGGGAACGCGATCCACTGGAGATCGAACCGCTCCGCGCCTGGGATGAGGATGGGGTGCACTTCGAAGAGCTCTTCTTCACAGGGCCGATCACCCATGGAGTGAAGACGAGGGTCCATGCCTTCCGCGGATCGCCCGCGAGCGGCTCGATGTTGCCCGGGATGCTCCACGCCCATGGTGGGGGCGGTTCAGCGAGCCTGCAGGCGGTGAAATTCTGGGCGGAACGGGGCTACGTCTGTGTCAGCTTCGATTACCAAGGGCCGCTGCCGGGGCGGACGCGATTTACCGATTTCGGTGCGGCCATTCTCGGTCAGCGCGAAGGACGGCCGGCGGGGCCGGGGGATGTGCCGAATGCCCGGTGGAATTTCTGGTACGGCGCGACGGCGGCGGGGTGCCGGGCCGTGACCCTCCTCGCCCAAGACCCTCGCGTCAACCGGGAGCGGATCGGCGCCTATGGAATCTCGGCCGGCGGTTATCTCTGTTGGATGATGGCCGCGGCCGATGACCGTCTGAAAACGATCGTCCCACTCTATGGCAATGCTGCCGGCATCTACCGCGACCGAAAAACAGAACAAAGGCTGGTGATCGGCAATCCCGATGCGTTCGACCGGGACGCCTTTGCCCGCCATCCGGAGGCCCCTGAACTCCACGCGCCGCTGATCCGCTGTCCGGTGCTGTTCATGACGGCCACGAACGACGGATTCGACCTCGACGAGTCGTTCGATACCCTCGATCGTATCGCCCCCCCTGCCCCGGCCCCGCGTCTCCTTCTTACTCCCCGCTGGGTCCATCATATGGAGCCTGCGGAGTCGCGCGCGCTGCCGATCTGGATGGCTTGGCATCTCAAGGGGGAGGGACGGCCCTGGCCGGTGACACCGACGGCCGTCTTCGTGACCGACGGCCCGGTCCCCGTGGTCGCTGTCCATCCTGCCGATCCGGACGACGTGTCGGAGGTATCGATCCATGTGAGCCTCGACAATCCGAAGGCGGCGAGCCGATTCTGGCGCGAGGTGCCGGTAACCCGCGTCGGTAACCGCTGCGATGGGGACCGCTGCGATGGGGACAGCTGCGATGGGGACAGCTGCGATGGGGACAGCTGCGATGGGGACAGCTGGATCGGCAAGACCCCGTTCACGCGATCGGGCGAGACACTCCACGCTTTCGCCACCGTCTCGTATGGATCAGGTGCCAGGCTCAGCTCGAGAGTGATCGAGTTGTCTACCGCGACACTCCCCGTGCGGCCCACGCTCGTGCCGACGGGCATGATCGACCCGATGGAGGACGACCGGGGCTGGTACTGGGTGCCTGCGTACACCGAGCCTTTGACCTACGACCGCTATTTTCTCCCCTGGAACGGACCGGATGGAACCCGCGGCTTCACGCTCAATACCCGGGATTTCCTCGTCCCCACGGGGCCCGACAATCGCGTCGCCTTCGACATCGCCACGCAGCGCCTCGGCGATCCGCAATGGCGTGGGACCGGGCAGACTCGCTTGTTGATCGACGTCTGGGCGCCGCATGCCCCGCTCGAGTTGACGGTGCGAGCGGTCGAACGCTGGTATCAGCCCGACGCCCGGGATTTCTTCCTCGAGCCGGTACTGCCCCCCCACACCGATCCGGGGTGGGTGACCCTCGAACTCGACGCGGCACGGTTCCGTGACAAGGAGGGGAAGGTACTCGGGGATTGGGGGGCGATCCAGGTCCTCGACTTCATCGGGGTGGCCGACGCGGAGCGTCCACCGGTGTGGGCCAACCTTCGCTGGGCCGATCCACCCCTCACGAGTCGGCCGGCCGACGCCGGAACATCTCCCTGAGTTACCGGCCATTCGCCCGGTCCCCCACCTCGATGCCGCAGGCTATTCGAACACGATCATCGTGTGGGTGTCGAGACGCGGGAGCGTCACGACGAACCCAACGGGGGTTTTGGTCAATGGCAGCGACAGGTGGCCCGGCTCGGCGAAAGCGGCCGTGATCGCCTCTCCGGCCACGGCGACGCTGATGCCGGCGATCGGCAGCGTCTCCTCCCGCTGGGAGGGATTGTTCTCCGGGATGGCCCGGTTGGCGCTCGTGTTGACCTCGTTGAGGAGATGAACGACCGTCCGTCGTCCTCCGGCCTGGGTGTAGAAGGCCGCCTGAACGCAGAGCGGCGCCGACACCGTGACCGGCGGGGGCGTGATTGCGGCCCAGCGGACCGCGTTGCTGATCAGACGCCGCTGGTACTGGTAAGGAGCGAGAAAATAGGCCTGCCCGAGGTCTGCGGCGATGTACACCGATCGTCCCGCATCCGACTTGTTGAGGACGATGAAGGGCCACTCGACCGGTGCGCTCAGTCGCCGACCGAGCTTTTCGGCACCTCGCTCGATCTCGACATTGGTCATCCATCCGATGTACTGGAGCCGATCGGAGCCTCGCCGGTAGTTCGATCGAATGACCGCATCGTCGCTGATCGGGTGGAGATCGGGCCCCGCGATCCCGAGATAGAGCTCCGTCCACTTCGGGTAATTCGGCCACCGCGCCGAGAAATCCTCCGTTCCCCGGTGGTGAGCCCCGAAGACGTCGGCGAGCGAGAAATCATCGCGACGGTCACCGAACTCGTCGCAGATCGAGCTCTCGTGCATCGCCACGAGTCCCCCGCCTGCCTTGACGAAGGCGCGGACGGTGGCCGTCGCCTTGTCGCTCAGGCAGGCGGAGTTCGGGAGAACGAGCACCTTGTACTGCCGCAGTGTCTCGGCGTTTTCAAGGTCGGGCTCGATGATGATGTCGAGGGGGAGGTGGTCCTCCATCATCGCCCGGAAAACACCGACGGCCGACTCCATGTGGGCCGGCATCCGCCGCTCGCCGGGCTCGAGCTTCCCGATGTCGGGCGTGTCGACACCGCTGCCGATCCAGGCGCCGAGCGGCACCTCGGTGCGGGCTCCGGGGAGGCCGTAGAGGAGTCGGCTGCTCTCGCCGACGAACATCGCGGCCCACTTGAGCGAGCGGGCATCATGGGTGAACGGCTCCCGTTCCGCGACGAGTTTGTTGAGATCGGCCAGCGGCGTGTCGGCATTCTGTTGCCAGCGTCCCTGGGCCGGGATACAGCCGTTGGTGAGAACGGTCATCTCGCGGAGATCGCACTCGGCGCGGGGGGGCTGCATGTTGAACTGCCCCTGCTCGCAGAGGTACGGGAGAATCCAGGCAGGGCGGTCGCCGCAGAGACCGCGGTAGTAGCGGCAGGTGAACGCGGGGAGGAGGTTACTTCCCTGGTCGGCGGGAAAGTCCCAGAGCAGTTCGAGGAACGGTGCGTCGAGCACGCGGTGCATGGCGTCGGTTCCCTCCGCCGCCGGAGCGCCCATCCAGTGCCACCATCGCCCCGGGCCGGTCGTCCAGGGGGCCGTTACGAAGTCGGGCTTCACCGCCTTGATCGCCGCGGTCCACCGCGCCACGAAGCGGGTGTAACGATCGAGCCGCCACTTGAGATAGTGCCGGTATTCGGTCGAGTTGACGTCGCGCACGGCGGGGATCGTGCCGCCGCATTCCTCGGCGTAGGCGGCGGTGCAGGACGGGCAGAAACACTGCGCCCAGCAGCCGAAGCCGTCCATGTTGTAGCCGTCCCAGTCGAGTCGCTTGACGAGTTCGACCTGCGATTTGATGAACCAATCGCCGTAGGGCGAGTTCCAACACCCGAGGACATGGAGGTCTTTGAGTTCCTCGACGGTGATCGGCTTGCCGCCGGGGGAGTTGATCTCTTGCCACTCGGGATGCTTCGCCTGCAGCCAGGGGGGCATGTTGAAGCGGATCACCTCCCCCACCACCTTGGCGTCGCGCTTGTGCGCTGCATCCACCCGCGACCGCAGATCAGCGAGCGTCCGGGCGGGGATCGGCTCCCCGGTCATGATGTCGATGAAGTCCCCGTCCGGCCCGAGGATGAATGGTCCACCGGCGAAGCCGATCCCGGCCGCGTTGGTGCCACCACAGATCACGTTCGATCCGGCATCGATCACTTCGTCAAGGCTCGCGCCGTCGACGCCGAAGCAGAGCCGTCGGTGGGTGTCGAGCCAGGTGCGCGAGTCGATCGCTGCCGGGAAGGAGGGCCGCCATTCCTCCGGCTGGGCAGCGGCGAAGGCGGGGGCAAACAGTCCGGCCAGACAGATCGCACGCAGCGCATGGAGCGTCATCGGTGATTCCTTCACGTCGTAGCCCGAGCCTGAGGGATCAGAGCCCTTCGGCGCTCAGCCTCGCCTCAACCATGGCCGCCATGTCCTCGGCCTGATCTTCGAGTTCCTGGAGCAGTTCCTCGTCGTCATCGTCGCTGGCCCTGCGGGCGAGGATGAGGAGATATTGCGCTTCGTTCCGCCAGGCTTTGAGCCAATCAGGGCGCGTCGAGACGGGGCGGTGAAGGAGGCCTTGAAGCCGGTCGAAGGGGTCGGAGGACGATTCCATGGAGAACGAGTGTAGCCCTGTGCCTTGATTCGCTCCACGGTCCGGTGCGGTATTCTTGGCGTCATGAAAACCATCATGTCCCTGGCGATCCTCCTCGCCTCGATCCTCCATAGTTTCGCCGTGGCAGACGACCCTGTGCTCCCGGAGAAGGCTGCCGGGCAGACGTTGGAGCCGGTCGGTCGCGGCGCCGGGGGCCGGGCGGTTACGCCGGTCAATCAGGTTCTCACTCCGATGGGCCGGCAGATCGAACTGGCCGGTCTCCGCCCCCAAGCGATCGCCCTCTCGCCGGACGGGAAATGCGCCGTCACGTCGGGGAAGACCAACGAGATCGTCGTCATCGATCCCGCGTCTGGGGAGGTCATCCAACGCGTGCAACCGGCGGCGGCGGACGTCACCAAGCCCGCCGATACGGATCGGAATCTCAAGCCCGATGCGACGGCGATCGAGAGCTTCACCGGCCTCCGCTTCGCCCCCGACGGCCAGCGGCTCTACATGAGCAACGTTCACGGGTCGGTGAAGGTATTCGACGTAAAAGACGGTGTTGTAGCCCCTGCACACGCGATTCCGCTTCCCCCGACCGGCCTCGCCCAGCGTCAGGACGAGATTCCTGCCGGATTGGCCGTGAGCATCGATGGACGTCGCCTTTACGTGTGCGGCAATCTGTCGAACCGACTCCACGAAGTGGATGCCGCCTCAGGCGAACTTCTGCGATCGTTCGACGTCGGCGTGGCGCCCTTCGACGTCGTCGTCGCCAACGGAAAGGCGTTCGTCAGCAACTGGGGAGGGCGGCGTCCCGGCCCGGCCGATCTTGTCGGTCCGGCCGGAAAGGGAACGACGGTGCGGGTCGATGCCGTCCGGCACGTCGCCAGCGAGGGGAGCGTGACCATCGTCGATCTCGCCTCCGGGGCTGCCACCGAGGTTGTCGTCGGTCAGCATGCGTCGGCGCTGGCCGTCAGTCCCGATCAGCGGCACGTTGTCTGTGCCAGCGCCGGGGCCGACACCCTGTCGATTCTCGACGCGGCGACCGGCACGGTCGTGGGAACGGTGTGGACGAAGTCGACGCCGGCAGACCTGTTCGGGGCCCAGCCGGGTGCTCTGGCCTTTTCCACCGACGGCGACCGACTGTTTGTCTGCAATGGAGCTCAGAATGCCGTCGCCGTGGTCGAGTGGGATCCGGACGACAAGGGGGAGACGAGGCTCGTCGGATTGATCCCCGTGGGGTGGTATCCCTCCGGCGTCGCTTTCGACGCCGAACGTGGCCAACTCGTCGTGGCCAACATGAAGGGGCTCCCCGACACGCCGAAGAAGCACGGGGGGAGCGAGGGGTTCAACTCCCATCACTACCACGGCAGTGTCTCACTCGTTCCCCTGCCGGACAGCGGAACGCTGGAGGTGTGGTCGGAGATCGCCGCGCGCAACATGCGATCGGCGGCGATCAGGGAGGCGTTCCTTCCCCCCCGTGCCGACGTGCCACCGCGCGCCGTGCCCGAGCGGATCGGAGAGCCGAGTCTCATCGAGCATGTGGTCTACATCATCAAGGAGAATCGGACCTACGATCAGGTTCTCGGCGACGTGCCGCAGGGGAACGGCAACGCGGATCTGTGCGTCTTCGGTGCGGACATCACCCCCAATCATCACGCCATCGCCGGCCGGTTCGTCCTCCTCGACAATGCCTACTGCTGCGGCATCCTCTCCGCGGACGGCCACAACTGGAGTACGTCGGCGGTCGCCAACGATTACATCGAACGCAGCTTCGCCGGCTTTCCGCGGAGTTATCCGGACGGCATGGGGGATGGCGAGTCGGACGCGCTGGCGTGGTCTTCCGCCGGTTTCATCTGGGATCGCGCCCTCGAACACGGCCGGACGATCCGCAACTACGGAGAGTTTATGAAGCCTCGCGTGCGCTGGAAGGATCCCGCCCGGTCCGGCAAGCCGGACTTCGCTGCCTGCTTCCGCGCGTGGCGGGAGGGTGTCGACCGGGGAGACGTGATCTTCGCCTCGGAGCCGGCAATCGAGTCGATCCGACCGTTCTCCCCTCCCGGGGCAGTCGGGTGGGACATGAGTGTCCCCGACCAGTTCCGCGCCGACTTTTTCATCAAGGAGCTGGCCGAGTTCGAGGCTCGCGGAGAGTATCCCAATCTCGTCATCGTCTGTCTTCCGAACGACCACACCAGCGGCACCGCCGCAAATTGCCCTACGCCCGAGGCGTGCATGGCCGATAACGATCTCGCCTTCGGGCGGATCGTCGAGGCGCTGTCGCACAGTCGGTTCTGGTCGAAGATGGCGATTTTCGCGATCGAGGACGATCCCCAGGCCGGCTGGGACCATGTCAGCGGTTACCGGACGACCTGTTACGTAGCGAGCCCCTACGCCCGGCGCGGTGCGGTGGTCGGTACGCAGTACAACACGACGAGCGTTCTGCGCACGATCCATCAAATTCTGGGAATGCGTCCGATGAATCAGTTCGACGCCTCGGCAACGCCGATGTTCGATTGCTTCACCGACACCGCGGATGCCACACCGTTCGATCACGTCGAAGTTGCTATCCCTCTCGACCGTATGAACGCCGCGCCGCAGACGATCCGCGACCCGCTGCTGCGGGAAGGCGCCATCGCGAGTGCCGGCATGAACTTCGAGGAGATCGACCGGGCCCCTGAGGATCTTCTCAACAGGATCCTCTGGCACGCCCGCATGGGGAGTGGCGCGGCCTATCCGGAATGGGCCGTGGGATCCGAGGAGGAAGACGAGGAGTGATCGGGCCGGTCATCGCCCCAAGGGAACGTCGCTCGTGGTGGGAGCGAGGAGACAAACGCCCACACCCCGGTCGCACCCCAGACGGCACCGCGAACGAGTAATTGGTAGGGGACATCCTTCAGCCAGCGCTCCGGAATGACGAGTGACAAGAACATCAGTGCGGTGATCGCCAGGGAAATCCGGTCGCGCCGCCTGTCGGCCACGGCGAATGCCGCGAGCAGGGTCGGCCAGAGCATGATGTAGTCGTAATGGCGGTGATAGAACGCCAAGGCTCCGATCGCCGCAAAAAGTCCGGCGAGCGGGAGGAGATCGACGTCTCCGATCTTGGCGAGCCTGCGGCGGACTCCCAGGGCCATTCCGGCGATCGCGACCAGCCCGAGCCCCACGAGGTGCC
>CANGGT010000187.1 GCA_947453375.1 Planctomycetaceae bacterium
CGATCTGAAGACGGCGGAGGATCTCGAGAAGGAACTCCTCGCCGGCTTCGACGCGGTGGACGAGGATCCCTCCCTCCGCGAACCCCGTGCGCCGATCGTGACGTTCCTCGGCCACGTCGACCATGGCAAGACGTCGCTCCTCGACCGCATCCTGGGGATGAACGTCGCCGCTCGCGAGAGCGGTGGCATCACCCAGCACATCCGTGCCTACACGGTGAAGCACAACGGCAAGTCGATCACGTTCGTCGATACGCCTGGTCACGAGGCGTTCACGCAAATGCGGGCGCGGGGGGCCAACGTCACCGATTGCGCCGTCCTCATCATCGCTGCCGACGATGGGATCATGCCGCAGACGGAAGAGGCGATCAGCCATGCCAAGGCGGCCGGGGTGCCGATCGTCGTCTGTATCAACAAGATCGATCTTCCCGGCATCGACGTGCAGCGCATCTACCAGCAACTTGCTGCCAGCGATCTCCTTCCGACGGAGTGGGGCGGCGAGACGGAGGTGGTGAAGACCAGCGCCTTGACCGGCGAGGGGGTCGATCAGCTCCTCGACATGCTCCTGACAATTGCCGAACTCCACGACCTCCGCGTCAATGCCTCGCGGGCGGCGGCGGGGGTGTGCCTCGACGCCTCGATCCACGAAGGACGCGGCGTCTCTGCCTGCCTCCTCGTGCAGAAGGGGACGCTCCGCGTCGGGGACTCGCTCGTTTGCGGCGAGGCCAGCGGCACCGTCAAGGCGATGCACGACACCCTCGGAAAGAAGCGGATCACCGAGGCCGGGCCGTCGCAGCCCGTGCTCGTCAGCGGTCTCGACATTGCTCCCGGGGCCGGCGATCGCTTCCAGGTGGTCGGTTCGATCGCCATGGCGCGTGAAGTGGCCCTGAAGCGGAGCGGGATCCGCAGGCAGAGCAATCTTTCGAGTGCTCCGGTGCACGTCACGCTCGAGAATCTCCTCGACCGTCTCGGTACGCAGAAGACGCCGACGCTCAACCTCATCGTCCGTGCGGACGTTCGGGGGTCGATCGAGGCGATTCTCAAGGAGCTCACCAAGCTCGATCATCCGGAAGTCAAGATCCGGATCCTCCAATCGACGGTCGGCGGGGTGACCGAGGCCGACGTCCAACTCGCCGATGCGTCCGACGCGATCATCATCGCGTTCAACGTCGTGCCCGACGAGCGGGCCCGTTCTCTGGCCGAAGAACTCGGCGTTCAGGTGCGGCGTTACGAGATCATCTACCAGGTCACCGACGACCTGCGGAATGCCCTCGAGGGAATGCTTGCCCCGGAGAAGCGGGAGACGGAGCTCGGTCGGGCCGTTGTGCAGCGCACCTACTCGATCAGCCGGCTGGGAGTCATCGCTGGCTGCCGCGTGATCTCCGGGGTGATTGCCCGCAACGGTCGGCTCCGCGTGATTCGCGACAACCGCGTTCTCGGGGATTACGGCATCGAGTCGCTCAAGCGTGAGAAGGACGATGCCCGCGAGGTTCGCGACGGGTTGGAGTGTGGCATCAAGGTCGCCAATTTCAACGACATCAAGGAGGGCGACATCCTCGAGTGTTACCGGATCGAGGAAGTCGCACGGACGCTGTCGTGAGCACCCGACGCCAACTCAAGGCCGCCGAGGCGGTGCGGGAGGTGGTCAGCATGGCCATCCTCACCGAGGTGCGGGATCCGCGGGTCCGTGACGTCACCGTCACCGGCGTGGAGATGGATGCCGACATGCGCTCGGCCATCGTCCATGTCTCGGTGATGGGGGACGAAGCGAAGCAGAAACTGGCTCTGAGAGGGCTGGCAAACTCGGCCGGTTTTCTCCAGTCGCGGATCGCCGATCGGATCGAGACCCGCTACACCCCCCGGCTCAGCTTCGAACTCGATGGTGGCGTGAAGAAATCGCTCGAGATCGCCCGTGTTCTGGCTGAGGTGTTGGGCCCCACCGTCGGGGACGGGAGTGTCGTCACCCCGGTCGATGCACAGACGGAATCGCCGGAACTCCGGCGGAATGCTCCGGCGGACGAGGCGCCGGGCGAGGATGTACAGGAACAGGCATGACCACACCGAATCGGCAGCAGCCCAATCGCCAGCAACTCGTCGCCAAGCTCCACAAGGCGCTGCGCGCCACCTACAAGCCGGTCGATCCGGATACGCAACCCCCGCTCCTCGAACAGGTCCTCTACGCCTGCTGTCTCGAGAACGCGCCGTATGACGTGGCGGCCCGGGCTTACAAGCGGCTCGGCGAGACGTACTTCGATCTCAATGAGGTCCGCGTCACGACGGTGGCCGAACTTGCCGAGACGCTCCACGACCTCCCCGATCCATCCCGGGCCGCCCTCGCGCTCCGCCGGGTGCTCCAGGGCGTATTCGAATCGACCTACAGCTTTTCGCTCGACAATGCCAAGAAGCATTCGATCGCGCATGGCATGAAGACGCTCGAGCACATCCACGGCATCCCGCCGTTCGTCGTGGCCTTCATCGGATCCACGGCGCTCGGCGGCCACTACATCCCCGTTGATCTTGGGGCGATGCAGGGGCTGTTCCTCACCGGAGTGATGTCGCAAGAGGAATACGACGCCGAGAGTTGTCCCGGGCTCGACCGCTTCATTCCCAAGAAGGCCGGGTTGGAGTTCGGCTCGTTGCTCCATCAGTTCGGCGTCGACGTGCTGACGAATCTCCATGGCGCCTCGGTGAAGAAGGTGGTGCAGGCGGTCAATCCGGATGCCAAGCGGATGCCGAAGCGTGGTGAACCCCTCCCCCTCCCCGTGCCCCCGCCTCCCCCGGCTGGCAAGGAGGCGCAGAAGGCCGCCGAAGCAGCCCGCACCGCTGCCGAGGAACACCGTCCGGCGGGCCCGCAGGCGGCGGCCCGTCCTGCCGGGAAGACCCCACTTCCCCCGCCAGGTTCGGGGCCGAAACGCGCGGCCGATGGCACCCTCGTGGCCGGGGCGAAGCCGGGCCCGAAGCCCTTCGTCGTCAAGCCGAATGTCGGTCGGCCGATCGCACCCAAGCCAGCCGAGCCGGAGGAAGCTGCGGAGGTCGCGCCACCGGCGTCTGCCAAGAAGTCCGATGCCGCAAAGAAGCCGACCGCCGGTAAGACAACCGGTGCCCCCAAGGGGGGCGACAAGCCGGTGGCGAAGAAGCCGATGGCATCCGAGAAGCCTGCGGGCTCCGAGGGCCACAAGTCGACCGAAAAATCGGCCGACAAAGGGAACTCCGTGGCGAAGAGCAAGGGATCGAAGCCTGCCGCCGACCGCCCCTCGACCGGGGACCGGCACTCCGACGACCTGACCCGTCGCAAGCCAAGGTGAGCGGCCGCGGGAAGCCGGTCAGGGACGCACGCTTCCTCCGTAACCAGACGCAGATTGATTCCCGAGATTCTCCTCCAGCCAACGGAGCAGCGAGTGGCCGGCCATTCCCATTGGGCAAACATCTCCCGCAAGAAATCGCTCATCGACGCCAAGCGGGGCAAGCTGTGGAGCAAACTCGCCAAGGCCATCATCGTGGCCGCCAAGCATGGCGGGCCCGATCCCGATGCCAATCTCCGGCTCCGGTATGCGATCGACGCCGCCAAGGCGGTCAGCATGCCCAAGGACAACATCCAGCGGGCCATCCGGACCGGCACCGGGGAGCTCAAGGGGGGCGAACTCGAGGAATCCCTCTACGAGGGGTATGCCGCAGGGGGCGTCGCCGTTCTCTGCGAAATCCTCACCGACAATAGAAACCGCACCGCGCCGGAGATCCGCAAGATCTTCGAAATGTGTGGTGGCAAGCTCGGGGCGACCGGCTGCGTTGCCTATCTGTTCCAGCGAAAGGGGGCCGTTCGTCTCCCGCAGGCAGCGTGCTCCGAGGATCGGCTGATGGAGTTGGCGATCGAGGCCGGGGCCGACGATGTGAAGCCGTCCGGTGACCGCTGGGAGGTGATCTGCGAGCCGTCGGCGATGGTCGATGTGATCGCAGCGATCCAGGGAGCCGGTATGACGATCGAATCGAACGAGATCGTCCGCATCCCGACGAACTCGGTCGACGTCGAGGATGTCGATACGGCCCGCCGGGTGCTCCAACTCATGGAGCGGCTCGACGACCATGACGACGTCCAAAGCGTGGCCGCAAACTTCAACATCCCCGACGAGGCGATGGCCCAACTCGGCTGAGCCGGGGGCGGATCATTGGAGGGCCGCAGCGGCGGCAGCGGCAGCCCCGGGTTCTTCGGTGTGTTCCACCTGCGGCCAGTAGGTGTCGAAGTCGAATTGCGGGCTGTTGTCGAGGTCGTGGCACTCGAGGCAGTTGTTGACAACCTGCTGCTTGGCCTGTGGAGAATCGAGGGCGAGGTGGAGCTCGGCTCGGAGCCGCTCCTTGTCGGCGGCGGGCACCCGCACCTGTCCACGTTCGGCCGAGGCGTGGGCAGCGGCAGGGCCGTGGCAGTTCTCGCAGCCCTGTTGGGCGAGTTGCGGGGTGGCGCTGACCCCCATGAATCCACCTTCGTAGGGCTGAAACTTCTGCGGGGCCCAGCCGACGACATGGCAGGAAAGGCACTCGGGGTCGCCGTCACGCCGGGGCGTCTGGTTTTCCAGGGTCGTCAGGGCACTGGCGTGGCCGGAGTTCGTCCAGACCTCGAATGACGACTTGTGGCATTCGGCGCAGGTGGCGCTTCCGGCGAAGCGCCGCCCGGTCGGATGGCGGCCGGGGGTGAGCCCCAGGCCCGCAAGCCCCAGGGTCTCGAGCTGCGCCTGATAGCTGGCCAAGAGCCGAATCATCTCCTCTGCCTCGCCCCAGCGGGCATCGAGCGGCACTCGCTGGGCGCGGATCGGCTGGTCAGGATCGTCGAACAAGCCGATGACGACCGCGAACATTCCCTTGTGGCCGAGTTCGAGGAGATGGCGGTCGACCGGGACGGCACCAGCGGCCGCCCGGTGCGGCGGAAGTTTCTCCGGTTGGGCGGGGGGTTCTTCGGCGCCTCCCGCCGTGACCACGAAGTCGAACTGGGGATAGCGTGCCGCGAGTTTCTTCGTCTCTTCGGGCGAGGCGAAGGCGAGGAGCACCTGATGGTCGCAGCCCGCCTTGGCCAGAGCCGCAGCCGGTTCGACGAGCGATTCGGCGGCCGGCTTGGTGGCGATCAGGTCGTTGCGAACGTCGGCCAGTTCGGCATCGCCGAGGACCGCCGTGATACCGATCTTGAGGCCGCCGCTCTCCACGATCCGGTGGAGCGGCGTGATCCCCGAATCGAATCCGATCAGCCCCACGTTGGCGCACACGAACGGCGTCGGCTTGTCGCCCACCGCTGACACCGCGGCCACGACCTCCTCGGCGGGGAGGCGGAGGTCCTTCGGTCCGAAGCCGACGGCGGCGTAGTCCATCGCCTTGAGGCCGTCGACGATCGAACCGAACTTGATCTCGGTCTGCCGGCCGAACCGATTGACCTGATCGCCGAGGTCGAGGGCCACCACGGGCCAGTCCGCCGCAGCGAGCGCCCCGAGGAAGTTCCGTCGACGGCTCAGGCCCCCCTTTTGATTCTCCTTGCCGGTGCATCCGCACGGCTCGATGTACCCGTCGAGTTCGCCGGTGAACACGAGCACGGCCTTCGGCTTCGGCCATCCCTGGAAGACCTCCCCGTTGCGCTGCCGGAACGTCTTCGCCATCTCGTCGCTGACTCCGGGCCCCTGCGACGGCACGGGGGAGGTCTCGGCGGGGTCGGCGTCCTGGGCGGGGAGTGATTCGGTCCCCGGTGCACCCACGGCCAAGGCCACGGCAAGGAGGATCGCTGCACCGCGGATCACTCCCCTTCCCTGCTCGGCGACCGCGGCGCCGTAGGAACAAAGGAGGCTCGGAAAGGTGGGGCTGGTCATTGGCGTCGGTTCCGGCGGCTGGAGAGGCGAGGGCCCCGGGCGCCGTGATCCTCACGGGCCGACGGCGACACTCACGGGGATGGTCATGGAGGGGGAGTCGGGGTGCCCCGTGTCGAGGACGATCCGGCCGGCTGGTGCCTGGCTCGATCCGAGGTGGTTGCAGGGGGCACTCCCGGCGGGGATCGTGATCGTGAGGGGAAACCTCATGACCGCGCCGCTCCCCACGGGCTTGCCCTCGCCGACCACCACTTCCATCGAAGCAGGAACCACGTCACGGACCACCGGGTGGACTGCGTCACGGTGGGGCCCTTTGGCCGTGAGGAACACCTGCGTGTTCACCCCGGTGCGCCCGGAGATCGTGCCGAGTTGGAGGACCTGACGGGAGGAATCCCATCCCTGGCCCGCCAAGGCAAGATCACCCGACACGGTTCCCTCGACCGTCACCTCCGCCCTCACCGCCTCCGGTACCAGCAGGTCGATCTGGACCGTCTTGCGAAGTGGTCCGATGGGGACTCCGGCGAGGATTTCCGCCTCGAGGAGAATCCCCCCGGTCGCACCGCGTTCCGCGGCGATTTCCTCGGCCGACAGCGGCGCCGTGGTGAACGACACAAACTGGGAGGTTTCGGAATCTGGGGTGCTGACCTCTTTGACCGTCGGCGAATCCTTCCCGTAGGTGAAGATCTTCGAGGACGCCTTGACCCCTCCCTGACTCGGAATCGAGGTCAGAACGATCGATTTCGGCTCCGCCTTCCACACCGGCACGACGAACCCCTCGACCACAAAGACGATCTCCGGGCGGCGCGGATCGTTGGTGAACACGGTCGCCTGCTGACGGAAGGGGCCGCCGGTCTTGCCCCGCCACTTGAGAAGCAGTTTTGCCGCCTCTCCGGGCGGGAGCATTTTCTCGCCGTCGGTTTCGCCCCCTTCGGTGGCTTCGAAGTCGCTCACCGTGCAACTGCAGGAGGTGGCGCCGCGGGTGATCTTGAGGGGCGCGTCTCCGGCGTTGCGGATCACGAACTCGTGCGTCTCGTCTCCCCCTTCGGCCATGGTGCCGAAGGCGTACTGCGTCGACGGGGCGTCGACCTTGGGAACGGCGATGCCCTCCTGCATGCGCAGGCCGGCCGGGTCGAACTCGCCGAGGCGCCAAGGGCGCATCGAGGCCCGCAGGAGCGGGGTCCCAACGCCGAACATTCCCCCGACTGCCAGGGCCACCGCCACCACACTCCACGCCCCGGGTGCCCGCACGCCCATCGATCGCCCGCCCGCCGGCGGCCTCCAGTTCCGGGGCCGGTCGCCGCAACGGATGTCGGCCTGCCCCTAGTCGGGATTGTACGCCCAGTCGCCCTTCCGCGCAGACAGGGTTAATCGACCGGAGGGGAATCGACCGGCGGCTGACGGGCGTCTGCTCGGCCGGGGAGCGTTCAGTAGGACCGGGCCAGCACGCTGCGGCGGCTCACCGGCTTTCCCGTGACGACGCACGTCCCCGGTTCGTCGTCCCCGTCCATCGGCACGCAGCGGACGGTGACTTTGAGAGGGTCGAGGGCCGCGGGCACCGCCGGGTCGTCGGCGACGTGAACGTGGGTAAAGCCCCCCTTCGATCCTCCCTTTGCGTCCCCCTTCCCGTCCCCGTCGGCTCCGAAAAACTCTCGCACGGCATCGAGGGAATCGAGCCGGACGCTGCGGCGGTCGCGGAACTCCTTCGCCCGATCGAAGAGCCCCTGCTGGATCTCGCCGAGGAGGTCTGCCGCCGTGGCGGCGAAGCGATCGATCGGCACGCTCGTCCGCTCCTTCGGGCCACGGTCGCGGCGCATCACGCTCACCGTGCCGGCGGCGAGGTCGCGGGGGCCGATCTCGACGCGCAGCGGCACCCCCTGCTTGACGTGCTGCCAGGTCTTTTCCCCTCCGCGGATCTCGCGCCCGTCGGTCCGGACGCGGATCGATTCCCCGCCGAAGCGGGCCTCTGCCAAGCCAGCCTCGATCTGTCGACAGGCAGCCAGCACGGCCTCCTTCTCCTCCGGCGTGCGGTGGATGGGAAGGAGCACCACCTGGGTCGGGGCGATCCGCGGCGGGAGGACGAGGCCGTCATCATCGGAGTGGGTCATGATCACCGCTCCGATCAACCGCGTGGAAACCCCCCACGAGGTCGTCCAGCAGTACTCCTCGCTCCCGGACGGTCCGGCGAACTTGATCTCCTGGGCGTGGGCGAAGTTCTGGCCGAGGAAGTGTGACGTGCCGGCCTGGAGCGCCTTGCCG
>CANGGT010000188.1 GCA_947453375.1 Planctomycetaceae bacterium
GCCTTCCACAAGGACGGCTTCACCGACCTCCGCGGCCGCTTCGATTACGCGAGCCTCTCCACCGACGACGCCCTCCGGGCGAAGCGGTTCGCGATCCTCGTCATCAGCCCCGAGGATGGCGCGGCGATCCGCGAGGCCGACGCACCGGGACGGTAGGCGGGGGGCGGTCCGAGATGGTCAGCGGAGCGGGCCCCAGATCTCGGCGAGGAGTTTGAAGAGCTCTGGAAACTCGGTCTTCAACTGCGCTCGGTTGAAGGGATGGAAGTCGTTGGAGCCGAAGTAGGCCTCGGTCATCTCGGCGAAAAACTCCTTCTGATCGGTGAGGCCGTAGTGCTTCACGCGTGCGCCATTGAAGAGAAGGGCCTCGTCTCCCTTGCCGCTGTTCTTGAAATCCTCCCAGGCGGCGAGGACGCGCGGGTCTTCGAATCCGAGGACCTGATCGTGGTAGGCGTGGGCAAGCTCGTGGAGGATCACCCACGGCTGCTCGTTGATGTTGCGGCTCGTGGCGACATCGCGGGCTCGGGGAAGGTGGACGCACTTCTCCAGGCTGCGGGGATAACCGTTGTCGGCGAGCCAGTCGGCGCTCGGGTGGTATTGCATCGACCCGAGC
Organism: Planctomycetaceae bacterium; assembly: GCA_947453375.1. Taxonomy (GTDB): domain Bacteria; phylum Planctomycetota; class Planctomycetia; order Pirellulales; family UBA1268; genus QWOP01. The sequence continues at coordinate 611 of CANGGT010000188.1, forward strand.
GTGCCGCACTCCTTGTCGAGGACGATCGTCACCTTGCGGAGGACGTCGACCTTCTCGCGGGGGAGAACGATGCGGATCTCGGTGAGCTTGGCGGCGAGAAAAGCGAGCGCCTCGCGGCCGAGGGCTTCATCGGCTCCGCCTGGCAGGAGAGCATCGTCGACGAGGATCGAGAAGCCCTCGATCGTCCGTCGGGAGCGCGAAGCGGGTTGCGTCGGCTTCGCGGGTTCCGCGGCCGAGGTGACCTGCTCGGTGGGAGGCGCCTCGGCGGGCGCGGCCGCGGCAGCGCTGCCGGCACCGCCGAGGGCAAGCCCCGCCGCGAGCGCGGCGACGGCGCGACGGATCGAGCGGGCAATCGTCGCGAGGGGATCGGCGTTCAGCGGGGCTACGTGGCGCATGGTGGGAATCCGGATAGGGGAAATGAACGCCTGGAGTGTACCGGCATGGCACGGCGTGCGCTTGCTGCCCCCGCGTCGATCGGGCTGTCTGCTTCTTCCCAACCGGCTATGCTGCAGCCCGCCTGATCCCCGCCGAGGGGCGGTTCCACCTCTTGATGCGCACGATGATGGAGCTTCCATGACATGCATCCGAATCCGATCGTTCAGCCAGCTGACGCCGCTGGTGGATCGGGGAGGGACCGTGTGGGGCTTTCTCGCGGCGGTGGTGTTGCTCCTGGCGACAGGGGCGTCGGCTTCGGCCACGAATCTCCTCTACGTGTCGCTCGACAGCTCCCGGATCGTGACCTACGACGTGGAAGGCAGCGACGGCACGGCGATCGCCGCGACGAGGTCCCTGTTCACGGTGACCAGTGGAGTTCCCTACGGCATCGCCTTTGATCGGTCGGGGACGCTCTTCGCCTCGATCGCGTTCAGCAACATCATCAGCCGGTACGACGCGGCAGGGACGCATCTTTCGGACATCAGCTCGCTGTCCCTGGTTCAGCCGAATGGCCTTGCGTTCGACCGGCAGGGGAATCTCTACGCCGCGAACACCGCGGGAAACACCATCAGTAAGTTCGATGCCTCGGGGACGTATTTGGCCACGATCGGGAGCGTCGCGACCCTCTCGCAGCCCTATGGCGTGGCGGTCGACGCGTCTGGTTTTCTCTACGCTTCAAGCGGCCTGCGAACGACGAGTTTCATCAGTGCTTTCGATCCGTCAGGGGCATATTCGGCGGATCACTCGATCGGCAGCGATCATCTCGATGCGCCGATCGGCATGGTGTTTGATGCCGCCGGCAATCTCCGTGTGGCCAACTACAACGCCTCGACGCTCTCGACGTTCAGTGCCGCGGGGACGTTCACGGGAACGATCAGCGGCAATCTCACGCTGCCTTACGGCCTGGCGAAGGACCGTGAGGGGAATCTCTACGCGATGAACTTCGGCAACGTGAGCATCAGCAAATTCGATCCCTCCGGGACGTTCATCACCTCCTGGGCCTTGGGCCCGGGAGGATCGCCGATCTGGGGTACGTTCCGCGTGGAGTCGGTCCCTGAAATCGATCCCGCCTCCAGTGGCAGTGTCCTCGGTCTCCTGCTCGGCTGTCTCTGGATCGTCGAGCGGCGCTGCCTCCGCATGGAGCGCTGCCTCCGCATGGAACGCTGCCGGATCGGATGAAGAGCCTCCCCATGACCGCCGCCTCCCTTCCCCGCGCGACGTGGTTGAAGACGCTGGCCGGGTATTTCCGCCCGCGTCCGCTCGCCGTGGCGGTGGAGGTAGCGCTGGTCGACGGGGATCGGGTGGCGCTATGGCCGCGGTTCACACTCGACGGATACGCCGTTGCGGGGACGCTCGTCGCCGCGCCACGCGGTCGGCCGGTCGCGCCTGTTCAGACGATCCTCCGCCACCGGGTGCGCCTCGACGCCGCGGCACGGGGAGTGATCGAGCGGATCGGCGTTGATCCAGTCGCCTTGCCTCTGGCGGAGGCCGGTCCGGCGCTCGAAGCCCTCGCCACGGCTGGCGTGCCATTGACGCTCCGCGGCACCGGGGAGACCTTCGTCGTCGGTCCGGCTCTGCCGCGGGTGAGTCTGGCCCTCGGCCCCGACGACTCCCTCGTCATCACCTCGACGCTCGTCACCGCGGACGGCTCACCGGTGACCAAGCCGGGCGATCTCGCCCTCCTCCGGGCCAAAGCGGGCTGGCACGCCGATTCGCGGTGCCTCGTTCGCATCCCTCTCAGCGGCACCACGCTCGATCGGAGGCTCCTGGTCGATCCTGGGCCAGTGGGGCTCCATGGCGCCGAGATCCCTGAGTGTCTCACCCTTCTCGGCAGCCTTGGGGCAGCGGTCGGCCCGGTCGAGCGGGGCCCGGGCGTTTCCGAGACGCACCGGGTCGTCAGCGCTCCGGCGACGACCGAGTTTCGCGTCGCCGTCGTCGAACGCCACGGTCAGTCGCTTCTCCGCGTCGATCCGATCTACCGCCACGAGCGGTTTCAAGTCGGCCACGACGAGGCGTCCGCGACGCACGCCACCGGCGAGCGCTGGCTCCGTCGCCGCGGCGCCTGGATCGCGATCGACGGCGAGCGCGTCGCCGCGATCGACCGCACGGCCGCTGCCCTCGGCTTGAAGCTCGCCGGGGAGGGCTTCGAGTTTCCCGCCGCCGATCGGGAGCGGGTCCTCGGGGCCTTCGCCACGCTCGGTGGAATCCGGCCGACGGAAGCTTTTGGGCAATTTCTCGCCTGCCTCGCCGACTTCGACCAGATCGAGGAGGTGCCGCTTCCGGCGAACCTCCGCGCCGGCGTCCAACTCCGCCCCTACCAGCGGCACGGCGTCAACTGGCTCAGTTTCCTCCAGCGCTTCGGGCTCAACGGCATCCTCGCCGACGACATGGGCCTCGGAAAGACGCTCCAGACGCTCGCGGCCGTGGAGCGGGCCCGAGAGATCGGTGGCTCACCGCTCCCGGTGCTCATCATCTGCCCGACCTCGGTGATGCTCAATTGGCGCAGCGAGATCGGGAAGTTTCTCGATCGGAGCGAGACGCTCCTCTTTCACGGGCCGACGCGCGGCCGGCAGGTGGAGCGGATGACGGCGGCCGCCGATGCCCCTGCCGACAGCCCCGGGCTGTTCGTGATCACGAGCTTCGACTGCGCTCGGATCGATCACGACACCCTCAACCGCATCCCCTGGCTCTACGTCATCGTCGACGAGGGGCACACGATCAAGAATCCCGACGCCAAGCGATCCAAGGCGATCAAGACGATCCCCGGCCGGCACAAGCTAGCCCTCACCGGCACGCCGATCCAGAACAAGCTCGAGGAGCTGTGGTCGCTGTTCGACTTCGCCATGCCCGGATTCCTCGACTCGCGTGCCGCCTTCCGCCGCCGCTACACGATCAACAACCGGGTCGACTGGCCCGCCGTCAACGACGATCTCATCCCCCGCATCAAGCCGTTCGTCCTCCGCCGGCTGAAGAGCGCCGTCGCCCGGGATCTCCCCGAGAAGATTCTCGTCGAGCGGCAGGTGCCCCTCACGCCGCTCCAGGTGACGCTCTACAACGCCGTCCGCGACAGCGTCGAGTTCCGGCGGATGCGCGACGAAGTAGAGCAGCACGGCGTGGCCCGCTCCCAGACCCACATCTTCGCGGCGCTGACGAAGCTCCAGAACATCTGCAATCATCCCTGTTTCGTATCGGGGATCGCTCATCCCCGCAGTGCCCTCCCGGCCGATTCCGGCAAGCTCGAACTCCTTCAGGAGCTCATCGAGGAGGTGGTCGACGGCGGGCATCGGGCGCTCGTCTTCTCGCAGAGCACGCGGGTCCTCGATCTCATCGCCCACTGGTTCGGGCAGTGGGGAGTGACGTCGCTGCGAATTGACGGGAGCACGCCGGCCCTCGACCGCGCCGAGCTCGCCGACACGTTCAATGCCGACGCCTCGATCCACGCCTTTCTCCTCTCGACGCGGGCCGCCGGCACCGGGCTGAACCTCGTCGGCGCCGATACGGTCATCTTCTATGATCACGACTGGAATCCGGCCAACGACGCGCAGGCGATGGACCGGGCCTATCGGATTGGCCAAACGCGGAACGTCACCGTCTACAAGCTCGTCTCCCGCGGCACGCTCGAAGAGAAAATCCTCGCCCGCCAAACGGAGAAGCTGTCTCTCGCGGAGGGAGTGATCGGGGCCGACGCCGGGGGCTTCAAGGATCTCTCTCGCGACGAACTCCTCGACCTGTTCACGCTCGACGGCGACGCCTGAAGCCGGTCGGGGGCTCGCTTCCCGTGGAGGCTTTCATGGCCGATGATGCCGAGGCGGTGCTTCCTCCGGTCTGGTCGAGCGACGACGACGTGGCCTGGCCACTTACCCGGCTGATGGTTGATTGCTCGGCGATTGCCTACGACCCGGAGCCTGTCGGGCTCGACAAGCTCCGCTCCCGCGGCCTCACCGGGTATCTGCTCTCCGGGCGGGGCGTCGACGCCTTCCCGATGACGGTTTACGCGATCCGCGCCGGCTGCGACGCGATCCTCGCCTTTCGGGGAACGCAAAGCGGCGGCTCGATCCTCCAGGATCTCAAAGTCATCCGGCGGCGCACCCCCGAGGGGCGTCTCCACGCGGGCTTTGCCGATGGCTATGCGGACATCCATAGTCACGTCGTCAGCCGTCTCCGCCGCTTTTCCGCGAAGCGTGTCTGGCTGACGGGGCACAGCCTCGGGGGGGCGCTCGCGGTCGTGGGGGCCAATCGGCTCCAGGAGGCGGGATTCGAAGTGGCCGGCGTTGTCACGTTCGGCCAGCCGATGGTGGCGATGCCCGATCTCGCCCGCGTGCTCGCCCGCCGGTTTCGCGGTCGGTATGTGGCCTTCGTCAATGGGAGCGATCCGGTGCCGAGGGCGGTGTTGCCCTACGTCCATTTCGGCCGCTGTGTCCACTTGGCCGGTGCCGTGTTCACCCGGTTTGACCGAGTGCCGAGAACGTACGGCTTGGCGTTGCCGGAGGGGGACGGGCCCGGCTCCAGGCAGGCGGATGACATCGGGCCCGAGCCAATGGATACGCCCGAGCTCGACGCCATCATCGAGCAACTCGAGGCAGAGGAGACAACTCCCCGGCTCGACTCCCAGGGGCGAATCATCGCCCGCGGGCTCTTCAATCCCTTCCAGGTGCACACGCTTGCCGCCTATGCCGACCTCGTCGATCGCTTCCTCGCCGCTCCGCCACCGCGTACGTGACGCTCAGGCCAGGATGTCGCCGACGACCGTCCCGGCGACGTCGGTGAGCCGATAATCGCGGCCGGCGTGGCGGTAGGTGAGCCGCTCGTGATCGAGGCCGAGGAGGTGGAGGATCGTGGCGTGGAGATCGTGGACGTGGACCCGCCCCTCGATCGCGTCCCAGCCGAAGTCGTCGGTCGCGCCGTGGATCACTCCCCCCTTCACCCCCCCGCCGGCCAGCCACATGGTGAAGCCGTAGGGATGATGGTCGCGGCCGTCGGCATTCCCTTCCCGCGCCGGCGTCCGGCCGAACTCCCCCCCCCAGATCACGAGCGTCTCCTCGAGGAGCCCGCGGGCTTGGAGATCGGCGAGCAAGCCGGCCACGGGCAGGTCGGTGGCCAGCGCGTTCTTCTCATGCCCCCCCTTGAGATCGGAATGCTGATCCCAGGGCTGGAAGCCGCCGGTCGTGTGATAGAGCTGCACGAACCGGACGCCGCGTTCCACGAGCCGCCGGGCGAGGAGACACTGGCGGCCGAAGGTGGCGGTGGCCGGCTCGTCGAGGCCGTAGAGGCGCCGCGTGGCGGATGTCTCCCCGGCAAGCTCGAAGGCTTCCGGGGCCTCCGCCTGCATCCGGTAGGCCAGCTCGAAGGTGGCGATCCGCGCCGCCAGCCGGCTGTCGTCGCTCCGGCTCGCCCGATGGAGCTCGTTGAAGCGGGCGAGCGCATCGAGATCGCGCCGCTGCTGCGCCGGGCTGACGCGGGCGTTGGCGAGGTTGCGGATCGGCGCCTCGAGGTCGGAGACGAACGTCCCCTGGTGAGCCGCCGGGAGGAAGCTCGCCCCGTATTGCCTTGCCCCCTCGATGAGCGGCCCGGGGCCGATTGCCATGAAGCCGGGGAGGTTTTCATTCTCTGATCCGAGGCCGTAGGTCACCCAAGCCCCGAGGCTCGGTCGGGAGAAGACCCGCTCGCCGGTGTTCATGAGGAGGCAGCCCCCCGGATGATTCGGGTCGTCGGTGACCATCGAACGGATCACACAGAGACGATCGACCTGCCGGGCGGTGTGAGGAAAGAGCTCGCTGACATCGATCCCTGATTGACCATGGCGGGCAAACTTCCACGGCGAGGCGAGAAGCGTCCGCTGCTGGCCGAGGTAGGCCTTCGGCGCCGGCTTACCGTCGTCGGCCTGCAGCCGCGGCTTCGGATCGAACGTGTCGACCTGCGACGGCCCCCCCGGCATGAAGAGGAAGATCACCCGCTTGGCCCGCGGGGCGAAATGGGGAAGCCGCGGTGCGAGCGGATTGGCTGCGTCAGTCGCGGCCGAGGCACGCCTCTCCTGCAGCAGCGCCGCGAGCGCCAGGCCGCCAAAGCCTGCGCCAGCGTGGCGGAGGAGATCGCGGCGCGTGGACACGATCCGCTGTTCAGTCGACATGGATGAACTCATTGCTGCACAAAAGGAGATGGCACAGACGGGCCCAGCCATCGCTCCCCGACTCGGCGAGGAACTGACCGGCGAGCGTCCGCTCTTCATCGGTCGGCAATCGTCCAAAGAGCAGTGAGTGGAGGCGTTCGAGCCGCGGCTGAAGCTCCCCCTCCGGCCGCTCGATCGCGACGCGGGCCGCAAGGGCTTCGGCGAGGTCGAGGATGAAGGGATCGTTGAGGAGAAAGAGGGCCTGCGGGGCGACGGTCGACGCCTTCCGCGCTTCGACGATGGCGCCGCAGTCGGCGCCGTCGAAAAGCGCGCCGAAGCCGGTGGTCTTCGCACCGGTCCGCGTCGCCATCAGATAGAGGCTCCGCCGCGGCGTCATGAGCTCGCTGAAGGCCGGCCCCCCCGCCGTGTCATCGAGCCGGCCGGCCACGGCGAGGCACGCGTCGCGGATCGCCTCCGCCTCGAGCCGCTGACGCGGCATCCGGCCGAGGAGCCGGTTGCCCGGATCGGCGGCAAGCGACGATTCCTCGGCCCGGCTCCCCTGCCGGTAGGTGCTCGAGCGCATCATGAGTCGGTGCATCGACTTCACTGACCAGCCCGATTCGATAAATCGGCTGGCGAGATGATCGAGGAGCGCCGGATGGCTCGGCGGCTCCCCGCGGAGTCCAAAACCGCCTTCGACCGGGACGATGCCGGCGCCGAAGTGATGCTGCCAGAGCCGATTGACCATGACCCGCGCCGTGAGCGGATGGGACGGGCTCGAAAGCCACGCGGCCAGCTCGCGCCGGCCACTCCCGGCGCCGATCGGCGTCGGCTCGCCAGCGACGAGGACCCGCGGAAACCCGCGCGGCACGACATGGCCGCGGTTGGCGGGATTCCCCCGGATGAACACCGCCGCATCC
>CANGGT010000189.1 GCA_947453375.1 Planctomycetaceae bacterium
CATGGATCGGTGTGGATGGAGGGGGGGGCCCCGGCGGTGGCGATCCTCGCCGCCGCGCTCTTCCTCTGGGCCTCTTGGGAGGGGATCACAGAGGAGGTGCGCGCAAGCGACGACCGGGTCGTCGCCGTGGTGACGAGCTTGACATTGGTCGTGGCCGGGCTTTCGATCGCGATGGCGGGCTGGCTGAAGGGAGGGCTTGTGGCGCTGCCGCTGGCCGGGGCTCTCGCCGGCGCGCTTGTGGCCGAGTGGAGTGGGGCGCGACGGAGCCTCGAGCGAGATGGGGGCGGGCATGGCCCGTCCGGTCTCCCGGGGCTCACGGCGGCGGGGCTCGTGGCGCTCTTCGGCCTTGTGGTGGTGGGGCGCTGTTTCGGACGGTTGGGGTCGGCCGCGGCCCTGCTCATCGTGATGGTGCCGCTGTTGGCCGCGATCCCTGCGGCGATCGGACGCAGCCTGCCGGTTTCCGCCGCCGGTCGTGGGCTGCGCTCCGCGCTCTACCGGGTCCTCCTGGCGCTGGTGCTGCTGGCGATCGTGCTGTGGGGAGCGAAGACCGACTTCGACAAGCGGATGGGGCGCTTGCTCGGCGGTGCGTTCCCGGCCGCCTCGCGCCACGCGGTCTCAGCCGGCACGGAATTGCAGGCAGTGCCAGCCGTCGAGTTCGGTCATGATCGGCTCGGTGGCGAGGTGCCTCCGGTAAAGCGAGTCGATCTCGGAAACGTCGGTGGAAAGCAGACCGCAGAGGACAATCGTCCCGCCCGGGGCGATCCGGCGGCAGAGCTCGTCGGCATGCGCCCGGAGCACCGGGGCGACGATGTTGGCGAGGATGAGGTCGTGGAGCGGTGCTGGTGGCAGCTTGTCGAGCCCGGCTGATACGCGGACGCGATCGCCGACGGCATTGAGGGCCGCGTTGTGTCGGATCGCTTCATGAACGCGCGTGTCGCTCTCCACTGCTTCGACGGCCCGCGCCCCTTGGAGCGCGGCGGCGATCCCCAGGATTCCGGAGCCGGCGCCGAAGTCGAGGACACTTCCCCGCTCGTTTGGATCGCGTGGCGCTCCCCCGGCCAGCGCCGCCAGGCACAGCCGGGTGGTGGGATGGAGCCCGGTTCCGAAGCCGGTTCCGGGATCGATGACGAGCGTTGCTGCGCCGATCGAGAATGAAGCGAGGGGCCCGGCATCCCAGGGGGGGATGATTCGACCGAAACCGGGGACGTCGATCGGGCCGTGGCTGGCGCGAAACTCGGCCTCCCAGTCGTGGGTCTCCTCGCGACGGATGGCACCGACGTCGCAGCCGTCGAGCGGCGCGAGAAGCGCGGCGGCGGCGCGGGCCCCGGCTTCGTCCCCGAACCAAAACGCGGCGGTGGTCGTGTCGGCGGCCGCCACCCAGTCACGGCCGGGGTCGCCCGCGGCGGCGTCGAGCACCATCGGGCTTGCGGTGATCCCGGCCGCGAACGCCTCGTCGACATCAAGCGAACCCTCGTGGACGCCGCACAGGCCCGTCCCGTCGAGGAGCTCCCAGACGAGGATGAGGAAATCGTCACGCGACAGCGGCTCGCCTGGATCGAGCGCCACCCTGTCGGCGATCGTGACATCGACGACCCAGCAGGGGTCGGTGGGCGTGTTCATCGATGGTTTCCCGCGGTTGGAAGGCCGTGACGCCCCCTGTCGAGGAGCGTAGAATGGAGGGCTTAGCCAGACGGCCTCCACGCCGCACAGGCTCGCCCGGGGGAGTGACCATGGTACGAAGCTTTCGGTGTCTGCGGGTCCTGTTCATCGCCTTGCTGGCCACCGGGGTGTTGGGGGAGCCGCGAGCGGCATTGGCCGACCCGACGAGTCCGTCGTTCGCCGCCGATATCAAGCCGCTCCTCTCCAATCGCTGCCTCCGCTGCCACGGGCCGGACGAGTCCTCCCGGCAAGGAGGAGGGGACGGAGGCCTCCGTCTCGACACGTTTGCAGGGGCGACGGCCGATCTCGGTGGCCACGCGGCGATCGTGCCCGGCAGCCCTGATTCGAGCGAACTGATCGCGAGGATCACATCGACCGACCCCAACACGGTCATGCCCCCTCCCGACGGCGGCGAACGGCTTTCGCCAGCGCAGATCGAGGCCTTCAGGGCCTGGGTGGCCGCCGGAGCGAAAGTCGAGCGGCATTGGTCGTATGTGCCGCCGGTCCGCCCGGAGGTGCCGGTGATCGCCGCCGCCGTGCGCAACCCGATCGATGCCTTCGTGCTGGCGAGGCTCCATCGGGAGGGGCTCACCCTCCAGCCCGAGGCCGACCGGGCGGTGCTCGCCCGACGCCTCGCCCTCGATCTGGTCGGCCTGCCGCCGACGCCGGAGGAGGTCGATGCCTTCGTCGCCGATCCGGCCCCGGATGCCTACGAACGCTACGTCGACCGGTTGCTGGCCCACGAAGGCTACGGCGAACACCAGGCGCGGCAGTGGCTCGATCTCGCCCGCTACGCCGACAGCGCCGGGTACGCCGACGATCCGCCGCGCTCGATCTGGGGATTCCGCGATTGGGTGATCCGCGCCTTCGACGCCAACATGCCCTTCGACAGGTTCACGACGCTCCAGTTGGCCGGCGATCTCCTGCCTGGCGCCGGCCCTGACGAGCGCATGGCAACGGCCTTCCACCGCAACACGATGACGAACACCGAAGGGGGGACGATCGACGAGGAGTTCCGCAACGCAGCCGTCATCGACCGGGTGAACACGACCTTCGGCACCTGGATGGGAACGACGATCGCCTGCGCCCAGTGCCACAGTCACAAATACGACCCGATCTCGCAGGAAGATTTCTTCAGGATCTACGCGGTGTTCAACAACACCGCCGATGCCGACCGCGGCGACGACACGCCGGTGCTCGAGTTCTTCACGCCGGCTCAGGAGGCGGAACGGACGCGGATCGGGGCCGCGATTGCCGACACCGAGAAGGTGCTCGCCACCGAAACCCCCGCGATCGTCGCCGCCGGTGAGGCTTGGGATCGGGCGTTCCCGCGGGCTGTCGGCTGGACCACGGGCCGGCCGCTGGCCGCTTCTGCAGCGGCGTTTCCGGCGGCGGAGTCCGCGGCTCCGGCCGCGACGATCGATGACGACGGGACGGTCCATCTCCCCGCGGTCGGCCCGCGTGGCGTGGCGCGGATCGAGTTTCCGGAAGGGTTTCCCGCCGGAGGGACGCTTGCTGCTCTCCAACTCGAGTTCCCTGGCAACGCCGCGCTGCCGGGAGGATCGTCGGGGCATGCCGGTAATTTCGTCCTCACCGGGATCGGCGCGCGGCTCGAGCCTGTCGATCCGGCGGCCGCGCCGCGGGGCAGGTTCGTGCGTGTCGAGCTCCCCGGCAACGAGAGGATTCTCTCGCTGGCCGAGGTGGAGGCCTTCCGCGGCGGCGAGAACATCGCCCGTGGCAAGCCGGCGACGCAGGCATCGACAACGCTCGATGCCCTGGCAAGTCGGGCCGTCGACGGCGTCACCGAAGGGGGCTTCTTCGTCGCCAATTCCGTCACCCACTCCGCGACGCAGGCCGATCCGTGGTGGGAGGTCGATCTCGGCGCTGACGAGCCCCTCGATCGGATCGTTGTCTGGAACAGAACCGATAGCGGTGTCGGCACGCGCCTCGCGGGAGCGCGGGTGATCCTCCTCGACGCGAACCGGCAGCCGGTCTGGCAGACGGTCCTCGAGACGGCTCCGGAGACGAGCGTAACGCTCGGGCCGGCGGCCGGGCGCGACGTGCCGCTGGCCGTGGCGTTCGCCAGCCGTTCGCAGGAGGGATTCCCAGCGGCGAAGGTGCTTGCGGCGGCTGATGAGAAGAAAGAGCTCGATGGCGGCTGGGCGCCCGGCGGGGCCGCCCCGGCGACGCTCGTCGTGGCTCCGGCGGAGCCGGTGGCGGTAAAGCCGGGAGAGCGGCTCGTCCTCTCCCTCCGCGAGCGATCCAAGCACGACAACCACACGATCGGCGTCGTTCGTGTCGCGGTCTCCTCCGAGCCACGCGTGAAGGAGTGGGCGGGGGTGCCTGCCGATGTGATCGCGATTCTCGTCAAGCCTGCGCAAGAGCGGAGCGACGCCGAGAAGGCCCGGCTCTTCGACCACCACCGCCGAGTCGTCGCCACCGAGACGGCGGCGGCCCGCGAGCGGATGGCGGCGCTTTCCGGAGAGCTTGCCGCCATCAAGCCGGCGAAGGTGCCGGTCATGGAGGAGCTTGCCGCCGACAAGCGTCGGATGACGAAGCTCCAGCATCGGGGCAACTGGCAGGATCTCGGGGCCGAGGTCACGGAAGGGGTGCCGGAGGCGTTTCAGTTGCCGGTGGCGCCATCCGAGGGTGGTCGGATCGACCGGCTGGCGCTGGCGAAGTGGCTCATCGATCCGGCCAACCCGCTCACGGCCCGGGTGACGGTGAATCGTCTCTGGGAGCGGCTCTTCGGCACGGGCCTGGTGTCGACGAGCGAGGAGTTCGGCAGCCAGGGTGATCTGCCGAGCGATCCACAGCTCCTCGATTGGCTCGCCGTCGAACTCGTGGCCCGTGGCTGGGACACCAAGGCCATCCTCCGCGAGATCGTCACCAGCGCCACCTACCGGCAGACCTCGAAGGCCGACCCGGCGATCGTGGCCCGCGATCCCGACAACCGTCTCCTGGCACGCGGCCCGCGCGTCCGCCTCTCCGCCGAGGTGATCCGCGATCAGGCCCTTGCGGCCGCGGGGCTCCTGTCGCGGAAGAAGGGGGGGCCGAGTGTCAATCCACCGCAGCCCAACCTCGGGCTCTCGGCGGCCTTCGGCGGTGGGATCGACTGGCAGACGAGCCAGGGGGAGGACCGCTGGCGGCGGGCGATCTACACGACCTGGCGACGGAGCAATCCGTATCCCTCGATGGCCGCCTTCGATGCCCCCAACCGCGAGGTCTGCACGATTCGCCGGCCGCGCACGAACACGCCGCTCCAGGCGCTCGTCACGCTCAACGATCCGGTTTATGTCGAGGCGGCCCAGAGCTTGGCCCGGCGGATGGTGACGGAGGGGGGATCGACGGATGCCGAGCGGGTGATCCGCGGCTTCCGGCTCGTGCTCTCCCGGCAGCCGTCGCCGGTCGAGGTCGATCGGCTCGTCCGGCTTCATGCCGAGGCGCTCGCCGATTACCGGCAGGCGCCGGAGGAGGCCCGGAAGCTGGCCACCGAGCCGCTCGGCCCCCCCCCCGCCGATCTCCCCGATCTCCCCGATCTCCCCGATCTGGCCGCGTGGACAGTGGTGGCCAATGTGATTCTCAATCTCGACGAATCGTTCATGTGCCCGTGAGCGGAGGAACCTGCCCCATGGATCCGATCTTCGAACAGAAATCTCTCGCCACCCGCCGTCACCTCCTCGGTGGCATGGGAGGGGGCATCGGTGGACTGGCCCTGGAGGCGCTCCTCGGCCGCGCGGCGCCGTTCGGCCGCACGGCGCGGGGGAGCGAGAGCGAGGCAAACCATGGCCACGAGCTTCCCGCCGATCCGCTCGCACCGCGGGTGCCGCATTTCACGCCGAAGGCGAAGCGGATGATCGTCATCCACCTCACCGGATCGCCTCCCCATCTCGATCTCTACGATCACAAGCCGGAGCTCGTGAAACATTCCGGCGAGGACTGCCCGGCCGATACGATCAAGGGGAAGACGTTCGCCTTCACCAGCGGCACGCCGAAGCTCATGGGGACGCCGCGGAGCTGGAAGCGATGTGGGGAGAGCGGCATGGAGCTCTCCGACGCGATCCCCAATCTCCAGCGCGTGGCCGACCGACTCTGCGTCGTGCGGAGCATGCACACCGATCAGTTCAACCACGCCCCCGCCGAGCTCCTCCTCTACACGGGCGCCGCCCGCTCCGGCCGACCGAGCCTGGGGAGCTGGGTGACCTATGGCCTGGGGAGTGAAAACCAGAATCTCCCCGGCTTCGTCGTCCTCATCTCCTCGGGCGTGCAGCCCAACGGCGGCACGAGCAGTTTCGGATCGGGCTTCCTCCCGAGCGTCTATCAGGGCGTGCAGTGCCGGTCGCAGGGGGATCCGGTCCTCTATGTCTCCGATCCTCCCGGCATGGACCGGAAGACGAGGCGCCAGAGCCTCGATGCCCTCAAGGAACTCAACGAACTGCAGGCGCGTGAACTCGGCAACGCCGAGACGCTCACCCGCATCGCGCAGTATGAGCTCGCCTATCGGATGCAGACGAGCGTGCCGGAGGTGATGGATATCTCCCGCGAGCCAGCGAACGTCCTCGAGGCCTACGGGGCGATGCCCGGCCAAGCGAGCCTCGCCAACAACTGCCTTCTCGCCCGGCGGCTCGTCGAGCAGGGGGTGCGGTTCGTCCATCTCTTCGACTGGGGCTGGGATTTCCACGGCACCGGTCCCGGCGAGGACATCCGCGACGGATTGACGAAGAAGGCGGCGACGTTCGACAAGCCGGCCGCGGCGCTCATCGAGGATCTCGAGGCCCGCGGTCTCCTCGACGACACGCTCATCCTCTGCACCGGCGAGTTCGGCCGGACGCCCTTCCGCGAGGGGCGTACCGCCGGGGGCGACATCCTCGGCCGTGATCACTTCCCCGATTGCTACTCGATCTGGATGTGCGGCGGCGGCACGAAGCCGGGATTCGTTCATGGGGCGAGCGACGATCTCGGCTTCAAGCCGGCGGTCGACCCGGTCCACGTTCACGATCTCCAGGCGACGATCATGCACCTTCTCGGCTTCGACCACACGAAGCTCACCTGGCGGTTCCAAGGGCGCGACTACCGGCTCACCGACGTCCATGGCACGGTCGTCCGGTCGCTCCTGTCGTGAAGGCCCCGGCCGTGGGAAACAGGCGATGGTGGCTGAGGCGGGTCGTCATGGCGACCTGCGCGGTGGTGGGGCTTTGTGGCGAGGGGGTGGCCCTTGGCGCTGCTGCCCGGCCGAATGTCCTCTGGTTCGTCGTCGACGACATGTCGCCCGATCTCTCCTGCTACGGCGGGAGACGCGTCGCCACGCCGAACATCGATCGGCTGGCCCGCGAAGGGACGCTCTTCGAGCATGCTTTCACCACGGCGCCGGTCTGCTCGCCGAGCCGCTCGGCGCTGATCACGGGGATGTACCAAACGGCGATCGGCGCCCATCATCACCGCAGCGGCCGCGGAGCTCTCGAGATCGAACTTCCGCCGGGCGTCAGGCCGCTCCCGGCGATCCTCCAAGATGCCGGCTATCACACCTGCATCGGCGACGGCCTCGGCGCGGCCGGCGACGGCCGGCTCGGCAAGACCGACTACAACTTCCAGTGGGATGCGGCGATCTATGACGGGCATGACTGGGGCGGACGAAAGCCGGGGCAGCCGTTTTTCATGCAGGTGATGCTCCCGGGGGGCAAGCTCCGGGGCGAGACGCTGGAGTCGATCCGGGCACTCTCGAAGCGTGCGATCGACACGTTCGGCGCCGCGATCGGGCCCGACGACGTGGAGCTGCCGCCGTACTACCCACCCGATCCGGTTCTCCTCGAGGACCACGCCGCCTATCTCTCGGCGGTCCGCTTCACCGACGCTCACGTGGGGCTGGTGCTTGCGCGCCTCGAGGCCGAGGGGATCCTCGACGACACGCTGGTGATCTTCATGACCGATCACGGCATCAGCCATGCCCGCGGGAAGCAGTTTCTCTACGACGAGGGGACGCGGATCCCGCTGGTCGTCCGCGGCCCGGGGATTCCCCGCGGTGTGCGGCGCGAGGATCTCGTCGAGCAGATCGACCTGGCGGCGATCACGCTCGAGGCCGCGGGGGTTGCAAGGCCTGTAACGATGCAGGCCCGCGATCCCTTCGCGCCCGGCTACGAGCCGCGCGAGGCGGTGTTTGCTGCCCGCGATCGCTGCGATGAGACGGTCGACCGAATCCGCTCCGTCCGCACGCCAGCGTGGCTCTACGTGCGCAATTTTCACCCGCGCCGCCCCTTGCTCCAGCCCAATGCCTACAAGGACGGCAAGGCGATCGTAAAGCGGCTCCGCGAGCTTCACGACACTGGCGCCCTCGACCCGCTCCAGGAGGCGCTCCTGTTCGCCGAGGAGCGACCGGAGGAGGAGCTGTATGCCTGGCCGGAGGACCGTCACGA
>CANGGT010000190.1 GCA_947453375.1 Planctomycetaceae bacterium
GATCTCCTCTGGCAGTGGGTGGCCGGCGGCAGGGGGCTCGTCGTCTGGCTCGGGCCGCGGGCCGCCGATGCCGCGCGGTTCAATTCCGAAGCCGCCCAGAAGCTCCTCGGTGGAAAGATCGTCCGCGTCTGGCGCAATCCCCGCGAGGACAATTTTCTCGCCCCGGCAAACCTCGATCACCCGATCCTCACCCCCTTCCGCCGCGTCGGAGACGCCGTCCCCTGGCAGGATTTTCCGATTCAACGGCTCTGGGAGTTTGAGCCGAACGATCCGGCGGCCGACGCCGACGGCGCCGCCCCCCGGGCCGCCGGTGGCGACGCGACGGCCGACTCGGCGGTGCCCGTGATCGCTTACCGCAACGGCCTGCCGGCGATCCTCGAGCATCGCGTCGGCCAGGGGACCGTCGTCACGGTGACCACACCGGTGTCGCAGGCCGCCGACGACCCTGACGCCTGGAACATGCTCGCCACCGGGTTCGAACCGTGGCCGTTCGTGATCCTCGCCAACGAGACGCTCCTTCATTCGATAGACACCGCCGACGACCGCAACATCGTCGCCGGCGCGTCGGCCGTTCTCCATCTCCAGCGCCGCGACGTGGCGACGGCATTCGTGAGCACTCCTGGCGGCGACGACTTCCCCGCGCCGGTCGACCAGCGCCGCGGCACCGTGACGGTGACGACGACCCAGGTGCCGGGCAATTACCGGGTGCGGTCCGGTGGCGATGTCGGCGGCGTCGCGCGGGGGTTCAGTGCCAACCTCGGCGCCGACGGCGTCGATGCCCGGCGGCTCGCCGACGCCGGTCTCGTTGCGGCCCTCGGCGCGGGCTACCGGCTCGCCCAGAGCGAAGCCGAGTTGGTGCGCGACGTCAAACTCGAGCGGGTCGGAGCCGAACTCTCGGGATGGTTCATCCTCCTGGCGGCCTTGGCAATGGCCGGCGACTGGATCGTCGCCAACCGTTTCTACGCGCCGCGCGACGACGCCGGAGCCGCTTCCGCCGGCGGTGTGGCCGGCGGCGGTGAGGCGACGACCGCGGGGGTACCGCCGCCGCTGCCGGGCGCCGGGGTGGTGGCGGGGGGGGCCGACGCATGACCCCGCTTGTGGCCCTCGTTCTCGAGGAGTTGTCGCTCGACTTTGATCCGGTCGTGTCGTGGTGGTTTGTCGCCCTCGTGACGCTCGCACTCGTGGCGGTGCTCGTCGCGGTGGGCCCCGATCGTTCGCGCGTCCCGGCGGGGCGGCGGCTGACGCTCGTGCTCCTCCGCACCGGCGCGTTTCTGGCGCTCGTGGCCTGCCTGCTGCGGCCGACGCTCGTGGCGACCCGCCAGGCCCGCCAGCAAGGGACGCTCCTGATTCTCGCCGACGCATCCGAAAGCATGACCGTCGTCGACGGGGCGGCCGGACGGACGCGCTTCGAGGAGATGACGGCGGCACTCGCGGCCGCCCGCCCGGCCGCTGTCAAACTCGTGGCTGACGGGGATGTCGATATCGACGTCTGGGCCTTCGACCGTGAGGCCCGCCCCGTGGCCGGGACGGCGGAAGATCCCTTCCCGCTCGGCGCGTGGCAGCGCGGGGGGGCGAGCGACCAGACAGCGATCGGTGCCGCCCTCGACGACGCGCTGCGGGCCACGGCGGGGCGTCCGCTGGCTGGCGTGATCGTGCTCTCCGACGGCGCCCAACATGCCTACCCGCCGCGCGACCAGCCGCCGCAGGGAGTGGCGCGGAAGCTCGGGGATGCCGCAGTGCCGCTGTGGAGCGTCACCTTCGGGCAGCAGCGCGGCGGAGGGCAAGGGCGCGATGCCGCGGTCACGAACCTCGCCGTCGGCGAGACGGTCTACCTGAAGAACACCCTCGAAGTCGCCGGGCGGGTGCGCCTCGACGGCCTCGCCGACCGCGACGTGGTGGTGAAGCTTCTGGCCGAGACCGAGAGCGGGACGATGGAGGAGGTCGCCCGGACGATTGTCCGTGGCGGCCCGCAGGTCAACGAGGAGGCGGTGCGCCTCGCCTGGACGCCGAAGGCCCTCGGTGAGCGGAAGCTCTCGCTCGTGGTCGAGCCCCAGGAGGGGGAGGTCGTCCTCACGAACAACGAACTGTCGACCTTCGTCGAAGTGGTCGACGGGGGATTGAGGGTCCTCTACCTCGAGGGGGCGTTGCGGGTCGAGCAGCGGTTCCTCCGCCGTGTTCTGGCCGCGAGCCCCGACATGCAGGTCGATTTCGAGTGGATCGACGCCGCCGGTCGGCGGAATTGGCCTCTCAACCTCGGCCGCAAACTCGACGCCGGATATGACGTTTTTCTCATCGGCGACCTCGATGCCTCGGCCCTGTCGCCCCAGGATCTCGGCGCGATCGTCGCCAAGGTCAACGCCGGGGCCGGGATCGGTTTCCTCGGCGGCTTCCATGCCTTCGAGGCCGGTGGCTGGGGGAGCACGGCCATCGGCCAACTGCTCCCCTTCGAGGCCGACAAACTCGCCCGGCAGCCGTTCGACCAGCCGATCCGTCCGGGGCTCCATCTCCCCGGGCCGCTGAAGATGGTTCCCGATCCGCGATTCGGCGGGGTCTCGATCCTCCGTCTCGGGCCCACCGATCAGGAGACCCGCGCTGCCTGGCAGGCGCTCCCTCCGCTCGAGGGTGCCAATGATCTGGGACGACTGCTTCCCAGCGCGAAGCCGCTGGCCGTCACGTCCGATGGCAGGCCGCTCCTGGTCGCCCGCGAGTTCGGCGAGGGGCGTGTCCTTGCGTTTGCCGCCGACTCGACGTGGCGATGGGCGATGCAAGGGGGAGGGGAACAACACCGACGCTTCTGGCGGCAGATGGTCCTCTGGCTCGCCAAACAAGACGACTCCGGGAGCGATTCGCTGTGGGTCCGACTGGCGCAGCGCCGTGTCTCCCCCGGCGCGACGATTCCCCTCGACACCGGCCTTTCGAAGCCCGACGGCAGTGGGGTTGCGGAGGCGGCCTTCGAAGCGGTGATGACCTCCCCCGCGGGGGTCTCGCGTCCCTTGCGGCTGGCCAGGAAAGGGGAGTCGTATGCGGGGGTACTCGCCGACTTCAACGAGCCAGGGGATTGGAAGGTCACGGTCCAGGCGACGAAACCGGGCTCCCCCCCCGTGGCACGATCAGCACGTTTCACCGTCGTCCGGCAGGATCTCGAGTTGGCAAGCCCCAGGGCCAATCCGCTCCTCATGCGGCAGTTGGCAGAGTCGACTGAGGGGGGCGGGGTGCGGTCTCCGGAAGAACTCTCCGAGATCCTCGACGACCTGCGGACGAAGCCCTCGGCCTACGACGCCCAGGAGCAGTGGTCAGCCACCCTGTGGGACAAGTGGCCGATGTTCCTCCTCATGGCAGGCCTGCTCTGCTCCGAGTGGTTTCTGCGGAAACGCTGGGGACTGGTCTAGCGATTCACCGTCCGATTTCCCCTGTCGTGGCCGGTCCCTGCCTGCTACTCTCCCCCCCCTCGCAGGCTGCCCAGTCCGCGGGGAGTGACGAAGCAGACAGGCCGGTTCCGGCAGGGAGTACGGAGTGCGCAAGCGACGCCCCATTCGCCGCAAGCTCATGGTGGGAGGGGGGCTCGTCCTCCTCATGGTGGCGCTCCTCTCGGCGAGTAGCTTCCTCGGCACCTACTCCTACCGCCGGCTCGTGCGCGGTCTGAGCAGCCGGGCGGCGGAGTTGCCGCTGGCGAGTGACCTCGGTGAGAGCGTGGCGACGCTCAGGCTCGTCCACGCGCGCGGCTTGTCGGGGGACGTGGCAGCCCTCGCCGCCGAGCCAGCCACGCTTCCGGTCGTCGCTCCGCTGCCGGTGCCCGTCCAGGATGGGGATGACGAGGACGACAGTGACGAGGAGGCTCGCGAGCTCGGCCCCTGTAGCGCTCCGTTCCTCGCCGTGCTCTCTCGGACGGAGCGGGCCCTCGAGGCCTACCGTGAAGAACTCGGCAAGGGGGAGATCGACAACGCCCCCCTCGGGGACCGGAGCCGCGAGCGCGAGACCGCCCGGCGGATCGCCGCCAGTCTCGCCCGCATCCGCGAGGTGGTGGGGCGGCCGTCTGCCGGCGAGGGGGTGGCGCTCGGCGAGCTCCGCGCGCTCGGGCCCGATCTCGGTCGGCTGGCCGCGCTCTCTGCGACCCTCCCCACCTATCTCCAGGAGCACCTCCTCGATCTCTCGAGCGATGTCCGGACAGGATACCGGACGCTCATCGTCACCACCTGGGCGGCGGCGATGGCGTCGGCGCTCCTCCTGGCGTCGCTCGGTGTCCTCACTTACCGCTGGGTGTTCCGGCCGCTGCGTCTCCTCGGCTACGGTTCGCGTCGCGTGGCCGCCGGCGACTTCGCCTTCCGACTCAACCTCGACAGCCGCGACGAGATGGCGGAGCTTGCCGAGGCCCTCAACGACATGACGCAGCGATTCCAGGAGGTCCGCGACGACCTCGACCGGAAGGTGCAGTTGCGGACGCGCGAGGTGATCCGCAGCGAGCAGTTGGCGAGCGTCGGCTTCCTCGCCGCGGGGGTCGCCCACGAGATCAACAATCCCCTCGCGTCGATCGCGATGTGTGCCGAATCCTTGGAGAGCCGGCTCGCCGGGCTCGTGGCCGACGACAGCGAGGCGAGGGTGGCGCGGCGCTACCTCGAGTTGATCCAAGCCGAGGCGTTCCGCTGCAAGGGGATCACCGAAAAGCTCCTCGACTTCTCCCGGCTCGGTGAGGTGCGCCGCCAGCCGACGGCGATCATGGCGTTGGTGAAGGATGTCGCCGAGATGCTCCGCCATGTCGGTCGGTTTGCCGGGCGCTCGGTCGAGATCGACGAAGGCCCCGATCTCCCGGTGATGGTCAATCCGCAGGAGATCAAGCAAGTGGTGCTCAACCTGCTGGTCAACGCCCTCGACTGCATCGAGACGACAGGGCATGTCCGGGTGGCCGTGCGCCGCACCGGCGAGGCGGCCGTGCTCACCTTCGCCGACGATGGCTGCGGGATGGACGACGAGGTCCTCGAGCACCTCTTCGAGCCGTTCTTCACGCGGCGAAAGTCAGGGCAGGGGACCGGCCTGGGGCTGTCGATCGTCCATCGGATCGTCGCCGACCACGGCGGGCGGATCGAGGCGGAGAGCGACGGGCCGGGGAAGGGGGCCACGTTCCGCGTCACGCTCCCCCTCGCGGCCGACGGGCAGCGGCGGGCGGGGATCGGGGCGTCGCGAGACATCGATTCCGCCCTGCGCGTGGCATGAACGCAACAACCGGAGGAGTGACGTGACAAAGCCTGCCAGGCCGATGCGGATCCTGTTTGCCGACGACGAGATGTCGCTCCAGGAACTGATGCGGATCGAGCTGCCGAGACTGGGACACGAGGCGACGGTCTGTCCGGACGGTCGGACCGCGATCGCGGCCCTCGATCGCACCGCCTACGACTGCGTGATCGTCGATCTCGACATGCCGGGCGTCGGCGGGATGGAGGTCATCGCCCGCGTCCGCGACGTCGCCCCCGACACCGAAACGGTGATCATCACCGGAAAATCGTCGCTGGAGTCGGCGGTGGCCGCGGTCCGTCAGGGGGTCTTCGACTACCTCACCAAGCCTTGCAAGCTCGCCGAGATCCAGGCGGTCCTCGAGCGGGTGCGGAAGAAGCGGGAATTGACGCTCCGTCTCCGGGCGCTCGAGGGGCGCCTGCGACGCGCGGAGGGGACGTCGCGCCTCGTCGGCGGTTCGGCCGGGCTCGATGCGGTGCGCCGGCTCGTTTCCCGGGTGGCCGCGAGCGACTCGAGTGTGCTGGTGCGCGGCGAGACGGGGACCGGCAAGGAGCTCGTCGCCCGGGCGATCCATGACGGCAGCCCCCGGGCCACGGGGCCGCTCGTGGCCGTCAACTGTGGCGCGCTCCCCGAGCATTTGGTGGAGAGTGAGTTGTTCGGCCACCGCAAGGGAGCGTTCACCGGCGCCGAGGAACACCGTGCCGGACTGTTCGAGGTCGCTGACGGGGGCACGCTGTTCCTCGACGAGATCGGCGAGCTCCCCAAGGCGCTCCAGCCCCGGCTCCTGCGGGCCCTGGAGAGCGGCGAGATCCGCCGCGTCGGCGACAACCATCCCATCACCGTCGACGTTCGCGTGGTCTGTGCCACGCACCGCTCCCTCGAGGAGATGGTGGCGGCCGGGACATTCCGCGAGGATCTCCTCTTCCGCATCAACACCTTCGAGGTGGCGATCCCGCCGCTCCGTGATCGGCTCGACGACATCCCGGCGCTCGTCGATCACTTCGTGCGCGATGCGCGGCCGCAGACGCCAGCCGGTGCCCACGTGATCGAGCCGGAAGCGCTCGCTGTCCTCCAGGGGCATGTCTGGCCGGGGAATGTCCGTGAATTGGCCAATTGCGTCGAGCATGCGCTGGTGCTCTGCGACGGGCTGCCGCTGACGATCGAGCATCTCCCTGCCCGACTCGGGGCCACAAGGCCAAGGCCGGTGCCGGTTGTTGCGGCGCCGATCGTGGTGACCGAGGCCCCCGGGGACGACGCGCTCGCGGCACCGTCGGCACAGCCCCTCCCGCAGATGGCGTCCTCGATCGCTTCGCTGTTGGCCCCGGCGGCCACGTTGGCCCCGGCAGCGATGTCTGCCGTTTCCGGCGGGGGAATGCCGCTGGCCGGTCCATCCCCGGCGACGGCTCGCGAGTCGAAGCCGGTGAGCCTTCGGGAGATGGAAATGCAGGCGATCGTCGAGGCGCTCGAACGCAACCACGGCAACAAGCCGCGGACGGCCGAGGAACTCGGGATCAGCCTGAAGACGCTCTACAACAAGCTCCACCAATTGGCCGATGCCCAGCAGGCGGCCGGCCATGCGCCAGCGACCGTCGGGGGGCCTACTGACGCTGCTGCGTGAGGCGAGGCTTCAGGAATCGGAATCGGTAAAGCTCGCCCGATCCTGTCTGTTCAACCGGTCTTTCGCACCACCCCGACGAGGATGCCGAGGACACGGGCGTTGCGGACGTAGATCGGCTTCATCGACGAATTGGCCGGCTGGAGGCGGATCCGGTCGCGCTCGGGGAACCATTGCTTGAGCGTCGCCTCACCGTCCTCGGTCTGGGCAACGACGATGTCGCCAGCGTGCGCCGTGTGGCGACGGCGGATGACCACCCAGTCGCCATCAGCGATCTGGGCCTCGACCATCGAGTCGCCCATCACTTTGAGGACGAAGTGATCGTCCTTGTCGAAGAGCTCTTCGAAGTCGATCCGCTCCTGTTGCTCGTCAGCGGTTCGAAGCGTGCCCGCCGCCACCCATCCGGCCATCGGAAGACCGCGGAGATGGGCCGGTTCGGTGGTCAGTTCGATCGCCCGGGACATGTTCTTTCCACGGCTGATCAGCCCTTTGCGCTCGAGCGCCTTGAGATGACAGACGACGCCATTGGGGGAGCGGATCTCGAAAGCCTGACCGATCTCGCGGACCGTGGGGCCGAAGCCACGGTTCTGGATCTTGTCACGGATGAAGGCGTAGATCTCGAGTTGCCGCTCGGTCGGCGTGTCGGCGCCCTGTTCGGCAACCGTATCCCCACCCACGCCGAGAATGGCATCGCCATGCGAGATCGTCGGCGACGAGAGGGCGTGGGGCCCAGAGGCACTGTCGCCCCGGTGGGAAGGTGCGCTGGCGAGACTTCGTTTTCCGCCCGCCGGCTTTCGAGAGGTCGGCTTGCCGGCGACAGCCGACTTGGAGGCCGCGGACGGGGCTGTCTGGGACGGTTTCCTGCGGATCGTCACGGTTGCCTCGAAGTCAAGGAGAAGAAGCCTGGTCAGAGGCCCAGCGTAAACATCGGTATCCTACTATACGCTCGTTCATTTTTGTTGCCAAGAGGGGCGCGGGAGCCTCTGCCGCTGCTCAGCGGGAGCGTTCGGTGGCAGCCGTCCACCTCGGCCAGGAGTCGCCGTTGATGA
>CANGGT010000191.1 GCA_947453375.1 Planctomycetaceae bacterium
CCCGCCGATTCCCGACGGGACGGTCGTCGTCACGGACGGGCGGATCGTCGCCGTCGGGCCGGCGGCGACGACGGCGGTGCCTGAGGGCGCCGAGCGGATCGACGTCACCGGGAAGGTGCTCATCCCGGGGCTCGTCGATACCCACAGCCACATCGGCGGCGGCAGCGGCGGCGATTCGAGCGGCCCAGTCCAGCCCGACGTCCGGATTCTCGACTCGATCAACCCCCGCGACGTCGGGTTTCGCAAGGCGCGGGCCGGTGGGCTGACGACGCTCAACATCATGCCCGGCTCCGGGCACCTCGTGTCCGGGCAGACGGTCTACGTGAAACTCCGCCGCACCGACACGATGGAAGGATTGCTCCAACGCGATACCGCCGGCAACGCACTTGTCGGCCTCAAGATGGCCAACGGCACGAACTCCCAGCGTGAACCGCCGTTCCCGGGCACTCGCGGCAAATCCGCGGCCGTCGTCCGACAGAAGTTCACCGCCGCACGCGAATACCAGCGGAAGCTCGCCGACCCCGACGTCACGAAACGCCCCCCCCGCGACCTCGAACTCGAATCGCTCGTCGAATGTCTCGAGGGGCGTCGGATCGTCCACCACCACAGCCACCGGGCTGATGACATCCTCACCGTCCTCCGCCTCCGCGAGGAGTTCGGCTTCCGGGTGGTTCTCCATCACGTCAGCGAGGCCTGGAAGGTGCCAGCGGAGTTGGCACGGGCCGGGGTGCCTTGTTCGGTAATCGTCCTCGACAGCCCGGGGGGGAAGATCGAGGCGATGGATATGTCGCTGGCCACCGGGGCGGTTCTCGAGGCGGCCGGCGTCCCCTGCGCCCTCCACACCGACGATCCGGTCACCGATTCCCGTCTCTTCCTCCGCTCCGCGGCGCTGGCGGTGAGGGCAGGGATGTCGCGCGAGAAGGCACTCGAGGCGGTCACGCTCGCCGGGGCGCGAATGCTTGATCTCGATGCCCGCGTCGGCTCGCTCGAGCCAGGCAAGGATGCCGACCTCGTCATCCTCTCCGGCGACCCGTTCTCGATCCGCACGAAGGTCCTCCAGACGTGGGTCGAGGGGCGGAAGGTGTTTGACCGCGACGATCCCGAGGATCGCCTCTTCGCCGTCGGCGGGTATGGAGCCGGCCGCGACCAGCAAGCCGAGATGTGCTGCGCGGGGCCAACCAAATGAATGATCTCTCCGCCCGATCGACACTCCGCTCCGTCGCTGCCGCCGCGGTCATCGCCCTGGTCACGCTCCTTGCCGGCCCCGCCACCGCTATTGGGGAAACCCTCGCCATCCACGGCCGTGTCATTCACACGATGGCCGGAGACCCGATCTCCGATGGCGTCGTCGTCGTGACCGATGGCCGAATCGTGGCCGTCGGCCCAGCGGCGACCGTGGCGATCCCCGCCGACGCCCGCATCCTCCGGTCCCCGGTCGTCACCCCCGGGCTTGTCGATGCCCACTGCGTTGTCGGCTTGGCTGGCTATCTCAACCAGGATCAGGATCAGGACCAACTCGACGCCACGGAGCCTGTCCAGCCAGAACTGCGCGCCATCGACGCCTACAATCCGCGCGAGCGGCTCGTCGAATGGGTCCGTGGCTTCGGCGTCACCACCCTTCACACCGGCCATGCCCCGGGGATGCTCGTCTCCGGCCAGACGATGGTGGTGAAGACGGCGGGAACGGCGAACGTCCTTAAAGCTACGGCAATGGTCGCCGTGACGCTCGGCGACGGCGGGCGGGCCCAAGGAGACAAAAAGGCCCCCGGCACGCGAGCCAAGTCTGTCGCCATGCTCCGGACGGAACTGGCCAAGGGGACTGAATACCGTCGGAAGCAGGCTGACCCCGATGTGGAAAAGCGGCCGCCCCCCGACCTCCGCCTCGACGTCCTGGCGCGGATCGTCGCGGGAGAGTGGCCCCTCCTGGTGACCGCCGACCGGGCCACCGACATCGAAGCGGCGCTGCGGGTCGCCGACGAGTTCGGGATCAGGATTGTCCTCGATTCGGCGGCGGAGTCGCACCTCCTCATCGACCGGATCCGCGCCGCGGGGGTGCCTGTCATCCTCCACCCCACGATGAAGCGATCGGGGACCGGCGAGACGGAGAACGCCAGCTTCGAGACCGCTGCGACACTGCGGAAGGCCGGGATCCCGGTGGCGCTCCAGAGCGGCTACGAGAGCTACGTCCCCAAGACGCGGGTTGTCCTCTTCGAGGCCGGCGTGGCGTCGGCCAACGGGCTTACCGTCCCCGAGGCGCTCGCGACGGTCACGATCGACGCGGCCCGGATCCTCGGGGTCGCCGATCGGATCGGATCCCTCGAGCCTGGCAAGGATGCCGATCTGGCATTCTTCGACGGGGACCCGTTCGAATACACGACGCACTGCACCGGTGTGATCATTGACGGGGCCGTCGTCGCGGATCAGCCGCGGTGAACGTCGTTGGCCGGCTTGGCCGAGGGTGACGTCAGCGCAGAGCAGAGGGAGAGGGACCATGGAACGGGGCTCGGGGTGCCGGTGCGGTTGGAGGTTCATCCTCGCGTTGCTCGTCTCGGGAGCGGTCTTGCCCATCATTGCCGTCGGGGCAGCGCCGGACCGACCGCCGAACATCGTGCTCCTCGTGGCCGATGACCTGGGGATCAACGATCTGGGCTGTTATGGCCGGGCCGATCATGTCACCCCGACCCTCGACCGTCTCGCCTCCACCGGGACGCGATACACGGCGGCGACGGCGGCGGCGAGCGTCTGCTCCCCCTCGCGCGTCGCCCTCCTCACCGGCGTCCATCCGGCCCGGGCGAATCTCACGACCTTCCTGCCGGGCCGATCAGACCGGGCGAGCCACAAACTCCTTCCCCCCGTGATCGAACAGGCCCTGCCCGCAGCGATTCCCACGCTTGCCGAGCGGCTGGCTGCGGTCGGTTACCGCAGTCATTTTGTCGGCAAGTGGCACCTCGGCGGCGAGGGGACACTCCCGACCGACCGGGGCTTTGCAACCGCGGCCAGCGGTCGAGCCAACCCCGGGCCTGAATCGCCGGAAGGAGCAAAGGGGGAACAGCGACAGGCCAACGACGCGGTGCGGATCATCGCCGAGCAGATCCGCGACCACCACGACGAGCCATTCCTCCTCGTCGTCGGCTTCGATGCGCCGCATGTACCGCTGGCGGCCCCGGCGGTGGCCCTGCCAGCGCATGCAGGGGCGTTCAATCCAACCTACGCGGCGCTTGTTTCGGCGCTCGACGACGCGGTGGGGAAGATTCTCACGGCGCTCGACGACGCAGACATCGCCGACACGACGCTCGTCGCTTTCACCTCCGACAACGGCGGCCTCCATGTGCCGGAGATCGGAGATCCCCCGCCGACGTTCAATGCTCCCTTCCGGGCCGGCAAGGGATTTCTCTACGACGGTGGCCTGCGGGTCCCGCTCATCGTGCGCTTCCCCCGCGGGGTCGAGGCAGGGCGCGTCGTGGCGGCGCCTGTCTCCAATGGCGATCTCGTGCCGACGATCTGCCGCCTGGCCGGAGTTGCAGCCCCGGAGCCTGCCGACTTCCGCGATCTCGCCGACGCGGCCCTCCCATCCGCCGAAAACGTCCGCTCGTTCTTCTGGCACCAGCCCCACAACACCAACCAGGGGGGCCGGCCGGCCGGGGCGATCCGACTGGGTGACTGGAAGCTCATCGAACACTTCGAGGACGGCAGCCTCGAACTCTTTCATACCGGCGACGACATCGGCGAGACGACCGATCGCTCGGCTGCCGAGCCGGGACGGGTGGCCGACCTCCGCGGCCGGCTCGAAGCCTGGCGCCGCAGTGTTTCAGCGAAGGGGATGACGGCCAACCCTCGCTTCGACCCGGCCGCCTGGCAGTCCTGCCATGGCGATATCGACGTCTCCAGGCTCCCAGCCGCGGCGACAGCTGCCGAAATGGTCGCGCCCCTTGCCGCGTGGCGGAAGGCGATGGACGACGCCGACGCCGGCCCCCTGGCGCCCCGGAGCGGCTTCATCCGTCTGTTGGCGAGGGACGCGACGGTGTCCGGAGAGAAGCTCTGCTTTGAGCCGCAGCCCGAGAAGGACACGCTCGGCTACTGGGTGAATGCCGCCGACAGGGCATGGTGGGATTTCCGGCTCGACGAGCCGGGTCGCTACCAGGTCACCGTCCTGCAGGGTTGCGGGGCGGGGCAGGGGGGATCGACCGTGGAACTGAACACCGGCGTCGCGGGGCTCGAGTTCACCGTCGAGGAGACGGGGCACTTCCAGCGCTTCGTGCCGCGGGCCGTCGGCACCCTCGATCTCCCCGCCGGGAACGTGCGACTCGTGGTGACCCCTCTGGAAAAGAAGGCCGCCGCGGTGATGGACCTGCGGAGCGTGACGCTCGAGCGGATCGACTGACACTCCCGAGCGAACCGCCCCCGTGACGATGGGGAGTCGTCAAATCTGGTAGTCGTGCTCGAGGGCGGGCACTTCGCCCCGCATACGGAGCTTCGGCCGCTCGAGGACGACGGTCGTCCGGGGGTCGATGCTCCGCGTCAACCAGACGTTGCTGCCGATGACGGAATCGTGGCCGATCCGCGTGGCCCCACCGAGGACGGTGGCATTGGCGTAGATCACGACGTTGTCCTCGATCGTCGGATGACGCTTCGTCCCCCGGACGAGATGCCCGTCGCTGTCGGTCTGGAACGACAACGCGCCGAGCGTCACCCCTTGATAGAGCTTGACGTGGCTGCCGATTTCGCACGTCTCGCCGATGACGACGCCGGTGCCGTGATCGATGAAGAAGTGATCGCCGATCGTCGCGCCGGGATGGATGTCGATGCCGGTCCGCGCATGAGCCCACTCGGCCATCATCCGGGGAATGAGCGGCACTTCGAGGCGGTGGAGGAGGTGCGCCAGTCGGTGGATCGTGACCGCCTCGAGCCCTGGATAGCAGAAGATGACCTCGTCGAGCGTCCGCACGGCCGGGTCGCCGTCATAAGCCGCCTGGACATCCGTGGCGAGAACGCGGCGCAGATCGGGGATCTTTCCAAGGAACTCCACCGCCTTCGCCTGCCCAAGGGCGTCGAAATCGGCGGCATCGACGCATTCCTGGACGACATCCGGGACGATCGGCAAGTCGGCACCGTGGACTGCCGCCTGGGCCCGAGCCGCCACGCTGTGGCGCAGGGCCCGGCCGATCTGGGTCGTCAGCTTGTCATGGAGACCGTCGATGAGGTCGCCAACATGGTAGGTGACGTTGCCGAGGTGGAGATTCTCGCGCCGCCGGTAGCCCGGGTAGAGGATCTCCTTGAGATCTTCGCAGGCGGCGATGATCGTCTCGTACTTCGGCAGCGGGCAATGCCCGAGGTACTGGATCGTGGGGACGTCCTGATACGTCTCCACGATCCGCCGGGTGAGCTCCGGGAGTTGTTCCTTGATGCGAAGGTCGGTAGCCATGAGACTCGATCGTAGGGGCCTGCCGACCCGCTCGGCAACGGGACGGTCAGGCTGGTAACGGAGCCGGGGCAGGCACGGGACCCGAACCGGATCGCCCGCACACTCGAGCCACCGTACCCTTCGACGCGGAAGGTTGCGGAAATTGAGGGTTGTTTGGCAGTTTGCCCCCGCCAGGCCCCCGGTCCGGGTAGCTGGGAAAGGAGGGAAAACGGCGGGATTTCAGGCCGATTCGCCGCACGCGGCGAGGGCGGCAGCGAGCGACAGCCCGCCGTCGTAGAGGGCCCGACCGACGATACACCCATCGGCGCCGATCGCCGCCACCCGGCGGAGATCGTCGGCGACGGCGATCCCCCCCGACGCCACGACCGGAAGGCGAACGCTCTGGATCATCTCCGAAAGCGCCGTCAGGTTCGGCCCCGACAGCATCCCGTCGGTGGCGATGTCGGTGTAGACCAAGCCGGCCAGGGGGAGATGCTCACTGCGGCGGGCAACGTCGAGAGCAAGCACGGGGCTCGTATCGACCCAGCCGCGGACCGCGACGCGGCCGTCACGGGCATCGAGGCCGAGGACGATCTTGCCGGGGAGAGCCTCGGCGATGATCCCCAGGAGCTCCGGTTGCTCGATCGCCACACTCCCCACGACGAGCCGGGAGACGCCGGCATCGGCATAGGCGCGGGCGGTGACGAGCGAGCGGATTCCACCGCCAAGTTGGCAGGGGACGCCGGCCGCCCTCACCATCCGGGCGACGAGATCGGCCTGCACCGGCATCCCCGACTTCGCACCGTCGAGATCGACGACGTGGATCCGCCGGGCCCCCTGATCGACGAATCGCCGCACCTGCTCGACCGGGTCATCCGCGAACACCGTCTCGCGGTCGTAGTCCCCCTGGAGGAGACGGACGCAGCGTCCCCCACGGAGATCGATCGCGGGCCACAGGTCCATGGGGTCATCTCCGGGAGCAAAAAGGGAAACGTCGGGGAAGGGTCGGCGGAGCTTCGATCGCGGGTCACGGACGGTCGACGAATGCCCGGAGGAGACGCATGCCGGCCTCCTGGCTTTTTTCAGGATGGAATTGCGTGGCAAACAAGCGGCCGCGGGTGACGGCGGCGCAGAACTCGCCCCCGTAGTCGGTGACCCCGGCGATGACGGAGGGGTCACGGGGCCGGGCGGCGAAGGAGTGGACGAAGTAGTACCAATCCCCGGCGCTTTGAGCAAAACGGCCTGCCGCGGGGCCCCAGGTGACGGTGTTCCATCCCATGTGTGGCACCTTCATCCCCGCGGGGAGATCGAAGCGGGCCACGTCTCCCTCGAGGAGACCGAGGCCGCGGTTCTCTCCCCCCTCCCAGCCGGTCTCGAAGAGAAGCTGGAGGCCCATGCAGATTCCGAAGAACGGCTTGTCGGCGCGGACATGCGCCACGATCGGCTCGACGAGGCCGCGGGCCCGCAACTCCCGCATCGCGTCACCGAACGCGCCGACCCCAGGAAGCACCACCCGCTCCGACTCCGCCACGCGCTGCGGATCGTCGCTGATGAGGGCCTCGACGCCGATCCGCTCGAGCGCCTTTTGCACGCTGCGGAGATTGCCACTGCCGTAATCGATGATCGTGACCATGGTGGCAGTGTACGGTGGCGGCGGGGCGGCCGGGAGGGCTTGGCCATGCCTCGGGCAGACGGCTCAGCCGGCGGGGGTGTCGGCCGGAGGAGCCGCCGGTTCGGCCGCCATCTGCTCCGGGTAGACAACCAACTCGATTCGCCGATTCCGGGCTCGGCCGGCGGCCGTGGCGTTGGAAACGACCGGGTGGTTGGGCCCGTGGGCGACGACGAACAACTGCCCAGCCTTGAGCGTCGTCCGGCCGCAGAGAAAGTCGAATACGGCACTCGCCCGGGCCACGCTCAGCTGATGCGGCGAGCCCCAAGTCGCGTTTTGGAGCGGCTCGGTGTCCGTGTGCCCCTCGATGCCGATGAATTGCCCCTTGAAAACGCCAGAGACCTCCGTCGCCGTCTGCGAGAGGAGGGCGGCACCGGAGGGGAGCAGGGAGGCCGTCCCCGGTTCGAAGAGCTTGTCGGCCGGGATCTCGATCCGCACGACCGAACCATCGAGCCGGGAGGTGACCCCGGGGATTGCCAGATGATTCATCCCCTCGCGCATCGAGGCCGGATCGATCGCGGGGACCGGCGGCTGGCTCCCGGCCTCCCCGGCAGATTCCAGCGTCCCCGGCGGCCCGGCCGGCCGGGCCACGGCCCGGGCCTGGGCCAGTTGCGAGGAGGTCGAGGCGAGTTGCTCGCGGAGCGCCGACAGCTCCTCCTGCACCAACTGCGTCTCCTGACGGCTCCTGGTCAGTTGCGTCTCGAGTGCCTTCGGATCGGTGTTGGCATACGACGGC
>CANGGT010000192.1 GCA_947453375.1 Planctomycetaceae bacterium
CCGCCGGCATGGTCGCTGCTCGGGCCCCACGCGGAGTTCCCACGCGTGCCGCGGTTGCCGAGATCGAGGCTCGTGCGGGTCGGAGCGGCAGCGGTCGGGCCGTAGCCGAGCGCCGACACCGCGCTGCCGACGTTCCAGGCCTTCCCGTCGAGGACCGGCAGCGCCTGTGAATCATCGGCGAGGGCGACGACGAACGCCTGCATCCCGTCGATCCAGGCGGAGTTGCCCCCTTCCTTGGATTCCGACAGGAGGATCGTCGCCGCTGTCCCGTCGCGGAGGGCATCCATGTCGAGGCCGAGGTAGGGGAGATCGTCGAAATCGGGCTCGACGGCCTTCGGCCCCCGCAGCGGCATCCCTCCGTTGTCGGTGATCGCTGCAGCGGCCTTGTCGGCCCCCGCCACCTTCCCGTGCGACGCCACCCCCGCCATCGCCTTGTAGTTCGTGATCGCGATGGCGGGATAGGGGGTCGAGCCGTCGTAGGTGCCGATCGAATGAAAGGCGCTTCCTGCCGCGGCGGTGACGGTCGCGGCGCCGGCGTACGACGGGCACTGGAGAACCGCGATTGGGGTCTGGCAGGGGTGGGGCTGGTTGTTGATGGCGAGGGTCGGCATGAACGGATAGGCGCCGCGACCGAGCCGCCCCGAGCCGGCGAGGATCCCGTCGTGGAGCGACGATTCTTCGAGGTAGGCGAGGAGGTGGACGATCCAACTGAAGCCCCCTGGCTTGGCCGTGGCGGGGCCGCCGCTCGAGGCAAAGGTCACCGCGGTCGCGGGATAGCGGTCGATGGCGGCGGGGAGCCGGCGGGCGGTTTCCTGGCAGCGGGTGAGGCCGATGAGGAGTTGCCTCATCTTGTTGCCACACGAGGAACGCCGTGCCGATTCGCGGGCCGCCTGCACCGCCGGGAGGAGGAGCCCGACAAGCACGCCGATGATCGCGATCACGACGAGGAGTTCCACGAGCGTGAACCCCGATCGGGCCCGGGGCGCGGCAGTGACAGGCGCGGAGGTGACGGCGGTCGGCATCGAGGGGTCTCAGCGGAGGCGGTCTTGGGAGAATCGTTCCCCGGGGCAATGTTGTACGTTCCTGGCTGCCCGATGCGAAAGCTCTCGAGGCAAACCTCGGCGGGGCGCGCGGTTGGAGGCCACAGGATCGGGTGCGGATTGGTAGGCTCTGTGGGCGGTGACGGCGGATCCCCTCAGCCACCGCCTGCCAGGCACCCGATCGGAGTTTCCCAGATGCAGGCATCCTTCCCGTTGTCGGCCCGTGCACGCTTGGCGGGACTCGGGCTCCTCCTGCTCGCCCTCCTCCCGCTCGGCCTGGATCGCGGTGCCGAGTCGGCGACGCCAGGCGAGCCGGCGGCGGAGCGGATCGTGTGGCGGACGCCGGTCTCGGTCGCGGCATCCGGGGATGGCCAGTGGCTCGCGACCGCCAACCGGGCCTCCGGGACGGTGACGCTGCTTTCCACGACGGGCACGCTTGCCGACGAGCTGGCCATCGGCCGTCGGCCCGGCGCCATCGCAGCGCGGGGCGAGGATGGCTTC
The DNA here is from genome assembly GCA_947453375.1 of Planctomycetaceae bacterium. GTDB lineage: Bacteria > Planctomycetota > Planctomycetia > Pirellulales > UBA1268 > QWOP01. The sequence continues at coordinate 1,542 of CANGGT010000192.1, forward strand.
GTCGCGGTCGCGACCGAATCGGGGGATCTCGTCACGCTTGCCGTGAAGGATGGCCGCCTTGTCGAGACTGGCCGGGTCCATCTCGGCTTCGAGCCACACGACGTCGCCCTCTCCCCAGCCGGCACCACGGCGTGGGTTCCCCTGGCAGCGAGTGGGGAAGTCGTCGCGATTGATCTCGCAACACTTGCCGTCTCGGAGCCGATCGCAACCGGCCCCCTTCCCCGCTACGCCGCCGTTTCCCCCGATGGCGCGACCGTCGCCGTCGCTTGTGCCGCCGCTGCGGAGATCGTCGTCGTCGATGCCTCCGCCAGAAGCGTCCGCTCGCGCCATCCGTTCAAGGGGCTCAACATCGGCCAGCCGGCGTTCACGCCAGACGGCGGCACGCTCTACTTCACCTTCACCTACGACGGCGGCGGGTTCACCTCCCCCGGCGACATCCGCCGCGGCTGGGTGACCGGGAGCCGGCTCGGCAAGCTCGAGCTCGAGCCCGACGGCGGCACGCTCCATGGACTGACGCTCGACGTCTCCGGCCGGGCGGTTGGCGACGTGCTCGGGCTTTCAATCGTCGACGACGGGCGGACGGTGCTCGTGGCCGCGGCGGGCACGCACGAGCTGCTCCGCTTTGACGTCGCCGCCGGGCTTCCGTGGGCGCAGATCAGTGGCGCCGAGGTGATGGATCGGGCCCTTTCGATCGATGCGAAGCGTTTCCGCCGGCTCGACCTCGCCGGCCGTCCGCTCGGTCTCGCCGTCGCGGCCGATGGCTCGCGGGTGTTCGTCGCCAACGCCCTCCTCGATGCCGTCCAGGTGGTCGACCCGGCCGGGCCGGACCTACTCGAGACGCATACGCTCTCGCGGGGCGAGGTGCCGACGCCCGAAGAGCTCGTGATCCGCCGTGGCGAGGCGATCTTCCACGATGCCCAGCGGAGCCTTGATCAGTGGTATTCCTGCCACACCTGCCATTGGGAGGGGGGCGGCAACACCGTCACGTTCGACACCCTCAACGACGGCTCGGTCGGCACCTACAAGACGGTGTTGCCGCTGTGGCATCTGGCCGACACCGGCCCTTGGACCTGGCACGGCTGGCAGACGGACGTCCGCACCGCGGTGAGGAAGTCGATGATCGACACGATGCAGGCGCCGGCGCCGAGCGACGACGACGTCACCGCGCTGACGGCGTTCCTCACCCGGCTCGAGGCCCCGCCGAGCCCGTTCCGCACAGCCGACGGCAGCCTTTCAGCGGCCGCCGAGCGGGGGAAGACGCTTTTCGAGTCGGCCCGTGCCGGCTGCAGCGACTGCCACACGCCCCCCTTCTACACGAGCCCCGCGCTCCAGGACGTGGGGCTGGGGAAGAAGGAGGATCGCTACCCGTCCTACAGCCCGCCGACGCTCCTCGCCGGCTACCGCAAGACGCGCTGGCTCCACAACGCCCGGGCCCGGTCGCTCGAAGCGCTCCTTGCCGGTCCCCACTCGCCTGAGAAGCTCACCGGCCAGCCGCCGCTCACCGATGCCGAAATCGACGACCTCGTCGCCTGGCTGAAGACGCTTTGACGTCGAGAGTTCCTTCGGCACCGAGTCGACCCCTGCCCCGGCCGGCGACCTATACTCTGGACCGAGGGACTGGCCGCGGGGGAGGTGAGCGACGTGATGAAGAGCGAGCAGCGACAGATCGGCCTGCAGGCGCGGCCGTGGAGAACGCGGGCGGGCGTGTGGCTTGCCGTCCTCGGGCTTGTCGTCGTTGGTTGCAGCTCCCCCGACGAAAAACTCCCACCGCGGAAGGCGCGCGAGAGGGTGGACAAGGGGGCCGGGGTGGGGGCTTCGCAAGCCGGTTCGCCTGCCGACGCCGTACCAGACCCGCAGCCGTTGCCCGCCGACGTGCCCGCGAGGCCGGTGTTTGAGCCGGTAGGGCTCACCGATGCCGCCAAGCTCCAGGCCCGGCTTCGGGATGAATGCTTCGAGGTCGCCGAGACGCTCCTGGCCGATTTTCCTGCCGACCCCGCCGGCTGGACGCTCCTCGGGGCGGTCCATCGGTATTTCGGCGACGACGCCGGCGCTGAACAACTTTTGTCGAAGGCCCTCGTTCTCGACCCCGCCTCGCCCGACGCCCACCGGCAACTCGGCGACGCCGCCGTCGAGCGGGGCGACTTCGACGACGCCGAGGCCCACTATCGCCTCGCCCTCGAGGCCGACCCCGAAGCGCTCGTCGTCATCGACAGCCTCGTCGAGACGCTCCTCACCAAGGGGGACACGGCCGCCGCGACCGAGCTTCTCCACGACTACCTAACCGATCACCCCCGCGTCGTCGAAGCGTGGTGTCTGCTCGGCAGGACACGGATGGTCGAGGGGGACTTTGGCGCCGCCCGCGAGACGTTTGAAAAGGCGCTCGAGGTCGAGCCAACGTCGCGCGATGCCAGCCACGGCATGGCGGAGGCCCTCGGCAACCTCGGCCGCGAGACGCCGCTGCCGGTGACGCTCGAGCTCACCCACCGCCTCCGCGACCGCCGCGACGCGGCCCATCCGGTTCGCCCCCTCGAAGCCCTCGACGGAATCGGCCCGGCCCCCTGGGCGGCGAAGGTCAGTTACTGGGCGGCGGTGGCCCACGCCCGGCTGGGCGATCCGACGCGGGCCGCGATCGGCTGGGGACGGGCGCTCGAGCTCGATCACGACGATCACGACAGCCGCGAGGCCCTGGCGACGCTCTACGCCGAATCGGGGCGAACCCGCGAGGCGATGAGGCTCCGCCAGGAATGGTGCGACCGCGATCCCGCCAATCCGGCGGCCTGGTTCGGGATCGGCAAGCTCGCCCTCTCCCTCGGGCTCCCCGAGCAGGCGACGAAGGCGCTCAAGACCGTGGTGGCCCTGGCGCCGCAGCGCGCCGAGGGGCACGCGCTCCTTGCCCGAGCCGAGGCCACGCTCGATCCGGCGGCGGCGCTCGAGGCGGCCCGGCGGGCGGCCGACCTCGATCCCACCGCTCCCCACTTCACGCTCCTCGGCGACACCCTCTCCCGCGGCGGCGACCGCGAAGAAGCGGCCGCCGCCTACGAGCAGGCGCTCGTGCTCGATCCGGACGACGAGCAGGCCAAGCAGGCTCTCGAGCGCCTCGAACGGCCTTGAGGACGGCGGTCGATCAGCCCGCCGTCGGCTCGATGCGGAGCGTGAAGGTGACCGGCACGAGCTTCTCCCGGGCCGTCTGGTCGAGCGCCTCCCAGCGCTTCATGAGCTTGCCGGAGAGCACCTTCGCAGCGGCCTGAGCCTCAACATCGGTACTGATGTCGGGGATGAGGCGGAAGTCGGTGACGATCTGCTTGATCATGAAGGTTTCGAAGTTCTGCTTCTCCGCGACGGCCGCCTGGAAGTGGGCGAACGGCTCGTCGAACGGCGTGTGGGAAAACTCCGCGGCGAGATTCACCCCGGCGGCGAGTTGATCCTTCGTGAACGTCTTTGTCTCGCTTCCCCAGGTCACCTTGGCCGCCGGCGTGTTCAAGCCGCTGACTTTGAGAAGGTAGCGGTTGAGATCGTCGTTGAACGGCACGAAGGGGAGGATGCTGCGGGTGCCGCCGCTGGAACTCGCGTCCCCCTCGAAGCAGAACGGCCAACGCGTGCTCGACACCTCGACGGTCGCCACGGCACCCTCCTTCTTCACCCCCGCCACCTTCTGCCCCGGCGTTCCCTTGGCCGTGCCAGCGGAAAGATCGACGGTGATCTCGCCGATCGAGCCGTCGACACCGAGCCCCTTGAGAAAGGCGTAGGCCATGAGGAGCTGGCCGTTGGGGCCGGGATGGAAGCCATCGCCGCCACAGACGTCGTACTTGGGGCCGAGCGTGGCATTGGCCTTCGTCATCGCGTCCACCATCGCGCCGTGGACGTCGGCAAACCGATGCCCCTTCTCCGTGGCGAGGCTGCGGTCGATGTCGCGGAGGTGGGCGAGGTTGTCGTTGTAGGCGACGTGGGCCGGCTGGTCGGCCATCGTCTGCCCCGGCCGGAAGAAGTTCGTGTCGACCGCGCCGGGGGAGCCGACGACCACCGACTTCACGCCGAGGGCGGAGAGGCGGTCGAGGACCCGGCGCATGTTCCCCTCGTAGGCCGTGCCGATCTCGCTTCGCCACGGCTGATAGCCGCCGTCGTTCATCCCGTAGCAGAGGGTGACGATGTCGGGATCGAAGACCGAAAGATCGTTGTCGGCCCGGTTGGCGAATCCGCCGGCCGTCTCGCCCCCCCAGCCGAACTGCATGACGCGGAGATCGGGAACGCCCGAGCAGGCAAGCAACCATGACTCGACATACTTGCTGTAGAGCTTCTGTTCGGTGATCGAGTCGCCGACGATGGCGACGCGGGCCTTCGGGAGGAGAGCCGATTCCTCGGCCGCGGCAGTCCCGAGCAGGGCCACGGGGATCATCGCTGCGGCAAGCAGCACGGCCGGGGAAAAACGTCGCACGTCGGAGACTCCGGGAAGAAGGGGGAGGATGATCCCCGATTATCGACCCGGTGCGCCCCAGGGAGTCAACCCTCGCTCAACGCTTTTCGAGACTTTGCGGCCGCGTGTTCGAGCCAGCCCCACAGGTAGCGACAGGCATGGCTGCGATACGGCCGCCAGCGCTCTGCGATCCCCCCGATACGGGCCTCGTACTCCCCCGGGGAGACGCCGTAGAGATCGCAGACGGCCCGCCGTAGCCCGGCGTCGCCGACGCTGAACACGTCGTCGCGGCCGAGGGCGAAGATCAGGAACATCTCCACCGACCACGGCCCAAAACCCTTGATCCCACGGAGGGATTCTCCAGCGGCGATGTCGTCGAGCTTGCGGATCCGCCGGAAGTCGACGTCGCCGGACTCCGCGCGGGAGGCGAGCTCCTGGATGAACGTCGCCTTGCTCCGGCTCAGGCCGAGCGCCCGGAGCCGGTCGGCGGAGAGGGCGGCCACCTCGGGGGGACGCCAGCGCGGCGCGACGCCGCGCACCCGTCCCCAGATCGTGGTGGCGGCCGCATACGAAAGCTGCTGGCCGACGATGATCCGGCAGGCGGTCTCGAAATCGGTCCGCTCGCGGTAGTAGCTCGGCTGGGGGCCGACCGCGTCGATGACGCGGCGCAGCACCGGATCTTTCCGGAGAGCGAGATCGTGGGGAGATCGCGTCATGGATTCGTGGGCGCGAAGGTCAGCGCCATGTCAGCGGGGGCGGATGCGGGCCAGCCGGTCCATTGAAAGCCACTCCCCTTGGAGGATGAGCCGCTCGAAGGTCGTCTCGGCATCGAGCCCTTCGCCACGGGCATCGCGGAGGACGGCGCTGACTTCGTCGGGATCGAGTTCGATGCGCGTGTCGGTGCGGATCACCGCCACGAGCGCCACGGCCAAATCTGGGCGGGGGTCGATCGCGAGCCAAGCCGCCACGGCAGCCAAGGGGGAGAGCCGATCGAGCGGCACGGCGTGCCCCGCTGCCTCGTCGAGCGTTCCCTGCCCGGCGTGCCCTGCCTGGCTTGCCAGGGAGGGCGCTGTGACCGTCAGGCCGGGGGGGGTGGAATCGTGTCGGGGCATCGGATCCTCCCTGAAAAGATCGCCTGAAAAAGACCGTCGCACGAAAAGGCTTCTGACAGCGAACACCCGTCGGCCGGGCTGGGCTGCTGCCGGAGTCACGGTGCGAACCATCCCTGATCCGCTCCCCTTGCCTGGGGCGAACTCTACGCCCGTCTACCCCTCGCCGGCAAATCGGCCCCGATGATCGGCGGCCGCCCCCCTGCTCTCCCCGCCCCGGAAGCCATGGGCCCCCAAGCCCTTCGGTGCCGCGTCAGGGGCCAGCCGCCGGGGTCGACGGAGGCGGAAACAGCTCGCCGAGCCGGGTGACGGTGTGCTCGACGAGCACCTGCCCGGCCTCCGCCCCCACCTCGTTGCTCTCCGCGATGGCGCTGTAGCCACCCCCGCGGGCCGCGCGGGCGCTGGGGAGATAGGTGCCGGGGCCGGCGAGCTGGATGACGAACGTCTGGAGGGCCGGGCTGCGGGCCTTCATCGCCACGCCGAAGTCGGTATAGAGCTCGAACTGGTTGGTGGCGATGGCGACATCGCCCAAGCGAATGACGTGAACTTCGGTCAGGAACGGCGTCTCGTCCCCCGACTGCTGCCGCTCGTAGCGACCGACGACCCCTCCGTGCCACCAGAGGAGCGTCTGATTCCCCTTGTCGCCCGACAGCTCGCGGATCTTCTCCCGGGCGAGTTCGAACTCCCGCTCCGACACCATCCGCCGCGGCAGCTCGATTCGATCGACGCGGTGTTCGAGGGGA
>CANGGT010000193.1 GCA_947453375.1 Planctomycetaceae bacterium
GTGGAAGGCGACGGAGGCCCAGAACCGGCGGGCCATCTACATGCTCAACCGGCGCTCCTTCCGAATGCCGCTCCTCGAGGCCTTCGATCAACCCCCCAACAGCGTCGGCTGTCCGATCCGGCAATCGACTACCGTGCCGAGCCAATCCCTCGCCCTCCTCAATGGCGACATTCCCGTCGAGCAGGCGACGGCCCTGAAGGATCGGCTCTTCCGTGAAGAACCCGATTCCGACGAGCGCCGCCTCGAACGGGCCTGGCTCCTCGTCTTTGCCCGCCCGATCCGGGCCGATGAGCTGGCATCGGCACGGGCGTTTCTCGTCAGTCGACCGGAGAAGCCGACCGCGGAGGTCTGGGTCGAGCTTTGCCTGGCGCTGTTCAATGCCAACGAGTTTGTCTACGTCGATTGAACGTCGATAGAACGATGTCGGCCCGCGACAACCGACCCAACGCCTGAAGCACTCGCCATGTTCTGCCAACCCGACCAACCGCTCTCGCGCCGCGATCTCCTCGCTCGGGCGGGCCTCGGCTTCGGCACGCTTGCGGCGCTCGGCGTTCTCGGCCGCGACAGTGCGGCTGCCCATGGGCTCGAGCCCCGCCGGGCCCATCATCGGCCGCGGGCCCGGGCCGTGATCTCGCTGTTCATGCACGGGGGCCCGAGCCAGCTCGATACCTTCGATCCCAAGCCGATGCTCGCCCGCTACGCCGGCCAGACGCTGCCCGAGAGCTTTGGCTCGCTCGACCTCGAGTTCACGAAGACGAGCACGGCGAAAGTCCTCGCCAGCCGGCGGACGTTTGCCCGCCATGGCCAATCGGGCCTCGAGATCTCCGATCTCTATCCCTGCCTTTCAGCCCATGCCGACCGGCTGGCCGTGGTGCGCAGCTGCCACCACACCGAGTTCAACCACTCGCCAGCGCTGTACTTCATGCACGGTGGCAACCGGCAGATGGGGCGGCCGAGCCTGGGCGCCTGGTGCACCTATGGCCTGGGAGCGGAGGCGGAGGATCTTCCGGGCTACGTGGTAATGCGCGACGGGCCGCTCAAAGGTGGCCCGGAAACCTACGGCGCCGGCTTCCTCCCGGCGGTCCATCAGGCCACCGAATTGCGAAGCGCCACTCCGCCGATCCTCCATCTCAACCGATCGGCGACAGCCCCGTCCCTCGACACCCGCCGGCTCCTCGACTTCGCGCAATCGCTCAATCGGCAGCATGCGGCCGAGCGGCCCGGCGACGACCGACTCTCGGCTCGGATCGCCGCCAGCGAACTCGCCTTCCGGATGCAGTCGGCGGCGCCGGAGGCGATTGACCTCGCCCGCGAGACCGCCGCCACCCACCGCCTCTACGGCCTCGACCGTGACGAGACTCGTCCCTTCGGGACGCAGTGTCTCACGGCCCGTCGGCTCGTGGAGCGCGGCGTGCGTTTCGTGCAGCTCTACCACGGCGGCGGCAACGTCGGCTGGGACACCCACGGCAACAACGACGGCCAGCACCAGACAAACGCCCTCCAGACCGACGGCCCGATCGCCGGGCTCCTCGAGGATCTTGCGGCTCGCGGGCTGCTCGACTCAACGCTCGTGATGTGGGGGGGCGAGGTTGGTCGCACACCCACTTCCGAGGGCTCCGACGGCCGCGACCACAACCCGTACGGATTTTCAATCTGGCTGGCCGGCGGGGGAGTGCGCGGCGGGATGGCTCATGGCGCCAGCGACGACTTCGGCTTCAACGCCGTGGAAAACAAAGTGCCGATCCGCGATCTCCACGCCACGATCCTCCACCTCCTCGGCCTCGGGCACGAGGAGCTCACCTATCTCTTCCAGGGGCTCGATCAAAAGCTGACCGGCGTCGAGCCGGCGCGGGTGATCCGCGAGCTGCTCGCCTGACGGGATGACCCTGGCGACGGTGCTGCTGGCGGACTCGGATTCCCCCGGGCGTTTCCGCCATGAGCGGGGCGCGATCGGACCGCCCAATGCGGTGTGCGTCAGTTCCCGGTGATGAGGCTAACCAGGGGTGTGGAACCCCCTGCAGGAGCAGGTTAAAAAAGAGAGACGTGCCGGTCCTCTCCGGAGCGGTGTCGGTCCCGCAATGGCGTCGGCCCGCCAACGAATGAGAAGATCAAGACCCTCGACGTGAGCACCGGCTGGTGCAAGCTCACGAGCTGACAGCCCGCAATGGCCCGCCATCAAAAGAACACGTGAAAGCCTAAGAAATCTCGCATGGTCCGTTTCTTCCGTGATTCCGGCCTTCCCTCCCGCCGTATCCGCGAGTCCGCCCGGGCGCGGCGGAAGCGAGGGCGCGAGCGTGCCTTGAAGCTCGAGACGCTCGAGCCGCGGCTGGCGCTCGCCGTGATGCCTGGCCTCCCTGACACGGTGGCACCGGCGGTCCGGTCGGTCTCGCTGCCGGCGGTGGGCACCTACGGCACCGACCGGGCCATGACCTTCAAGGTGACCTTCAGCGAGCCAGTGAAACTGGCGGGCGACGAGAGCGCCGTCACGCTCCCGGTCGAGGTCGGCTACGCGATGCGCGAGGCGAAGTACGTGGCGGGGAGCGGTACGAAGTCGCTGACCTTCCGGATGACCGTCAAGGCCAACGACGTCGACACCGACGGGATCCGCGTCGGCCGGGTCAACTCGGCGGCGATCCGCGACTTCGACTTCAACAGGGCGAACGCGGCCCCGCGCATCCTCGACCGAGCCGGCAATCCCGCCAGCAATGTCATCCCCGCGATCAACACGAGCCGGATCCGCGTCGATGCCACCGGGCCCGTCGTGGCTTCCTCGGGTGCCTTCGTCACCCGGGGGCAACAGGTCTCCCTCAAGGTCACCTTCGACGGGCCGGTCGTCGTCAAAGGCAAGCCCACCGTGCCGGTGACGATCGGCGGGGAGAAGCAGTCGCTGACCTACGCGTCCGGCTCGGGCACCGCCACCCTCACGTTCGCCGTCACGATGCGCAAGGGGGCGTCGGTAGCGAACCCCGCGTTCCGCGGCGAAAACGACCTGCCCGGGGAGGTGATCCTGCTCGACGCGGCCGCGAATCTCAAGGACCGTTACGGCAACAGCGTCACGGCCATTGGGAGCAACTACGGTAAGGCGTACGAAGACAAGGGGAGCCGGGTCGTCGTCATCGGCACCCACTACGAGAAGCTCGATTCCGTCTCGCAGGATGACCTCGACACGATCCTCAACGAGGAGCAGAAGGGCTTCCGAGCGGGAGAAGTGAAGGAGATCGGCGATGGCACGGCCGACTACTGGAAGGACTACGTGCCGCCGGTCTTCGAGCCGGTGAAGAACGAGGTCGACCTCTACCGGGTGGCCTATCGCTCCACGATTCCCGAACAGGGCAATAGGCCCACGGTGGCTTATGGGCTCGTGGCGATTCCCACCGGTGCAACCGGCACGCTGCCGCTCGTCTCCTACCAGCATGGCACGCTGTTCCTGAAGGAGTCGGCTCCCTCTCAGGCCTTCTCGTGGGATAAGAACTCTTCGGAAGTCGTGAAGTACGGCCTCAGGCAGAAGGATTTCTACGGCTCCTGCTACGAAACCCGGCTCAACGTCGCCCAGTTCGCCGGTCGGGGCTATGTCGTGATCGCCCCCGACTATTTCGGCGTCGGCAACTCGGTCGAGGACGACAGCTTCGTTGTCAAAAAGAGCGAGCAGCAGGCCTGTGTCGACATGCATTCGGCCTCCCAAAAGCTTTTCAAGAGCCTCGGCCTCCGCACTGACAAACTCTTCCTCAACGGCTGGTCACAGGGCGCGCTGGTGTCGATCTCCTTTCAGGAAGCGCTCGAGGCGAAGGGGGTGAAGGTCGATGGCGTCTCCACGGCGGCCACGCCGGCCGACACGGGGATGTTCGGCGAGCAGTTCATCTTCAATCCCCGCCCGTATTCGACGACGACCGTGCCGAACGCGGCCTGGTCGATCTTCGTCCACCAGTTCTCGTCGTTCGCGCTTTCCAGCTACAGCGGGCAGACTAGCGCTCCCCTGGAACTCTTCGGCGGCAACTACGAGCTCTCGCGGAAGTTCTACATGCGGGAGTTCCAGACGATGCCCGACTTCCGGTGGCAGGACGATGGCCGCGGGGGCATGGAGCCTGTTCTCGAGATGGACGGCGTCGTCACGAACGTCGACGTGTCTCGATTCCTCAGCCAGAGCGTCGCCCGGAGTCCGGCCGCCTACGAGAAGACGGCTTACGCGAAGTTGATCGCCGATGCGGGCTCCGGGAAAACCAGGCTCGAGGGCCCGATGCGGATGTACTACGGCGAGCAGGACGAGGGCTACACGGCCGCCGTCTGCACGATCGTCGACACTTGGCAGCGCGGCACCTTCGGCAAGACGAACATCGTGCAAGTGCCGGTGGAGCACGCCAGCCACCGTGGCGTATTCCTCTCGGCCACCTTCGGGCAACTCGAGTGGTTCGAGTCGATCCGGAGGGGCGAGCCCACACCCCCTCCTCCGGCGATCGCCCCTCTCACATCCGTCCCGCCGTTGGTCTCGGCGCCTCCACCGCCTGTCGTGCGGTCAACGCCGCCGTTTGTCCTCCCGAAGGCCGTCGATGGAGTCGTCGAACTGTCGAGTGACATCACCGGCAATGCGACGTTTCGGGCTGGGACGGTCTACGTGATCACGGGCGAGGTGCACGTGCGGAAGTTCGTCACGCTGACCATCGAGGATGGCGTCGAGGTGCGGATCCGAAACGGCAACGAGAACTTCGCGACGATCACCTCGTGCGCCCTGATTTTCGACTCAGGGTCGTCGCTCGTGGCCGAGAGCGTCACCTTTCAGGCCGCGGACGCCGCCAATCAGCCGGTGAAAGAGGCTCACAACGGCGGCGTGTTCTTCTGCGGGGGGACACGGAAGGCTTCGAAAGACGAGGTGTCGTCGATGGTCGTCGGTCCGCGCGTGGGCTGGTCGTTCAACGCCACGAACATCGTGGCCAACTACCTGGGGCGAAAGGATCCGACGGAAGGTGACGGCGACGGAAGCCGTCGCGACGACATCGATGCGGTGTCGCTCGTCGGAGTTGTCGCCGACGAGTGGAACGTCACGATGGTCGAGATCAACCACTCGGGCGACGACGGATTCGACCTGACGAACTCGGATGTCGAGATGGAGCGTGTCACGGTCGTCGACCCGGTCGAGGACGGCGTCAACCTCAGTTCGAGTTATCTGGTCGTCACGCAGTCGCTCGTGGTGGACATGACGGATCGGGAGCTGCCGGATGATCGCGAGATCTTTGACTTTGAAATCGACACCGGGCCAAGCATGCTCACGGTCGTCCAGGGGGCCTCGGTCGATCTTCGTGGCTACTGGGACACGAGTCACGACGATCTCCGCATCTCCTTGAGGTCGCGCGACATGCCCGCGCCATACCCGCCGTATGCGCGAAACCTGTACGCCTGGAAGGGCCGCCTCGAAAAGGGGCCGGCAGAGATTTTCTCCAAGTCGAACCGGCCGTAGCCGGCGTCGATCCACTCATCGCTCTCCCCATTCTTCGGATCCCAACCACGAGAAGGACGCCATGCGCTCCCCGACGCTGTTTTCGGTTTTCACCCGCGGCTCCCGCCGCTCTCAAGCAGTGACCCACCGCGCTCGGAAGACCCGGCTCGCCGCCGCCGAGCGGCTCGAGGCCCGCATCAATCTCACCGCAACGATCGTCGATCTGGCAGCGTCGCGGGCCGCCTCGGAGAACCACGCCGCCTACGACCAGATGCCGATCCCCGCGGGCGCCACGCTCGTGGACGTGAGTGACTCGGGCCGCTACGTCCTTTTCTCGAGCACCGACACCAACGTCATCGCCGGTCAACAGACGATCCCCTCGATCAACCCCGACCTGTTCTGGCTCGACACCGCCACGGGCCAGACGCGGCTTGTGACCCATCGGGCGGGTCGTCCGGTGCAATCGGCCGGCTACGCGGGTCTCGAAGGCTCTCAGTACCTCCCGGGGTACGGACAGTGGCCCATGTTCGAGCCCCTGTCGGCCGATCTCAGCGGCGATGGCCGGAGCGTCGTCTTCGATTCGATCATCGGGGCGAACGAGTACGACGCGAGCGTGCCGGTGGAGAACGACCAGGCTACCTACCGCCCGGTGAAAGTGGATGCCACGACCGACACGTGGAAGAACTACCAGATGGGTACGGTCGACGTGTTCGTGTGGAGAGCCGATGGCGACGCTGCCAATAACATCGCACTCGTCAGCCGCCTCAACGCCGAGGGCCAACAACAGGCTGTCGCGATCAACGCGCTGGTGCCAGGGCTGCCCGTGCCGAAGCCGGGCCAGCCGATGGCGACCGGCGTGTTCGCCCAGGAATATCTCCCCGTGCTCCCGGATAACTTCCAGAACCTCGTCCAACAGGAGCCCCAGGAGTCGCTCTCCCTCAACAAGGGCATCTCCGAAGACGGCACGAGGGTGCTCTACGACAGCTGGGTGCCGGCCGGCTGGATCGACGTCGCGCGACCGGGCATCCTCGACCAGCAGTCGATCAACGTGAACGCTCAGGGCCAGGGGGCCGGCAGCGAGTGGACGCTCGACAGTTTCGTTGCCAGCACCACGGGCTTCGGCGGCGGAGCGTGGTCGGCGAAGACCGTGACCGTCAACGTCGATGCGACCGCTGCCCTCGGCAACTACACCGGCCCGGCCATCGGCCAAGGGGCGTGGGCGGAGCCGTTCGAGGCAATGTTTAGCCAGATGAGCGGCGATGGAAATCGCGTCGTCTACAGCACGCGGCGGACGTCTGCCGATATCGTGACCGGCACCACCGATTCCGATTTTTCCCTCGATGTCTTCGCCAACGACGTCGATTCGAGTACCAACCTCCTCGTCAGCCGGAAGTGGGATGATGCCACGAAGGCCGCGGGTTCGGCCCAGCCGAACTTGTTCGACGGGAGCGTGCGTCCCTTCGTCCGCAACTTCGTGGCGGAGCTGTGGGATTCCCAAAACCACTCGGTGAGCAACGACGGGCGGACGATCGCCTTCACGTCGTCGTCCGGCAACCTCGTGGAGGGTTGGAAGAACGTCACTGCCGATTTGTCCGAGCCAGTGATCGTCGGCGGGAGCAAGTGGACGGCATTTCATCCGTATCCGATCGATATCTACGGCTTCCAATTCACCTCGGCTTCTCCGACCGTCCCGGCCGGGAAGGCCGTGCTCGTCAACTCTCCCGACGGTCTGGCCAACACGAACCGGATCGCTAGCTTCGGCGGCATGTCGGCCGACGGCTCGTCGTTCCTCTTTTCCACCGCCGCCAATAACTTCTACCTGCCCGGATTCACGTCACCCTATCCCTTCACGCAAAACCTGCCGCAGGCACCGCTGCCGCTCAACTTCATTCTCGGGGGATTCGATAACCTTTGGATGCGGAAGATCGACTGGGCCGCCGGGGCCAAGGGCGTCACGACCCTCGTCTCGGTCGGCTTCAGCGTCGATGCCGATGGCAAGCCCGACATGAGCGGCAAGCCCAACGCCGCTGGCAACAAGGCGACGCTCGGATCGGCCACCCCCGCCGGATCGCGCGACGTGCTCAACACGATCAGCCAGAGCGGCCGTTACGTGATGTTCTCGAGCAAGGCCAACAACCTCGTCCAGGGGGTCTACGATCGGAGCTTCAAGGGGGGCGTGTTCGTCCGCGATACGGTGGGCAACCGTACGACGCTGCTCACGACAACCGCCACCGGCAATGTCCCCTCGGCGGGGCTGTTCGTGAACTCGGCGATCGCGTCCGACGACAAAACCTCCCGGTTCGCTTCCTACGTGGA
>CANGGT010000194.1 GCA_947453375.1 Planctomycetaceae bacterium
GGCAAGCCGGCCTGGAAGGCCTCCACCGGTACGGCTGGCTACTCGTCCCCCACGCTGCTCGAGATCGGTGGCACGGAGACCATCGTCAGCGTCACAGGCACCGAGGTCGTGGGGATCCGCCCGGGGTCGGGGAAGGAACTGTGGCGATTCCCGTTCGAGACCGACTTCGGCTGCAACACGGCGACGCCGATTGTCGTCGACGGGGGAGTGTTCGTCTCGGCGGGGGAAAACCATGGCTCGGTGCTCATCGACCTCGAGCGCGACGGCGATGCGTATGCCCCCCGGGCGCGGTGGGAGTCGCTCGGCCCCAAGAGCCTGATGCGCAATGAATGGCAGACCTCGATCGTCGTCGGCGACCACCTCTACGGCTTCGACAACGTCGGTGCGGCAGGGCCGGTCACGCATCTGGTCTGCCTCGAAGCGAAGACCGGCCGGGAAGTGTGGCGGAAGCCCCGCTTCGGAAAAGGAAACATGGTCTATGCCGACGGGAAACTGTGGATCACCACGTTTGAAGGGGAGCTCGTCCTCGCCCGCGCGACACCCGCCGGCTACGAGGAACTCGGCCGCGCGGAGCTCCTCGGCCGGACGCGGCAGACGCTCACAATCGCCTCGGGCCGTGGCTATCTCCGCGACGACCGCGAGGTGCTCTGCATCGGGCTCGAGTGACCGGCACCAGCCCTGGCACGCGTGTCGATCAAGGAAGCGGTCATGAACAACATCGTCATCAAGACATCCAGGCCCAGGCTCGACGCGATCTTCGCGCCGTATGTCGATACCATCGGCCGCGACTATCCCGGCTACCGCAATCATGTCGAGCGGACGGTCACCTACGCGATGCACTTCCTCGAGGGCGACCCTGCCGCAGAGCCGGTCGTGGAGGCGGCGATGGCCTATCACGACATCGGCCTTTGGACCGACCACGCGCTTGCCTACCTCGAGCCTTCAGAGGCGGTGGCGCTCGCTGACAATGCGAAGCACGGTTGGGGCTTCGATCCCGATCTCCTCCGGGGGATCATCCACTGGCACCACAAGGTGTTTCCCTACCGCGGACCGCACGCGGAGATCATCGACGCCTGCCGCAGGGCCGACTGGATCGATGCCTCGCTCGGGTGGCTGCGGAAGGGAATGCCCCGCAGCGCGATCCGCGAAGTCGAGCACGCCTTCCCGAATCTCGGATTCCACGCCACGCTCCTGCGGCTCACGAAGGATCTCGGCGGATCGACGCTCGGCGGCAGCGTGAAGGTCGTCCGCGGGATCGTGAAGTGGTGAAGGGCCGCCGGACACAGTTGCTGGCGCCGCTGCCACTCTCCCGCGGATCGCAGGGCATTCCGTAAGTCTGTCGCGACAAGCCCGTGCACTCGGCGCAGCATCGTGAGACGGTGGCTGACGCCGTCCCTTGGCCGATAGCATTGCACGGGTTCCGCGACCGATGGCATGCCGGTGCCGTCAAGGGTCGCGGCCAAACGGTCCGGTTCCAACGAGCCTGTGGAAGGGTGCGTCATGCCCTCTGTTTTCGTCTTGCTCGCGATGTTGCTCACCGCCGACGACGTCGCTCTCGGTCCGGGGAACCACGTGCGTGGAGTCCGGGTCGGGGATCTCGACCGCACCTATCTCGTTCATCTGCCTCCCGAGGTCGACCCCGACGTGCCGATGCCGGTCGTTCTCGCCTTCCACGGCGGCGGAGCGAACGCCGCGAACATGGCGCTCTTCAGCGGGCTCGATGACAAGGCCGACGAGGCCGGATTCATCGTCGTCTATCCGGAGGGGACCGGCCGGCTCCCGCGGATGCTGACCTTCAACGCT
Organism: Planctomycetaceae bacterium; assembly: GCA_947453375.1. Classification (GTDB taxonomy): domain Bacteria; phylum Planctomycetota; class Planctomycetia; order Pirellulales; family UBA1268; genus QWOP01. The sequence continues at coordinate 1,804 of CANGGT010000194.1, forward strand.
GGCGACTGCTGCGGCCACGCAGCGGCCACCGGAATCGACGACGTCGCTTTCACGCGTGCCCTCCTCGACGACCTCGCGACGGTCGCCACGATCGACCCCCGCCGCGTCTATGCCACCGGGATGTCGAACGGGGCGATGATGGCCTACCGGCTGGCGTCGGAACTCTCCGACCGGATCGCCGCGATCGCGCCGGTGGCCGGCCCGATGGGCACCGATGAATGCCAGCCCGACCGCCCCGTGCCGGTGATCCACTTCCACGGAGACGCCGACGAGTTCGCCCCGTTCGCGGGTGGACGCGGACGGGGCCTCTCGGGCACCGACTTCCACTCCGTCGAGCATTCGGTCGACGCGTGGGTGGAAGCCAACGGCTGCAACCCGACGCCCACGACGACGTCCATCGACGACCGCGAGGAGGATGGCACGACGGTGAAGATCACGCGTCACGACGCCGGTCGGGACGGCGCGGAGGTGGTGCTCGTCATCATCGAGGGGGGTGGCCACACGTGGCCCGGCCGGGAGCCCAGGCTACGGGCCCTCGGCCGCGCCACGCGCGAGATCTCCGCCAACGACATGATGTGGGAGTTCTTCGAGCGGCATCCGAGGAGGTGACCGCTGCCGTTGCCCGTCGATACCGCGCCCCGCTTCTCGTGAAGCCAGGCAGGCCGTGGAGAAAGTGCCGGCCCGACCGCACGAGGCGGTCGCGAGTGCGTAGCACTCGAGAAAACCGGAGGTTTTCCAAGTGGAAAAAGGTCATGGATGACTTTTTCCACGGGCAGCTAGCGCCGCCGGCCTACGCCACGATCTCGCTGATGACGCGGCCGTAGACGTCAGTGAGGCGGTCGTCGCGGCCCTGGTGGAAATAGGTGAGCCGGGTGTGGTCGAGGCCCAGCAGCGCCAGGATCGTGGCGTGGAGGTCGTGAACGTGAACCCGGTTTTCCACGGCCGCGAAGCCAAGCTCGTCGGTGGCGCCGTAGATCGTGCCCCCCTTCACGCCGCCGCCGGCCATCCACATCGAGAACCCGTAGGGATTGTGGTTGCGCCCCGGCTTTCCTTCTCCCTCGCTGAACGGCATCCGTCCGAACTCCCCACCCCAGACGACGAGCGTCGAGTCGAGGAGGCCGCGTTGTTCGAGGTCGGTGAGGAGCGCCGCGATCGGCTGGTCGGTCTCGCCGGCATGCCGGCCGTGGTTTTTCTCGACGCTCTCGTGGGCGTCCCACGTCTCCTCGAGGTGGCCACCGCCGGAATAGAGCTGCACGAAGCGCACGCCGCGTTCGACGAGCCGCCTCGCGATCAGGCAATTGCGACCAAACTCCGCCGTCGGCTCCTGATTGACGCCGTAGGCTTCGAGCGTTGCCGCGGTCTCCTCGCCGAGGTCGACGGCTGCCGGCGCCTCCGCCTGCATCCGGTAGGCGAGCTCGTAGCTGGCCGCACGGGCAGCGAGCTCCGTGCCGCCGGGGCGGCTTCTCATGTGTTCGTCGTTGAGGGCGGCGAGGAGATCGAGTTGCCGGCGCTGACCGTCGCGGCCGAGGTCGGCCGGCACGGCGAGATCGAGGATCGGATTGCCGACGGGGCGGAAAAGCGTTCCCTGGAAACTCGCCGGCATGAAGCCGCTCGACCAGTTCGGCTGCCCGCCGATCGGCCCACCGCGCTTGTCGAGGAGGACGACATAGCCCGGCATGTCCTGGTTTTCGGTGCCGAGGCCGTAGACGACCCAGCTCCCGAGCGACGGCCGGCCGATGAGCGGCTTGCCGGTGTTCATCTGCACGAGCGCCGAGCCGTGGGCATGGGTGTCGGTGTGGCAGGAGCGGATCACCGCCATCTTGTCGGCATGCTCGCGCATCTTCGGGAAGAAGTCGGAGATCGGGATCCCGCTCTGCCCACAGGCCTTGAACGGCCGGCAGGCCGGGGTGAGCTTGCCCATCGCGCGGCCGCCGGAATTGATGAACTTCATCTCCGCGGGGATCGTCTGGCCGGCATATTTCTCGAGCGTCGGCTTCGGGTCGAAGGTGTCGACGTGGCTCGGTGCACCGTTCATGAGGAGGAAGATCACGCTCTTCACCGGCACGGCCTGATGCGGGGCCCGAGGAGCGAGCGGATTGGCCAGCGGCGTCGATCCCGCGGCATGGCGGGCAAAAAAACCATCCCGCTCCAGAAGCGCCGACAGCGCGAGCCCGGCGAATCCGGCCCCCATCTCCCAGATCGCCTCGCGGCGCGAGAGGCCGCAGGGAAAGGCAGGCCTGAGGATCGGTTGGTGGGATGGCATCGGGAGGCGCCCTCGTGGAAGCCGATCAGTCGATCGAGAGAAATTCATTCGTGTTGAAGAGCACCTGGCACAGCGACGCCCACGCGAGCCGCTCGCGGGCCGCTTCGCCTGCCATCTGCGTCGTCACATAAGCCAGGGCCGCTTCCTTCTCCTCCGCCGACGGCAACCGGCCGAGGACGCGCCGCCAGGCATCGTCGACACGGGGCCCGGCCTCGGCGGCCGCCGCGAGAACGCGCCCCGCGCACGCATCGGCCTCGCCGCGCACCCAACCGTTGTTCAACAGCGAGAGCGCCTGGAGGGCGACGATCGACACGTCGCGTCTCCCGGTTGGCACCGTCGTGTCGCACTGGTCGAAGGTCGTCATCAGCGGCACGATGAGGCCGCGCTTGGTAAACATGTAGAGGCTGCGGCGCCGGCACTCCTCCGGCGGCGACGGCTGATAGGCTCCCCCCTTCATCGACAGCCCTTCGAGAGCCTCTCCATCGATCGGTGCCTTGAAGCTCGGGCCGCCGAGGCGGGGATCAAGGTCGCCCGACACGGCGAGGATCGCGTCGCGGAGGCTCTCGGCATCGAGCCGGCGCCGGTCGGCCCGCCAGAGGAGCGCGTTTGCGGCGTCGCGATCGGCGAGGGCCTCCATGTCGGGATGGATCGACGCCTGACGATAGGTGGCGCTGGTCACGATCAGCCGATGGAGGGCTTTGAGCTTCCAGCCCCCGGCGACGAGATCGGCGGCGAGTGCGTCGAGGAGCTCACGGTATTCCGGCCGCGGCCCATTGAAGCCGACGTTGTCCGGGTTGCGACAGAGACCAATGCCGAAGTGATGCTGCCAGATCCGGTTGACGATCACCCTTGGCGTGAGCGGGTTTTTGGAGTTTGTGATCCAGCGGGCCAGGTGGGTGCGGCGGAGCGTGGTGCGGGAATCGGCCGGCGGCGGGGGAAAGTCACCGGCAAGGGGGCCCACGAACGACGGCGCCCCCGCTTTCACTTCGGCCAGCGGCCGATGGCGATCCCCTTTTTTGAGCGCGTGGAGGGGCGGGGCCTCAGGGCCGAGGTCGGTCCAGCCGAGGACATCGAAGCCGAGTTGCTCGGCCGACGGCCCACCGAGGGCCTTGGCCCGGCCGTTGTGAACCGGCCCCGGCCAGAAGGCGGCGGCGATCCGGTAGTAATCAGCCTGGGTGATCGAGTCGAACTTGTGATCGTGGCAGCGGGCGCACTTCACCGTCAGCCCGAGGAAGGCAGTGCTCGTGACGTTCACGAGGTCTTCGAGCCGGTCGTATTGATAGTCCTCGGCGTCGTTCGGCTCGTCGTCCCAGGTGCCGAGGCGGAGGAAGCCGGTGGCGATCGCCGTCGCTTCACTGCGATCGGGAAGCTCGTCGCCGGCGAGCTGCTCGAGGACGAAGCGATCGAAGGGCATGTCGTCGTTGAAGGCCTTCACGACCCAGTCGCGGTAGCGCCAGGCCTGCGGCTTCTCGGCATCGCGTTCGTAGCCGTTGGTCTCCGCGAAGCGGGCGACGTCGAGCCAGTGCCGCGCTTGCCGCTCGCCGAAGTGCGGAGAGGCAAGGAGTCGATCGACCTGTTTTTCATAGGCGTCCGGCGCGGGGTCGGCGGCGAAGGCATCGAGCTCGTCGGCCGTGGGGGGAAGGCCGACGAGATCGAACGAGAGCCGCCTCAGGAGCACGCGCCTGTCGGCCTCGGGGGCCGGAGCGATCCCCTCGCGGGCGAGCCGGTCGCGGACGAAGGCGTCGATCGGGTGGCTCACCCCCGCCACGGCCGGCGGCGGCGTGGCACGGAGCGGCTCGAAGGCCCACCAGTCGCGGCCGCCGCGCGAATCGGTCGTCCGCTCGAGAGGATCGAGGATCCTGCCTGCGGGCCAGGCGGCACCCGCGGCGATCCATTCCCGCAAGGCCGCGATCTCGGCCTCCGGAAGCTTTCGAGCGACGCCGTTCTTCGCCGGGGGCATCTCGCCGGCTAGGACGCGGGCAAGGAGCGGGCTCAGGGCCGGGTCACCGGGCGTGACGACCGCCCCGGAGTCGCCGCCGGAAAGCAGGCCATCGGCGCGGGAGAGATCGAGTCCCCCTGAAGGATCGCTCGCCCCGTGGCATTCGAGGCAGCGCCGCAGGAACACATCCCCCGCGCCCGATTCGAAGTCGGCCGCGGGGACTCCGCCAGATGCCAGGCAGAGCGTCAGGACAACCATGAAGGCTGCGCGGATTCGAGCATGTTTCCCCATGCCCCCCGTTATAGCACGGCTCAGTCTCACCCCCGCGCGGCGATGGTCGGGCGCCGCGGTATGCTTCGGCTCCAATCCCCGTTCCCACCGCCACGCTTGTCGTTCACATGACCCCCGACTCGGCCGACCGTCACTCGATCCCGGGGCTTGCGGAGACGGTCTCCCCCCCCGACCTCACCGGGAAGACGGTGTGGGTGATCGACACGCTGTCGCGCGTCTACCAACTCTTCCACGCGCTTCCCGAGATGTCGAGCCCGACCGGCACGCCGGTGCAGGCCGTCTACGGCTTCACCAAAGACCTCCTCGGGATCATCGAAAAGCGGAAGCCCGATTATCTCTTCTGCGCCATGGACGCCCCCGGCCCCACCTTCCGCCACGAGAAGCATGCGGCCTACAAGGGGACGCGGGCCGAGATGCCGGGGGATCTCGTACCGCAGATCCCCCTCGTCCGCCAACTCTGCGCCACGATGGGGATCCCCTGCCTGGAGCTCGCCGGATTCGAGGCCGACGACATCCTCGCCACGCTCACCGCCGCCGTCACCGCGCGCGGTGGGAGCGTGACGCTCGCCACCTCCGACAAGGACGCCCGGCAACTCCTCTCCGACCGGGTAAAACTCCTCAACCTCCGCACGAACTCGCCGCTGGGGCCCGAGGAGCTCCTCGCCGACTGGGGCGTGCGTCCCGAACAGGTCGTCGATTGGCTGTCGCTGGTCGGCGATACGGCCGACAACGTCGCCGGTGTGCCTTCCATCGGGCCGAAGTCGGCCACCGAACTGCTCCAGCAGTTCGGCGATCTCGATTCGATCCTCGCCCGCACCGCCGAGGTGAAGGGGGCGAAGAAGCAGGAAAACCTCCGCCTCCACGCTGACACAGCCCGCGCCGCCCGCGAGCTTGTGCGCCTCGATTCGAACGTCCCGATCGAGATCCCGTGGGAAGCCGCGAAACTCCATCGCCCCGACGGCGAAGCCTTGACGGCTTTCCTCGAGGGGCTCGGCTTCCAGAGCCTCGTCAAGACGGCTCGACAGGCATCCACGCCGGCGCAGCCGAAAGCGGCCACGGCGAAGAAGTCAGCCGCCAAGGGGGCCAAGCCCGCCGACGATCGTCAGGGGCGGCTCCTCCTCGGCGATGACGACGAGCCATCTCCAGCGAGCGCTCCCCCGACGTTCGAGACGGCGGCCGATGACGCGGCGCTCGCCGGGCTCCTGCAAGGATTGCGATCGACGGAGCCCGTGACGCTCGCAGTGGCGTTGCCCGCCGCGGCGACGCGGCTGACGGCGCCGCTGGGGCTGGCGATCGTGTCGGGCAAGCGCGCGGTCTGGGTGCCGGCGGCGCTCCTCTCAGGCACTGGCCTCGGCCGCGGGGCCCTCGCGGCCCTTCTGGCCGATCCCGCC
>CANGGT010000195.1 GCA_947453375.1 Planctomycetaceae bacterium
TCACGCCGCAGACCTGCGACCGCTTCCGCAGCCGCTTCGGCAGCGTGGCGGTGCTCCACAGCCACCTCACTGCCGTCGAGCGGCATGCGGAATGGCGCGAGATCGCCTCGGGAAGGGTCGGGGTCGTCGTCGGCGCGCGGAGCGCCGTGTTTGCCCCCACGCCGCGGCTCGGTCTGATCGTCATCGACGAGGAACACGAGACGTCCTTCAAGCAGGCGACCGCCCCGCGCTACCACGCCCGCGATGTCGCCGAATGGATCGCCCGGTCGGCCGGCATCCCGCTCGTCCTCGGCTCCGCGACGCCGTCCCTGGAAACCTTCGCCCGCTGCCTCGACGGATCGTGGCGGATGTGCCGTCTCCCCGAACGGGTTGGTGGATCGCAGCTCCCGGCGGTGATCACCGTCGACCTGCGCGACCAACGGAGCCGCTCGCGAGGCGCGTTGAGCCCGCGGCTCGTCGCCGGCATCAAGTGGGCGCTCTCTTCGGGGGGGCAGGTGATGCTCCTCCTCAACCGCCGCGGCTTCGCCACCCATGTCCAGTGCCGGGCCTGCGGCGACACCGCCCGCTGCAAGCAGTGCGATCTCGCCCTCACGCTCCATCAGCCAGGAAACCGGGGGATCTGCCACGGCTGCGGGCACATTGCCCGCCTCCCACCCGATTGCCCGAGCTGCAGGGCCCCGCAACTCGCCCAGCGCGGTACCGGGACGCAAAAGCTCGAAGAGCAGGTGCGCGGGCTCTTCCCCGGGACGCGCGTCGCCCGGATGGACACCGACACGATGCGCACCCGCGGCAGCCACGAGCGGACGCTCGACGCCTTCCGCGCCCGCGAGCTCGACATCCTCGTCGGCACGCAGATGATCGCCAAAGGGCTCGATTTCCCGGATGTCATGCTCGTCGGCGTCGTCAATGCCGACGCGGCGCTCCACCTTGCCGACTTCCGCGCCGCCGAGCGGACCTGCCAGCTCGTCACCCAGGTTGCCGGCCGGTCCGGCCGGGGAGCGCTCGGAGGACGCGTTGTCGTCCAGACATCGACCCCCGAACATCCGGCGATCCGGTCCGCGGGGCGCCACGACTACGAGGCCTTCGTCCGCCACGAGCTGCCGATCCGGGAGGCCCTCATGTACCCCCCCTACGGCTGCGTGGTCCGGTTCGTCGTCCGCAGCCACCGCGAGGAGGCGGCCGCCGCTTGGGCCGGCACGCTCACCGACCGTCTCCGCGCCGCGGTGGCGGCGGCGGGGGAGGGAATGCGCGTCCTCGGGCCGGCGCCGGCCCCGATCGCCCGTCTCCGCGATCGCTTCCGTTGGCACCTCCAAGTCCATGGCCTCGACGGGGAACGGCTCCGCGACCTCGTTCTCAAGGCCACCGCGGGGCTTCGCACCCCCGACGACGTCGCCTGGATCATCGACGTCGATCCGGTGGAGATGCTGTGACGGCTGCGAGCATCGCTTCCGCCCTGATGGCCCGTGGAAAAAGTCATCCCTGACCTTTTCCACTCGAGTCATCCGCCGCATCCGGCGGCGGGAGCTTTATCCACGGCCGGCCGACGGGGTACGATTCAGGCGGAGACCGCGCCTGTCATGTCCTACCGTTCCTTCACCGACATCCTCGGCGAGACCAGTCTCGAGCGGAAGTGCCGCTTCCTCTTCGGCCTCTGCCTTCTCGTCCTCATCACCGGCAGCTTCTGGTGGTACGGAAGCCTCACCGAGCAGCTCGTCTACGCGACCACCCGAAGCACCGGGCGGCATCTCGTCGACGCGATCATGGTGCAGTCGCACTGGAACACCTGGGAGACCAACCCCCAGTTCTCCGGGATGATCGAATCGGTGGGGCGCGAGTTTCAAAGCGAGCCCTACCAGTGGCAGGTGCTCGATCCCCGCGCCGGTCCCGAGGAACGCCACGCGGAGGGCTACTCGCGGCTCGACGAGGCGGTGCTCGACTACTTCGGCGATCATCCCCCCGCTGCCGGTGACGCCTCCGCCGCCAGTGAATACCGGGAGTTCCGCCTTCCCGATCAGGGGAAGTACTACTACTACCAGACCGTGCGGGCAAAGGAGTCGTGCCTTCGGTGCCACGACGTCCGCCCCTCTCCAGGCGTGCCGACGGAGGGGGTGCCCCCGGTCGGCGTGGCCGTCGGCGACCTCATGGCGGTCGTCCGCGTCGTCATGCCCGACGGGCTGACGAAGAAGGCGATCAACTGGAACCGGGCGATCCTCCTGGCAACGGCGATCATGACGGTATTCCTCGCCATGCTCGCCGCCTATCTCATCGTTCGTTACGTGATCGTCAAGCCACTCGAGCATCTCCGCGATGTCAGCGACGAGGTCCGCCGCGGCAACGTCCAGGCCCGGGCCGAGATCCACACCGCAGACGAATTCGAGGAGCTCGGCGTCGCTTTCAACCGCATGCTCCGCGGCCTCGTCGACACGCAGGAGGAACTCCAGAAGGTCAACAGCAGCCTCGACGGAAAGGTGGACGAGCTCGCCCGCGCCAATCTCCACCTCTACGAGATGAACCGGATGAAGAGCGACTTCCTGGCGACGATGAGCCACGAGCTGCGCACGCCGCTCAACAGCATCATCGGTTTCTCGGACGTCCTCGGCTCGATCCAGTCGCTCGACGACAAACAACGCCGCTACGTGCAGAACATCCGCACCTCGGGACGGATGCTTCTCGACATGATCAACGACATCCTCGATCTGGCGAAGATCGAGGCTGGGAAGACCGAGATTCGCCCGGTGACGTTCGACGTCGAGTCGGTCGTCTCGGCGCAGTGTGACATGGCCCGGCCGATGGCCGAGAAGAAGGCGATCGACGTCACCTTCGAGATCGGCCCGGGGCTCGAGGCGGTCGAGCAGGATCAGGCCAAGGTCCAGCAGATCCTCGCCAATCTCCTCTCCAACGCCGTGAAGTTCACACCCGGCGGCGGCCGGGTCGAGGTCCACGCCCACCTCGACGACACCACCGATCCATCCCGGCCGGAGATCGTCATGGACGTGTCTGACTCGGGCGTCGGCATCGCCGTCGAGGAACAGCAGGCGATCTTCGAGAAGTTCCGCCAAGGGAAAGTGTTCCAGAAAGGGGACGACGCGATGACGCGCGAGATCTCCGGCACCGGGCTGGGCCTGTCGATCGTCCGCGAGCTCTGCAGGCTCCTCGGCGGCGACGTCACGCTCGAGAGCCAGCTCGGCCGGGGAAGCCGGTTCACGATCCGCCTCCCGGCCCGGCTCCAGCCGGTCCGCCCCACGCCGGGAGCGACCCTGGCGCTGGCCGACTGACAGCCTCCGAATCGCCGCTAGACTGTCCGGCGGGTGGATCCGGCGCGAGGAGGCGGCGATGGCAGACGACGCGGTCGAGGTAGTGTTGTTCACGGACGGCGCGTGCAGTGGCAATCCCGGTCCCGGAGGCTGGGCCTACATCCTCCGTCATCCGGGGAGCGGGAAGGAATCACGCAATTCCGGCAACGAGCCGGTGTCGACGAACAACCGGATGGAGCTGACCGCCGCCGTCCGCGGCCTCTCCCAGCTCAAGCGGCCGACGCGTGTCGAGCTCGTCACCGACAGCGTCTACGTCGGCACCGGGATCTCCGACTGGCTCCCGAAGTGGAAGCAGCAGGGCTGGAAGCGGAAGGAGGGGGGCAAGCTCGTGCCGATCAAGAATGAAGACCTGTGGCGCGAGCTCGACCGGCTCGTTACCGAGCACTCCGTCCGCTTCACCCACGTCGCCGGCCACGCCGGCCACGCCGAGAACGAGGCCTGCGACAAGATGGCCGTGGCCGCGTACCAGCCGTTGCTGAAAAAGGGCTGACACCTCCGGCTCCGGGCCGGTGACGAGGCTCCCGGCAGGGAACCGATAAACTCCCTCCATGCCCAACCCCGACGACCCTGCCGCCGCCCCTCCATCCATTGCCCCGGCGCCGTCGGCGCCGGCCAGCAGCCGGCCGCGGAGCCTCGCGACGCCGCTCGAACGGCTGCCCGGCGTCGGCACGCTCCGGGCCGACAAGCTGCGGAAGCTCGGCCTCGTCACGGCGGCCGACGCGCTCATGCACTTCCCCCGCGACTACCGCGACTTCTCCGGGGCCCATGCCGTCAAGGCGCTCGTCGCCGGCGAGCACGCGTCGCTCGCCGGAGAGGTCATCGAGGCGACGTCGCGGACGACCGGCTCCGGTCGGCAGATGCTCGTCATCCGCTTGGCCTGCGAAGATGGCATCATCCGCGCGGTCTGGTTCAACATGCCGTTCATGGCGAAGCGGTTTGCCGTCGGGCAGCAGGTCGTGATCGCCGGGGCGCCAAAGCGGGCATCCGGGCAGTGGGAGTTTGCCCACCCGGAGGTCCGCTGGCTCCAAGCGGGGGAGCGAGCCAACGCCTCGGAATGGCTCGCCGTCTATCCGCTCGCCGAAGGGGTGCTCCAGTCGCATGTCCGCGTGGCGGTCCTCGCGGCGCTCGACCATTCCGCCGATCTTCCCCCGGAGGCCCTTCCCGCCGATCTCCTCGCTGCCAAGGGGCTCCTCCCGATCGGCACGGCGCTTCGCGAGATCCATTGCCCGTCGAGCCAGGGGATGATCGACACGGCCCGGCGGAGATTTGTCTACGAGGAGCTGTTCATGCTCCAGCTCGCCCTGCGGATCCACCGCGGCAGGCAGCAGCAGCGTCGCGCCGCCCCGTCGATCCCCGTCGATGCCCGCATCGACGGCCGGATCCGGGCCCGCTTCCCGTATGAGTTCACGGGCGCTCAGTCGCGCGTCTGTGCCGAGATCGCTGCCGACATGGCCCGACCGGAGCCGATGAATCGGCTCCTCCAGGGGGATGTCGGCAGCGGCAAGACGGCCGTCGCCCTCTATCTGATCCTCGCCGCCGTCGCCGCCCGGATCCCCGGCGCCCCGGCAGGGCCCGATGGCCGGGCGACCGGTTACCAGGCCGCCCTCATGGCTCCGACGGAGCTTCTCGCCCGCCAGCATTTCGCCACCCTCGAGCGCCTCCTCGGCGATCAGGGGGGAAGAGTCCGCGCCAGTGGCGTCCGCGTCGAGCTTCTCCTCGGTGGCCAGACGACGAAGCGCCGCGCGGCGACCCTCGAGCGAATCGCGTCGGGGGAAGCGCAGATCGTCGTCGGCACCCAGGCGCTCGTCTGCGGCGAGGCGAGGTTTCGCAATCTGGCGCTCGTCGTCATCGACGAGCAGCACCGCTTCGGCGTCGTCCAGCGCGGGCTCCTCCAGCAGGGGCACACCGATCCCCACACGCTCCTGATGACGGCGACGCCAATCCCACGGACCGTCGCCCATGCGGTCTACGGCGATCTCGACGTCTCCACGCTCGACGAGCAGCCGCCGGGGCGGCAGCCGGTGGCGACCTACCGGGTCGGCCCGGAGCAGGCCGACTCGTGGTGGGAGTTCTTTCGTCGCAAACTCCGCGAGGGGCGGCAGGGGTATGTCGTCGTCCCGGCGGTCGAGGAATCGAAGCGCGGCCTCGAGAGCATTTCCAGTGCCCACGAAAACCTCGCCAATGGTCCGCTCGAGGCGTTTCGATTGGGGCTCGTCCATGGCCGGATGCCGGCGAAGAAGAAACAAGAAGTGATGGAGAAGTTTCGCGCCGCGGAGATCGATGTCCTCGTGGCGACGAGCGTCATCGAGGTGGGGATCGACGTTCCCAATGCCACCTTGATGACGATCCTCGACGCCGATTCCTTCGGGCTCGCCCAGCTCCATCAGCTCCGCGGCCGCGTCGCCCGTGGCGCCACCCGCGGGATCTGCGGCGCCGTGACGGGCGAGGCCGAAGGGGCCTGCCCGCGGATCGATGCCTTCGTCGCCACGACCGACGGCTTCGAACTCGCCGAGCAGGACTTGCTGTTGCGCGGCCCCGGCGATCTCGTCGGCTCGAGGCAGAGCGGCGCCCCGCCGATGTATCTGGCCGATCTTCTCCGCGACGCGTCGGTCGTCGCCGAAGCCCGCCGCGACGCGCTCGAGCTTTTCGAGCGTGACCCGCTTCTGGCCGACCCTCAGCTGGCCCGCCTCCGCCAGCTCATCCAGAAGCGCTGGGGCGAAACGCTGGGGCTCGCGCAGATCGGGTGAGAGGCTCAAAAAAGGCGACCAGCATTCGGTAGCAGCGCCTTGTATACTCCGCGGCCAGACGCCTTTCGAGAAGGAGCTACGGATGTACTACTTCGCCTACGGATTCAAGAAGCCGATCGCCCCGCTCCTCGCCCTCCAGGTGGCGCAGCAAGCGATGGTCAACGCCGGCTTCACCGTCTTCGATCCGGTGGCCCCGGGGAAGATCACCCTCGGCGGAACGCAGACGCAGGCCGGCGTCATGGTGACCGTCGTGGCGATGGACTGCGAAGGGGGAGCTTCGGTCGTCGTCAACGGCTTTTGTGCCAATGACCTCGCCGTCGACTCCGCCCGGAGCTTCGCCGAGAACATCGCCGCCGCTGTGAACTACGCCTGAGCCCCGGCGGCGAGTTTCGCACCGGTCTTCCAGCCAGCCGCATCACGCTCGACGGCGTGGTAGAGCGTGTCGCGCTCGACAGGGTCGCGGCCTGCCTCGCGGATGAGCCGCTGGATCTGCTCCACCGAGAGGATCTCCGGCGTCGTCGCCCCGGCGTCGTGATAGATCAACTCGTGGCGGACCGTGCCGTCGAGATCGTCGGCGCCGTAGGCGAGCGAGGCTTGGGCCGTGCCGATCCCGAGCATGATCCAGTAGGCCTTGATGTGGTCGAAGTTGTCGAGGACGAGACGCGACACCGCCATCGTCCGCAGGCTCATCGTCGCCGAAGGCTTGGGGATGTGGGAGAGACGGGTGTTCTCCGGATGGAAGGCGAGCGGGATGAAAGTCTGGAAGCCCCCCGTCTCGTCCTGGAGTTGGCGGAGGCGGAGGAGATGGTCGGTGCGGTGGAAGGCGTTCTCGATGTGGCCGTAGAGCATCGTGGCGTTGCTCCTCAAGCCCAGTTCATGGGCCGTGCGATGGACGGTAAACCACTCTTTGGTGTCGGCCTTGTGCTCGCAGATCTTGTCGCGGACTTCGGGGTGGAAAATCTCGGCCCCGCCGCCGGGGAGGCTGCCGAGACCGGCGTCCTTGAGCTCGACGAGAATGTCGCGGAGGGGACGCTTCGTGAGGTGTTGAAACCAGTTGATCTCCACCGGCGTCCAGGCCTTGAGATGGAGCGTCGGGTAGTGGTCGTGGAGAAGGCGGACGATGTTGAGATACCAGTCGTAGTCCTTCTGGTGGTGGAGCCCGCCGACGATGTGCATCTCGGTGCTGCCGGCGTCAACCGCCTCCTTCCCGCGGGCGAGGATCTGCTCCGCCTCCATCACGTAGCCACGAGCGTCGCGGAGATCGGCCCTGAACGCGCAGAACGTGCAGCGGTAGACGCAGACGTTCGTGGGGTTGAGATGGGTGTTGATGTTGTAGTAGCCGGCATTACCGTTCTTCCGCTCGCGGACGAGGTTGGCAAGCTCCCCGAGCTCGTGGAGATCGATGCGCTCATCCCAGAGCATCTCCGCCTCGGCGGCGTCGAGGCGTTGGCCAGCCTCGACCTTCTCGCGCACCCGATCGAGGGAGGGAACGGCGGCACGGATCATGGGAGA
>CANGGT010000196.1 GCA_947453375.1 Planctomycetaceae bacterium
AGTCAGGCTGGCGAGCGGCTGCAGCGCATGCGACGCCCCGCGGTGGTGGTGGAAGGGATAGGGGGGGCGGCCGACGACGCCTTGGTGGGCGGGGCCTTTCTCGCCGCGGCATCAGGGGGCGGGAGCCGCTTCAAGGCGATCCTCAGCGAACTCGATGCCGAGGCCCCGTTCGACGCGGCCTTCGCCAGCGCCTTCCAGGGTCCCCCCGCCGCCGTCTTCGAGGCGTGGCTGGCACGGGAGGGGAAGAAGCGGAGCGGAAACGCGGGGCGATGAGTTTTCCACCGCAATGCCGTGGTGTCTGGGATGCGGAGAGCTCGTTGATAAAAACGAGGGAGCCTTGGACCCCGGGGCGGGAGATCCGGGCGACCGGCGGAAATCCGACGGTCTCCGGCATGGCCTGCGGCCGGGACAATTCATCAGCCCCCAACGAGCCTCGGTAAGAGCTCACCGGCATGGTGTGACAGCAGCACGAACATGGCAGAAAACCCATCGCCCCAGGTTTTCACAAACGTTTGTGAAAAGCGTTTTTGAAGCTTTTTTCAGAAACGTCTCCAAGACCGCCCGTGCGGAGGTTTCCGCGGACGATCTCCCGGGGTTCCCCGGAGCCTGAGCCCGAGGGAACCCCTGCATCATACACGCTCGTGTCAGACGTCGGCCACGTCCCGGCCGATCGCTTCCATCGTTTTCGTGTTGCGTTCCACCGCGATCACGACGGTTTGGCGTTCTACGCCGTTGGGATTGCTGGCGATGATCGGGAGCACCTGACGCTTGTTTGGGAGATCGACGCGGACGCGGAAGGTGCCGTCCGGGCCGACTTTGACCGGTTCCCCTTGCAGGGTCACGTAGGCCCCGGGTTGCGTCGCCCCGTAGACGATCATCTCGGCATCGACTTCGATCTGGAAGTCGCTCGACTCCTCCGGTTCGAACTCACCATCAACGGATGACGACCGCTGCGCCGGGGGCCCGATCGGACGCCGCAGCTTCTCCTCGAAGAGTTCCTGGAGATCGGTACTCGAGTGCTCCGGGGAGTAGCCGCCACTCATGGCATAGATCTTCTCGCAGTCCGCGGCGATGTCCCCCCAGTGAGTATCGAGGGTGTCAGCCTGCGAGTTGGCCGGAACGGTGACGGCGTTGGACCGCGCCAGGGCCTGGAACTTGCCGTGGGGGGCCTGGTAACCGATTTCGAGGCGACAGCGCATCGGTTCCCGGATGTCGACGAACCAGTTCTTCACGCCACCATGGATCTCGATCGAACGGACAACCCGCTCCGACGGCGAGGCCTGGAGGGCGTTTTCGAGTTGCAGAACGCGGAGCATGGGGCGGGCGGCGTGCCACTCCTGACCGAGGGCCGCCTGAGCACGAACAATGCTCGCGGAGGTGATCTCCCAAAACGCATGGAGCCAGTGGGGCCCACGCACCATGACGACGATCCGGTCGCGCATCGAGGCGGCCGCGCGGCCATTTTCGGGCCTCGTGGAGAGCATCTTGGCCTTGGCGATCCGTTCCCGGGCCTCTTGGATCCGAAGCGCCACGGCCTCGTCCCGGGCCGGCGCCGTCTCTGCGGCCGCCGGACGGGCCGGGGCGACCTTCGGACGCATCGCCGCAGCGGGAACCGGTTGCCGGGCCCGTGCTTTGCGCACCAAGGCACGGATCAACTGGTCCTTCCGCATGGCGTGCCACCCTGCCACCCCATGCTGCTTGGCCAAGCGGGCAAGATCACGAACCGGCTTCTGCTTCAGACTCGCGGCTGTCACGGATAATCCCCGGGAAATGGTCGATGTTCAACCACTCCACGGTACCGACGACGGACGACCGACGCAAACAAAACCCCCCCCAAAAGAGGCGTTTTTTGCGTGAATCAGCCAAAAGAAAGGCCTCGCCCGAGGTCCTGCGGGAACGGACAGACCGGGCCTTTCGAGGGGGAAATCGCTCAGTCGCCACGGAGCTTGAGGCCCCGCTCGGCCAGCTTTTCCCGAACCTCGTTGAGGCTCGTGACGCCGAAGTTCTTGCACTCCATGAGATCCTCGGCGGTCCGGCGGATGAGTTCGCCGATGGTGCCGATGCCGAGCTTCGTCGTGCATTTCCGAGCCCGCACTGAGAGCGAAAGATCGGTGATCGGGAGGGAGTGAACCTCGGAATCGTCCGCCGAGGGGGCTTCCGGTTCGTAGGTCGCTTCCTCGGTGGCAGTTGCTGCGGCGAGCTGGCCGAGGGTCAGTCCCTTCGTCGCGAGCATCTCCTTGATCTCGACGAGGCTCGTCTCGCCGAAGTTCTTGCTCTCGAGGATCTCCGCTTCGGTTGTCCGGGCAAGATCGCCGAGGGTCTGGATTCCCATCTTCTGGAGGCAGTTTCGGCTCCGCACGGAAAGTTCGAAGTCGCTGACCGGGAGGGCGAGGACGTGATCGAGCCGATCCCGCTGCTTCTGGTCCTGATCGTCGAGCTGGAGGTTGCCCGACGCGGAGGAATCCTTGAGGAACAGGCGGGCCCGGGGGTGATCGGGATAGACCTGCAGGATCCGCTTGTAGCACTGCTGGGCGTTGATGAAATCGTCCCGGTCCTCGTAGAGGATGCCGAGGTTCATGAGGGCCCCGATCGACGCCGGATAGCGTTGCACGGCCCGTTCGTAGCAGGCCCTGGCCTCGTCATCATTGCCGACCCGATCGTTGATCACGCCCATCGCGAACAGCGCGGCAGGGTGGCCGGGGTCGAGGGCGAGAGCCTTCTCGAGAGCCGCCATCGTGTCGGCCAGCGGGAGGCCGAGATCGGCCGCAATCGTGGCCTTCTCGGCCCAGTAATCGGCGGACGATTCCGCGGTCGGGCCGAGTTTGGCAAGCGAGTTCTCGGCATCCTTGGAATCGCCGGAAAGACGCTTCGCCTCGGAGGCTCCCACGCCGCAAGCGGTGCTGTCGTAGCCCCCCTTTTGTGCGGCGGCGAAGGCCTCCGTGGCCCGGGTGAGGAGATCGGAGGAATGATCGCCGGCCATCGCCAGGGCGAGCAGGGAACGGGCCTGATAGTAGTGGGCCAGGGCGCCGCCGTCTGCCGACTTGAGCGTCTGGATCGCATCCTTCCAGCGGCCGAGGAGGTATTGACCGACGCCGAGACGAACGCTCGAAGCGGGGCTCAGTTCCCCCTGCCCCTCGAGTTCCTTGACGGCCGCCCGGAGATCCCGATGCGTGGCCGGATCACTGCCGAGAAGTCCGATCAGCCCTGCGATCTCGTTCGGGCCGAAGGAACCGGTGCCGGTGAACAGATCGCGGACGTCGACGGTGGCGGGCATGTCAGCCTTTCAGCGAAAGAAGGGAAAAAAGCCAGCGGCGGGAGTCGAACCCGCAACCCCCGCATTACGAATGCGGTGCTCTGCCAATTGAAGCTACGCTGGCCTGTGGTCCTGCTGGGCGACTGCTGCGGTGGATCGCTGGGGGCGAGTTTTGGCTCGCTCCCGGATCGAAGGCCGCGGCTGGTCGGCCCGAGACCGCCCTGCCGGCCAGATCCGCTGGAGGCGAATCCGGTCGTTCGGAATCCCGAAAATTAGCGCAGGGACCATGGCACCGTCAAGGGTCGTCCGGGAAAAAGGCTTTCCTGCGACTCTTCGCGAGGCTGAAAAGAAAAAAGGTGGGGCCTCCGACCCGGCAGGAGCATCCTGCCATGGGAGTGCGGGTCAGGGGCAAGGCGACCGCACGCCCGGAGTAAGCCAGAGGCCCCACCTTACGAGTGGGTTTGCCGGGCGGTGGGGGCCGCCCGACGTTCTCCCTGAGATGCAGATGCCGTGCCAAAGGCCATCAACATTGGCAATCGGCGGTCAGCGCGGTTGGTGGGGGCCTCGATCGAGTCGTTGGAGGGCGATATCCCGCCGTGAAACCCGAGGAGCGGGGCTGGGCGTAAGGCGCGGTTGGCTTCCGGGCAAAGGATCAGCGCCCTTCCGGCGCGATCCCCTTTGGGCGCCGCATTTCAGGACAGGCTGTCGCAGAATGCCGCGCGCAGAACAGGACAGGGGCAGGCGATGCGGCATTCGCTATGATTCAAAAAGAGTTGCCTTCCCCGGCTCCTTTCGGGCCGAATTGAAGGCCTTTACTTCCCCCCCTCGACGCCGCCGGAGCCGCTTGTGAACCCCCGCCTCCCCGCCCATGTCGGGCCTCATCGGTGTGGTCCGGGCGAGCCCCTTCTGGTGATCGCCGGCCCTTGCGTCATGGAGAACGAGCGCCTCTGCCTCCATGTCGCGGAGTCGCTCGCCGCCATCGCTGCGGTGCTCCCGATCCGGTGCGTTTTCAAGGCTTCGTTCGACAAGGCCAACCGGACGAGTGCCGGGGCGTTCCGCGGGCCCGGCCTCGACGAGGGACTCGCGATCCTCGAAAAGGTGCGGGCGGCCACGGGGCTCCCGGTGACGACCGACATGCATCTCCCCGATCAGGCCGCGGCGATCGGTGCGGTGTGCGACCTCATCCAGATCCCGGCCTTCCTCTGCCGGCAGACGGATCTGCTCCTTGCCGCCGCCGCCACGGGAAAGACGGTGAACGTCAAAAAGGGGCAGTTCGTCGCCCCCGGCGACATGAAGCATGCCGTGGCAAAACTGCTTGCCGGCGGGTGCCGGGATGTCATGCTCTGCGAGCGGGGCACCTTCTTCGGCTACGGTCGACTGGTCAACGACTTCACCGGCCTGCCGGTGATGCGGAGCTTCGGTGTGCCGGTGATCTTCGACGCCACGCATTCCGTTCAGCAGCCGGCAAGCCTCGGGGATGCCACGGGGGGCGACCGAACGCTCGTCGAACCGCTCGCCAGGGCCGCCGTCGCCGTCGGGGTCGATGGGCTGTTCCTGGAAACTCACCCCGATCCCGATTCCAGCCCGAGCGATGGCCCGAACATGGTGCCGCTCGATCGGCTTCGAGGGGTGCTCGAGAGGGTGTTGCGGATCCATGAAGCCCGCTTGGCGGGTGAACGGGAGATCGGCGCATGACCTCTCCCCTCCCCTTTTGGTCGCGATCGTCGTCTTGCTTCGGGCCCCGGGCTGTGGGGTCGGGGCTCCTCCTGCCGCTGCTCCTGATCGCCATTTCGTCGGCCGGCTGCGGTTCCCGTGCCCCCCGCGGGCGGCCAACCCCGAAGGCCGACCGTCGCGCGGCCCCCTCTGCGGCGGCGTCCTCGCAAGATCAAGCCAATCCCGCAGCGGCAGCGCAGCCAATGTCGAGGGAGGTCCGCGACAAACTCCTCGAAGGAGCGATGGATGTCCTCGGCAACCTGGAGGCCTACGAGGAGTCGGTCGCCTTCCCCCAGGTGTTCGACCGCCTCAACCAGTGGAGCCATGCCGTGGCCGCTGCCGGCGCCGCCGATCGTTGGCACCTCGACCCGCTTCTGGAAACGCTCCCCGAGCGGCTCCGGGGAGAGGGCGTCACGAAGGGGATCGACGAACTGGCGTTCGATGCCACGGCCGATGTCCTCACCCTTCGGGACCAACGCTGGCTGGCCGACGTGGCCGCCACGGCCCGCGGCGATGCGATCGAGGATCTCGCCGTCGCGCGCTCGCTGTTCGAGTGGACGGTTCGGTCGCTGGCGGCCGCGAGTGATCCGCCGATGGTGCCCACCGACGCCAATCCCGGCAGCCGTTGGTTCTCGACGGGCGAGATCCTCCTCGCCGGGCGAGCCAGCGCCCCGCAGCGAGCATGGGTGTTCCTCGAACTCGTGAGGCACGCCGGGCTCGACGGCGTCATGCTCGCCACCGGAGACCCGGCCGACGGGACGCTCCGCCCCTGGATTCCCGCCGTGCTCTGCGGCGAGGACGCCTATCTCTTCGATCCCGGGTATGGCCTGCCGATCCCCGGGCCTGGCGGCGAGGGGGTCGCCACGGCCAGACAGGCGGCGAGCGATCCGACGATTCTCGCCAGCATGTCGCTCCCCGATCGACCCTACCCGGTCCAGGCGACAGACATCGAGCGCCTCACTGTCCTCGTCCCGGCCACGCCCTGGAGCCTGTCGCGCCGGATGCACCTCCTGGATCGACAGCTCGCCGGTGCCCGCCGAGTCGATCTGGCGATCGATGCCACGACGGTGGCGACGCGGGCCCTCGCGGCCCTTCCGGGACAGGCCTCCACGCCGGCGAACGCCGACCAGCCAGAGGCGGCGGCCAGCCCGGGCGCGGAGCGGCGACGTGGGCTGTGGGAGTTTCCCTGGGAGACGCTCGCGCGGCGGCGCGCGCTTCGTCCGGCAGTCGATGCTGCGCTCGGAAAAGAACTGGCGGTGATGGGAGTGGCGCTCCAGCAGACCGATGCCAACCGCGAGACGCGAGCGTTCCGCCCGCTCTACGCCGCACGGCTGCGCGAGTTCCGTGGGGCACTCGACGGGCCCGACGGAGCGAAGATGGCCTACCTCGCGGCCCGTCCCGGAAATGCGGTGATCGCCGAGATGCTCGCTGGCTTGCCCCCACCCCAGGCCGAACAGGTGAAGCGGATGTACGACGAACTCAAGGGGGATGCCACGTACTGGCTCGGCGTGCTGACGCTGACCGAGAAGGAATACGAAACCGCCGTCGATTACCTCGACCGGATGACGCTCCAGGCGAATCCCGAGGGGGTCTGGTCCGATGCCGCGAGAGTCAATCTGGCCCGTGCCCGTCTTGCCCTCGGCGAGCGGGAAGAGGCCGCCCGTCTGCTCCGTGAGGATGCCTCCCCGCAACGCTTTGGCAGCCGCCTGCAGGCCGAGCGCCTCGTCCCTTCGCCCCAATGAATCGGGATCCGGGGGAGGATGCGTTGCGGGCTGGGGCGGTAGCAGCTACATTGGAGGGCTTCCTACTGACGTCCTCCGCTTCCGAGCCCGGTCCCGTCCGGGTCCCGCCCCGAGTCATGCCATGAAAGACGACATCCACCCCCGTTACATCGAGACCGTGGTCCGTTGCGGCTGCGGCAACACCTTCCAGACCCGGAGCACCATGCCGGAATTGAAGGTCGACATTTGCAACGTCTGCCATCCGTTCTTCACGGGGAAGCTGAAGTTCGTCGACACGGCCGGCCGGATCGAGAAGTTCAAGACGAAGTTCGCCGGCGCCGGCTACGCGAGCCTCAAGAAGGGGAAGAAGGCCGCCCCGGCCCCTGCCGCCGCAGAACCGACTTCCTGAACGGTTGCCGGCAGGTTCGTGCCAGCGAGGGGCTTGATGGCCTCTTCGGGGCACTGGCTATCCCGCGCGTGAGCGCCCTGGCGACGGATCGAGGCTCCACCGGACGATGCGCGACCAGCTCGAAGCGAAGCTCGCCCGGTTCGAGGAACTCGAGCGGGAGTTGATCGACCCTGACGTGGTCGCCCAGCCGCAACGGCTGGCAGCGGTCGCGCGGGAGCATGGGTCGCTCGCCCGTCTCGCTCGGCGCTACCGAGGATTTGTCGATCTCGAGCGGCAGATCGCCGAACTCGACGCCTTCAGCCAGGGGGATGATCCGGAGTTCAAGAGCCTCGCCGAGGCTGAACTCCCCGATCTCCGGGCGCGCCGGGAACAGGAATGGGACGATCTCCTCGATCTCTGTTCCGATGACGGCGACGCCGATCGAAGCCGGTGCGTCATGGAAC
>CANGGT010000197.1 GCA_947453375.1 Planctomycetaceae bacterium
AGCGCTCGCGATCCGTTCGAGCGGGAGCCAGTCGGCCGCCGCTTCGAGGCTCGCGTCGTGGTAGGGAACGACGAGCCTGTCTCCTCGGGCATCGATGATGCTGACGGCAGTCGACGATCGCCCCCCCGGCACACTCCTCACGGCGGAGACATCGAGGCCTGCCGCGGCCAGTTCACGGCGCATCCCCACGCCGCGCGGATCGGCGCCGACGCGCCCCCACACCGCCCCCTGCCCCCCGAGGCGGACAAACGCACACGCCGCCGACACGGCCATCCCGTCGACCACCTCGGCGGCGTCGGTGGCCAGCACCTTCCCCGGCACGGCCGGCACCGCGGGCACCCGGTAGAGCGTCGTCGTGCAGATCCCTCCGACCGCGATCATCCGCGGCGTGGCCCGCCCCTCGCTCATGACGCCCTCGTGGGAGCCGCCGGTGCCGGTGTCTGGCCCCGTGCATCGTGCTCGAGGTCAGCCAGGCGACGCCGCAGGTCGTCCCGTTCCGCCTCGGCCCGGGCGAGGCGCTCGTCGACGCTCGTCGCGCCGACGGCGAACGACAGGCAGCGGGTGTGGCGGAAGACACCATCCTCCACAGAAACGCTCGAATGGATGGCGACGCGGCGGATCGACCCGTCGCGGGCCACCAGGCGTGCCCCGTAGCCAGCCAGGCTCTCCCCCGCGCCGAGCCGGGCGAGGATGTCGGCGATGACAGCCTCGTCGGCGTGGAACTTCGCGATCGGCTGCCCGACGTACTCCTCGCGCGCGTAGCCGAGGAACTCGAGCTCCGCCCGGTTGGCCCACACGATGATCCCGTCGGCGTCGACGCGATGGAGGGGGACGTTCGCGTTCTCCATGAAGTCTTCGACGTCGTGCCGCGACATCTCGAGATCGTTCTCCAGGCGCACCCGCTCGGACACGTCTCGCGCCACCGCGTAGATCACCCCCTCTTCGGGCACGGCGCGGGAGTTCCATTCGAGCCACACCGCCGCCCCGTCGACCCGGAGGTAACGGTTGCGGAAGCGGAGGGTCGTCTCGCCGCGCGACAATCGACTGACCTCGGTGAGGGTCGCCTCGCGGTCATCGGGATGGACGAAGTCGACGAAGCGTTTCGCGAGCAGCTCCGTCTCGGTGTAGCCGAGGACGCGGTAGAAGTTCTCGTTGACGCGGCGGAAGAAGCCATCGAGGCCGGCGACACAGAACAAGTCGACCGAGAGATCGAAGAACCGCACGAGTTGCTGCTCCGCCCGGCGCTGGCCGCTCTCGAAGTAGGCCACGAGTTCGTCGACGACGGCCCCCGCATCGGCGGGCCTCGCGGCGCGATCGGCGGCAAGGCAGCGGCGGGCGAGCCGCACCACAGGCTCGGGGCCTCCGGAGGATTTGAGCCGCTCGAGCGCCTCGGCGGTGTCCCCCGTGGCCGCCCGGCGCCAGGCATCGGCGGGGGCGGCGCCCCGAAACGGCGGCGATCCGGTGAGGATCTCGCAAAGGATGCACCCCAGGCCGAAGACGTCAGAGCGGCGGTCGACCGCCTCCGTCTCTCCGCGGGCCTGCTCCGGCGCCAGATACCCGGGCGTGCCGAAGAGGGTCCCACAGATGGTGTGCGGCGCGTCGCCAGGGAACTCGAGGAGGACTCCCGGATCCCCGCTTTCTCGCTCGGCGAGCACCTTCGCCAGTCCCCAATCCATGACCGTCACGAGACTGTACTCGCCGACCATGATGTTGGAAGGCTTGAGGTCGCGGTGGATAACCCCCGCATCGTGCGCCGCGGCAACGGCCTGGCAAGCCTGAAGGAAGGCGGCCAGGAGCCGGGGCTGATCGTCGGCGGGGTCGCGCCTGGCGTCGAGGATCTGCCGCAGCGTCTGGCCGCGGAGGAGCCTCATCACCATATAGGCTCGACCATCGTCAGTGATCCCGAACTCATGCACCGCCATGATGCCGGGATGGTTCAATCGGCTGGCGATCCTCGCCTCGCGGAGAAAGCGTCGCAGTTGGACCGGCCGGTCGCCGCACACCTGGAGCGACTTGATCGCCACGGGGCGCTCGAGGAACACGTCCCACGCCTCGTAGACGATCCCCATGCCGCCGCGGCCGATCTCCCGCACCACCCGGTACCGGCTGCCGCTCGCGGGCGAGCCGACGCCGGCGAGCGCGTCGTCTCCCGGGCCCGGCGCGATGGTGCCGGCCGCGCTTCCCGAGGCGCCGCCGTCCGACCAGGGATGGAGCTCGAGGGTCCGGTCGATCGGCTCCGGAAGCGCGGACGACGCCTCGATGCCGGCTCCGGGCTCGAGCACGATGCCAGTGGCGAAGGCGACGGAGGGAATGGCTCCGTCCGACACGCGGCTCCCGGCGATCGTGGGAGCTTCGTGCGGGGGCTGGCCACCGACGCCGGGAACACCGACGCCGGGAACACCCGCGACGGCCTCACCGAAGCCGGTCGACCGGGTGTCGGGCCTCCGCTCGTCGTCGGTCGTCCGGCCGTCCATCGCGCGTTCCCCAGGCTCTCGATCCTTTCCGGCGGAGAAGATGCCCCAACACCGCCTTTCGCATTCTATCCCAGCGGTGGACCATCCGCCGAGCCGGCGGAGGGGCCGTCGGCGGGGAGCCTCCGCGCTGCTTCCGAGACGCTCACGCCAGCGGTTCCTTCGGCAGCATCCGCTCGAGGGCGGCGACGCGGGCGAGGAGGCCGTCGCGCTCGTCGCGGAGCCGTTCGACGTCCGGGTCGGGCTGGAGCGCCGTCACATCGCGGGCGACGGCGTAGATCGCCCCCTCCTCCGGCACGGCGCGGGCGTTCCATTCGAGCGTCACGAAGCGACCGTCGGCACAGCGGTAGCGGTTGCAGAAGCGGAGCGTCGTTTCGCCGCGGCCGAGCTTCTCCACCTCGGCGAGCGTCGTCGCCTGGTCGTCGGGGTGGACGAAATCGAGGAACTTTCGCGACAGGAGCAGACTCTCGGGGTGGCCGAGGAGGCGGACGGCGTTGTCGTTGACGCGGAGAAACGTCCCCGACAGGCTGGCGATGCAGAAGAGATCGACCGAGAGATCGAAGAAGCGGACGAGCTGCTGCTCGGCACGTCGCTGCCCCGACTCGAGGTGCGTGACGAGGGCCTCGACGATCTCGCCGGCATCGGTGGGGCGCTGCTCCGGGTCGATCGCCAGGCAGCGTCGAGCGAGGGTCGAAAGCACCTCCGGGCCGTCGCAGACTTCGAGGCGGGCCAGCGCCGCGGCGGTGTCCCCCTCCTCCGCCTGCCGCCACACCTCAACCGGCGTCGCCCCCCGGTAGGCGGGCACGCCGGTGAGGATCTCGCAGAGGATACATCCGAGGCCGAAGACGTCGGTTCGCCGATCGACGCGTTCGATCTCCCCCCGCGCCTGTTCCGGGGCGAGATAGCCAGGGGTGCCGAACACCGTCCCGCAGGCCGTGTGGATCTCCTCGGGCGTCTCTCCCGGGTTCTCGTCGGAGAACACCACCTCCGGCTCGGGATCGTCGAGGATCTTTGCGAGCCCCCAATCCATCACGGTCACGAGGCTGTACTCGCCGACCATGATGTTGGCAGGCTTGAGATCGCGGTGGATGACGCCGGCGGCATGGGCATAGGCCACCGCCTGGCAGGCCTGGAGAAAAGCGGCGAGGAGTCTGGGGAGATCGTCGGCCGCCCCGGCGCGGGCATCGAGGATCTGCCGCAGTGTCTGGCCGCGCAACAGCCGCATCACCATGAATGCCCGGCCGTCGCCGGTCTGGCCAAACTCATGGATCGCCATGATGCCGGGATGGTTGAGACGGCTGGCGATCCGCGCCTCGCGCAGGAAGCGTTTCAGTTGCGACGGCCGATCCCCCCTGACGTTCAGCGACTTGATCGCCACGGAGCGCTCGAGTTGGAGATCGAGCGCCTCGTAAACCACCCCCATCCCGCCGCGGCCGACCTCGCGGACGAGCCGATAGCGCCCCCCGGACCCCGCCACGCCGATCGCCGCCACCATACCGGCATCGGCTTCAACGCTCGCTTCGCTGGCATGCATCGCCGTCCGGCGCTCGGCGACGGAAAGCGCCCGAAGGTGGACGGTGTGGTCGATCGGCCCGACGGTGAGTTGGGCGTGGAAGGGATCGTCGAAGGCCCGAGGAACGGCGCTGTCGTCGCCGCACTCGAGAGGCCCTGTCGGCTTGCCTGGCGACGGGATCCGCGTGGGATCTTCCGACGCGCGCGAAGGGGCCGAAGCGCCCAGGGCGCTCGCCGTCGCCGTCGATGGCTCGACGGTCGCCATTCCTTGCTCCTCCCGCTTCGGTTTCGCCGGGCCGCCGGTGTTCCGGCAGCCACCCGTGTCGCCTCCCCCCTCGGGAGCCATCCTACTGCGGCCGATCAAGGACTGCGCGACTGGAGCGATCCTCAGAGGCATGGACACTCGGTCGGAAGGATCATGGCGATGGCCCCCGGGACCGCCTCGAAGCGGAAGCGGTGGGCCTTCATCGGCTCGCCGTCGAGGTTCACCGGAAGCTCCCCGGCACTCTCTGTCTCGACCCACGGCACCCGCTGGCGGACAATCCACCGCCCCCCGCGCCAGGGGGCGCCGGCGGAGACCGCGGCGGCCAGTTCGGCAGCCACCTCTGGAACATCGGGGACCGTAAACGGCGCGAACGACACGACATCGAGGAGGCCGTCGTTGATTCGCGCCTCAGGGGCGAGTGGATGGCCGCCACCAGCGAGGCGACCATTGCAGACGGC
Organism: Planctomycetaceae bacterium; assembly: GCA_947453375.1. Classification (GTDB taxonomy): domain Bacteria; phylum Planctomycetota; class Planctomycetia; order Pirellulales; family UBA1268; genus QWOP01. The sequence goes on from CANGGT010000197.1 coordinate 4,707, forward strand.
GCCGACGATCATCCCGGCGCTGCTCTCGCCGTCGGGCGTGCGGAGCGTGCAGGCGTAGGGGCGGAAATTGACCGCCTTGAGGATCCCCATGAGCGTGTAGGCCCCGCCGCCGAGGAAGTCCTTGAGCTCCACCGGCGTGTCGGCGGTGACCTCCGCCCCGAAGCCTCCGGAGGCGACGTTCACAAAGTACCGATCGTTCGCCCGAGCCAGATCGACAGGGACAGGCGCCCCCTCGCAGGCCAGCGTCAGCGCCGCCACCGGATCGATCGGCACCCGGCAGGCGGTGGCGAAATCGTTGGCGGTGCCGAGGGGGAGGATCGCCATCGCCGGCCGCCGCGCCGGCTCGATCGCCGCAAGCTGCATCAATCCATTGGCCATCTCGTTGACGCTTCCGTCCCCGCCGCCGGCGATGATCCGTTCCACGCCGTCGGCCGCCGCCTCGGCGACGAGCCGCTCGACATCCCCCTTCTCCCAGGTGACGCGAACCTCGATCGGATGCCCCGCCCGGCGGAGCGCATGAACCGCCTCGCGGACCGGTTGGAGCCCCGCCTTCTTGCCGTTGAGAATCAGTCGAGCACGCATCAGCGGGGATCTCCGGGGCGGTGACGGGGACCGCCTCTTTTTACACGGCCTGGTCTCCGAAAAAGCTGCTGGCCACTTCATGTCCCCGGAGAGCCTCCAGTCGGCCCGGCCTCTGGACATTGTTCCAGGGCATTTCGAATAATGAGTCGGGTTTTTTTCTTCACATCGCGGCACGTTCCCGAACAGGATCGGGAAACGCGGCCGGGGTCTCTTCCTTCTGGGATTTCACGATGTCCTCTCGATTCCTTTCCCGCTTCATCCGCACTACCCTTTTTGGCATCGCCCTGTCGACCACGCTGGCGACGTCAGCATCGGCGACGAACCTCGTCCTCAACGGCGATTTCGAAAACAACGGCGGCGTCGGGCAGATTTCCGGCGGCGTCTCCTACGCGACGAATTGGTCGATCGGCACGCCCCAGGGGGGTGGCGACGGCTTTGGATTCATCGTCAACGCCAACGCCGACTCGGCCGGGTTTCCCTCGGTTTATACAGCTGGGTCAGGGACCAACATCTTTCTCTGGGGGCCTGGTTACACACCGAATCCGGTCTCCAACGGCTTCACAGGCAGCCCCAACGGCGGCTTCTTTCTCGGGGCGGCGGGGGGATTCGCGGTAGCCCCGATCTCGCAGACGATCAGTGGGCTGACACCCGGCCAGACCTACACGCTCTCTTTCACTTGGGCGGCATCGCAAATGACCGACTTCTTCGGCGGCACCACCCAGTACTGGGATGTCTCATTCGGCGGGACCACGGTGAGCACCGACACCGCCAACGTGGCGAACCGCGGTTTCGTCGACTGGGCGCCCTACACCCATGATTTCACTGCCACGTCCGTCACCGAGACGCTTTCGTTTCTGGCGCAGGGATCGCCCACAGGCAACGGTCCGTTCCTCCTCATCGACGGAATTACGTTGTCGGAAGCTGCGGCACCGGTCCCGGAGATCGATCCCGCCTCGGCCGGGAGCGTCATGATGCTCTTGATCGGCGCGCTCGGCCTCCTCGACAGCCGCGTTCGTCGCCGCCGACTCGCCTGACACGTCCTCGGCGCCAAGGTTTTTTCAACGCCCCCGGCCCCGGAGCGCCCGCCGCCCCGGGGCCGGGTCGTTTTCTCGGGTGGGCGTGAACCGTAGCTGACAGCTTTTCTTCTCAGGCAATAATGGCGGCTCTCAACAGGGCCCTACCCGGAGTTCCCCATGCTCGATGCAGCCACCCGGGCCCGTGACTTTCCGGCGCTCGCGGAGATCGTGTATCTCAATACGGCCGCCGAAGGGATCCCGCCGCCGGCGGTCGGTGAGGGGCTCGGCCAGTACTTCCGCGACAAGCAGCTCGGCATGGACGGCAGGCTGCGGCATGCCGCGGTCCATACGGAAGCCCGCCGGCTCGCCGCTGCACTCATCGGCCTCGACGCCGACGACGTCGCCATCTGCTCATGCTCCTCCGAGGCCTTCAATCTCGCGAGTCTGGCCCTCCGGCTCCGCGACGGGGACGAGGTCGTGGTCACCGATCTCGACTTCCCTTCGAGCGTCACGCCGTTTCTGCAACACGTCTGCCCGGCCACAGTGAAGGTTTGGCGATCGCGCGCGGGGAGCCTCCTGAACGAAGACCTCGTCGCACTCCTCTCGCCACGGACGAGGCTCGTCTCCCTACCGCTGGTGAGCTTCTACAACGGCTTCCGCGCCGCCGTCCCGGCGGTCGCCGAAATCGTCCACCGCCATTCCCCGGCGCTGCTTGCCGTCGATATCACCCAGGGGCTGGGGCGGATTCCCCTCGATCGCGATTCGGGGGCCCTCGCCGGCGCTGACCTCATCATCTCGAGCACGCACAAGTGGCTCCTCGGGCCCCATGGCGGCGGGATCGTCGGCGTGCCTTCCACGCGCCGCGACGCCTGGACGGTGCCCGCTGGCGGATGGTTCAACCTCCACGACGCCTTCGGGGCCGAGCGATTCGAGCATGCCGAGAGCCTTCCCGGCGCCGCGAGCTTCGCCGTCGGGATGCCGAACTACCCGGCCCTCTACGCGATCAACGGGGCGCTCGAATATCTCTCGGGCATCGGCGTTGCCGCGATCGATCGGCGGGCGGCGCCGCTCGTGTCGGAGTGCCTCGCCGGCCTCCGGGCCCTCGGCGTCGATCTCCTCTCACCGACTGACCCGGCGCGGCTGGCGGGCATCCTCGCCTTCCGTCACCCCCGAGCCGACGTCGTTCACCGCTTCCTTCACGATCGGCAGATCCAC
>CANGGT010000198.1 GCA_947453375.1 Planctomycetaceae bacterium
TGAGCCGGAGGCGGACGTCCTCCGCCGCAACAACGGCGACGGCACCTTCAGCGATGTCACGGCAGCGGCGGGGGTCGACGGCCGCCCGGGCCGCGCCCTGGGGGTGATTGCCGCCGACATCGATGGCGACTCCCTCCTCGACCTCTACGTCTGCCGGTACGGGAAGTGGACTCCCGAGACGAATCCTTTTTGTGGCGACCGGGCCGCCGGCCGGCGGTTGTTCTGCAGCCCGCTGACGGTCGAGCCGGAGCCAGACGTCCTCCGCCGCAACGACGGCGACGGCTCCTTCAGCGATGTCACCGCAGCGGCGGGGGTCGACGGCCGCCCGGGCCGCGCGCTTGGCGTGATCGCCGCCGACATCGACGGCGACGGCTTGGTCGATCTCTACGTCGCCAACGACATGAATCCGAACTCCCTCTGGCTCGGGGACGGCAAGGGGGCATTCCGTGATTCCAGCGACATGTCGGGCACGGCCTACGATCATGAGGGGCGGGTGAAGTCGAGCATGGGGGTCGACCTCGCCGACACCGGTAACCGCGGGCAGATCGACATCATGGTCACCGACTTTCAGGGGGAGGCAAACCTGTTCTTCGCCGGGTCCCCCGGGGGCGTCTTCCGCGACGTCAGTGACACCAGCGGCGCCGGTTCGCCGAGCCTGCCGTACGTGAGCTGGGGGATCCAATTTGCCGATTTCGACCTCGACGGCTGGGACGATGCGGTGATCACCAACGGCCATGTCGGCGATGACCGGCACAAGACCGGCGACAGCGCGCTGCTCCAGCAACTCCCTCTTTTCCTTCGCAACGAGCGGGGCCGGTTCCGCGAGCCCTCCCGCGACCAACTCGGCCCCTATTTTCTCACCAAGCACCAAGGCCGCGGGGTGACCGCCGTCGACCTCGACAACGACGGCGATCACGATCTCGCCCTCAACCACCGTGACGAACCGGCCACGCTCCTCCGCAACGACCGCGGCCATCCGCAGCAGGAGGGACGCACGAGCACCGTCCTCCGGCTCGTCGGCACCTCCGGCAACCGCGACGCCATCGGCGCCGTGGTGACGATGACCGCCGCCGACCAGATCCACACCGAGCACGTGAAGGGGGGAGGTGGCTATCAATCGTCCCGCGATCAGCGCGTCCTCTTCGCCCTCCCTGCCGAAGCCCCCGCGCCCTCGTTCTCGATTCGCTGGCCCGGAGGGCGGGTCACGCCGGTCGCGGGAATCGACGGTGGTGGGCAGTGGCTCGTCATCGAGCCGGCCACCCCCGATGCTTCTCCGACGGTCCTCCGCGAGGATCTCCCCCGATGAGTCGATCCGCACCCCGCTCATCCCACCCCCCGCGTCTCGCCGTAGGGTGCCTCGCCACGATCCTGTTCCTCGTGTCCGTGGGCTGCCGCCCCGGTTCGCCTTCGCCGGCGCCGGGCGGACCGGCGAAGGGAGCGGAAGCAAGGCCGGTCCCCCGCACGAGCGACACGGCGCGGAAGACGGTCGTGGCGCCCCCGCGGCCAACCCCTTCCACCCCCCCCCGATTTGTCGATGTGGCCCGCGAGTCGGGCATCGATTTCACCTACTTCAACGACGAGGCGGCGGAAAACTGGCTCATCGTCGAGGTGATGGGAGGGGGCGCGGCCTGGCTCGACGTCGATCTCGACGGCTGGCTCGATCTCTACCTCACCGAGGGCTGCCGGCTGGAGAAGTCGCAGGAAGGGGATGGCGAGCACCGCGACCGGCTCTACCGAGGACGGGGCGCGGAGGGCTTCCGCGACGTGTCGGCCGTGGCCGGCATCGGCGACGACCACTACGGGCAGGGCGTCGCGGTCGGCGACTATGACGCCGACGGGTTTCCCGATCTCTACCTCGCCAACTTCGGCCCCGCCGTCCTCCTCCACAACAACGGCGACGGCACGTTCACCGACGTCACGGCCTCCGCAGGGATCGATTTCGCGAAGTGGGGCACGAGCGCCGCCTTCGCCGATCTCGACCACGACGGCCAACTCGACATCTACGCCTGCACGTTCCTCGACAATCGGCTCGGCAACAACAAAGCCTGCGACTATCCGCAGGGGCGAGGCTACTGCGGGCCGGGCAGCTATGTCGGCGAGCAGGATCAGGTGTGGGTGAGCCGGGGAGACGGGACGTTCGCGGAACGCTCCGCCGAGCTCGGCTTCATCGAGACCAACGGCCGCGGGAAGGGGCTCGCCGTGTCGATCATCGACCTCGACGACGACCTCCTTCCGGAGGTCTACGTCGGCAACGACATGACGCCCAACTACCTCTACACCCCGCGCCCGGCGGCGGGGACGCCGATCCGGTACGACGAGATCGCCACCTCCGCCGGCTGTGCCGTGAGCGACGACGGCGAGAACGAGGCTTCGATGGGGATCGCCACCGAGGACTTCGACGGCGACGGCCGCCCCGACATCTTCCTCGCCCACTTCTACCAAGCGAAGAACACGCTCTACCAAAACCTCGGCCAGCTCCTGTTCGCCGACATCAGTCGAAAGACGCGGATCGCCGCCACGAGCCTCCACAACCTCGGATTCGGCGCCGTGGGTCTCGACTGGGATCGCGACGGCCGGATGGAGATGTTCGTCGCCACCGGGCACGTGCTCGGGCCCCGCGTTCAGCCCTACCAGATGCAGCCGCAGCTCCTCTGGCAGGCCACCAACGGCACGTTCGTCGATGTCTCCGACGACGTCGGCGGCGAATACTTCGGCGGCAAGTGGCTCGGTCGGGCCGCGGCCGGCGCCGACTACGACAACGACGGCGATCTCGACCTCGCCGTCAGCCACAACATCTCTCCCGTCGCCCTCCTCCGGGACGATACGGCGGCCCCGGGCCGGTTCGTGGGCCTCGATCTCCGCACCCCATCCCGGATCCCGCCCGTCGGCGGCCGGGTCGAAGTGAATTGCGAAGGGCGAAAAACAATCCGCCCGATCGCCTCCGGGGGAAGCTATCTTTCCAGCCACGATCCGCGGATCCTCATCACGCTCCCTCCGGGAGAATCCCCGGCCAATGTCACGATCCATTGGCCCTCAGGCCGGGTCGACAATCTCCTTCTGGCCGCCGACGCCTACTGGCAGGTGCTCGAAGGGGACGCCCCGAAGCGTTTGAATCCTCCGCCGGCGACTCCCGGCAGAGGACAATCAACGGCCGGGATGCGATGATGGGAGACGCGCCGGGACACTCCCCGAGCCGACCCGATCAGCCTCCGACGTCTTTCCCGCCGTGACCCCATCCACCTCGCCGTCTGCCGAGCCGGTCCGCGCCTCCAGGAACCCGTTTTTTCGCACGCCGTTGCGGAAGCTCCTGGCTCTCGTCGTCGCGATCGCCGCCGCCCTCGGCGCGGTGGCGGCCTGGCAATGGTGGCAGGATGCCCCGCTCCGCGACGCCGAGGCAGAGCTTGCCCGCGACAATGCCCCGCGGGCCCTGGCCCTGACCGAGTATTACCTCGATCTCCATCCCGGCTCAGGGCGCGCCGAGGCCGATCGGGCCCGGGCGCTCTCCCTGCTGGGGCGGGCCGACGAGGCGATCGAGGTCTACAAACGCGTCGGGGCCGCCACGACCGACGAGCTCCGCGCCTGGGCACGGGCCCACATCCTCAAAGCCGAGTGGTCGAGGGCCGCTCCGCTCCTCGAGCAGGCGCTTCGGCTGAGCCCAGCCGATGCCGACGCCCTCTACGAGCTGACCACCTGCCGCACGCGTCTGGGCCTGCTGGGAGAGGCGATCGACACGGCTGAACGCTTCACCGCTCTGCCCGGCCAGGGAGCCCGGGGCAACATCCTCATCGGTGCGATTCAAGCCGACCGCGGTAACGCCGACGAGGCGATCCTCGCCTACAAGCGTGCCGAGTCGCTTGCCCCCGATGGCCTCGGCCTCCAGCTGCCGCCGGAGGAGTTCTTCGAGCAGTATGCCTCGCTCCTGCTCAATCAGGGTCGCGACGCCGAGGCGATCCCGCTCTTCGAGCGGAGCCTCGCCGCCCGTCCGACCGCCGCCACCCATCACCTCCTCGGCAAGGCGTTTGCCCGCACCGGCGATGTCGAGGCGGCCCGACGCAACTGGAACGCCGCGATCGAGCTCGATCCGGCCGGCGTCACCCCCCGCGAAGAGCTTGCCAATCTGGCGCTCGTGGCCGGCGATGCAGCCGCGGCCCGGGAATCGATCAAACCCCTCGAACGACTCGCCGAGCATCGTTTCGAATCGGCCTACCTCTTCCAGCGGCTCGCGGCCCTCGAGAAAGACGACGACGCCTTCGCGCGCTGGAAATCGAAGGCCGACGAACTCCGCGATCTCGACAAGCGGATCACGTCGCTGGAGCAACTCATGGCCACCACGCCAGGCTCGTACTGGGCCCAGGCCGTGCGGGCCCACAAGTTTGCCACCCTCGGCAATTGGCAGCAGGCCGCCGATCTCATCAACGGGATCGAGAAGACGGACGAGGAGCACCCGTTCGTGACGGACCTGCGGGAAGCGGTCCGCACCCGCGGACCGCTTCCCGCCCTTGACCGTGTCCCGATGCAGCAGTTCTGAATCGGCTGGCGACTACTTCTTCGCTTCCATCTTCTTCCGCATCTCTTCGGGCATCCCCTGCATCGCCCTGGCCTTGGGATCGAAGGTCGACTTCTCGTTCTCCTTCACCGGGGCGATCTCCTTGACCGAGCCACCGCAACCAGCGACCGCGAGGATCACGACCATCAGCCCGACCAATCCAGCACAGCGAACCATGAAAGCACCTCAGGTTTAAGCAGGAAACGAGCCAATCCAAGACACACGTTCGGTTATCCGCCCACTGCCGGCGGCGCGTCGACCGCGCCGGCGTCTTCGCTCGGCTGGCGGCCCAAAAACTCAATGTAGCGGCTCCAAGCCTCGGCTTCCTCCGGCCGGCCGATCTTCCGGTAGAAGTCGACGACCTCCTGGAGCACCTCGGGATTATCGAGTTGGCCGAGCACGATCCGCAAGCGATCGTGAACCTTGTCGTCCATGAGCGATTCGAGGGCCGTCGCGCGCGTCCGCATCGCTGTCGCCCCCTCCTGATCGCCCGCCCGAGCGAGGCAATTGGCGGCCCGGTTCATCGTTCGCCAGTCGATCGGCCCAGGCCAAGCCGCGAGCGACTCTGCATACGCCGCCGCGGCCCCGGCGGGATCATCGCGGGCATCCTGGAGGACACGGCCGCGGGCGAGGAGATACTCGCGGCCACGGTCGCTGGCCGGCCAGCGGTCAAACTCCTCCCCGGCCCGGTCGATGTCCCCCAAATCGAGGAGCACATCGAGAAGCGTGCCGCGGAAAAACGGCTCCCAAATCCCGTTGGGGGGATCGACCGAAGGGACCTTGTCGAGGAGTTCGAGCGCGAACGGCAGATCCCCCTGGGTGCGAAACCACCGGGCCATCGCCGCATTGCCGAGGGGTGAATCGGGCTCCGAGCCGCGGAAGCGGAGGAGCCGGTTCGATTCCACGATCGTCGCATCATCCACCGGCGAGATCCGGAACGCCATCATCCGGTCGAGTTCAGAGGTCGACGTGAGCGGATAGAACTGGCTCAGATACCAGTCACGCAGCACGATCGCCCGCTGCCCCTCCGGCCGGGCTGCCAGCACCTTCCAAAAGAACGGCTCCACCTCCTCGCTCCGCCGAGTGAGGTCGAGGAGTTTCCACATCAGATAGTTGGCATCCCCGTCGTCGGGATCGATTTGCAGCGCCCGACGCATCGCCAGTTCCGCCACGGCGGGGCTGTAATTGAGAAACAGATGCACCCTGGCCTCGGCCAGACGGGCCTCAACCGCCTGCGGAGCGTCGTCCGGGATCGCCCGCAGATGGGATACCGCGCCACCGATCCGCTCGTTGAGTGGCAGGGCGTCGTCCTTGACGAAGGCCTCGGCGCAGAGGAGGTTGGCCTCGGCGCTGCCGGGGTGGATCCGCAGATAGCGTTCCACCGGCGCGTGGACTTCACTCCACAGCCCATGCTTGGCCCGGAGCCGGGCCTCCCCCAGCCCGCGCTCGCTCCAAAGAATCCCGGCAGCGGCCAGGGCCAACAACAGCCCGCCGATCCACAGGGCCAGCGTCGGCCAAGAGAAACGGCTGGCGCGAGACAGCGCCCCGCCGCTCTCGTTCCCTCCCCGAAGGTTCGCTTCCGCTGACGTCACCGCCGCGAGCCTCCCGCTCCAAAGTCTGTCGGAGCCGTCATTGGTGACCGCCTCCGCACTCGAGCCACCCGGGAAAAAGCCGCGGCCGCCGGAGGAGTCGCCCTCCGGCGGCCGCTTGTTTGCTACAGGACAACCAGAGACCCCGGAGCGGGATCAGTTGTCGTCGGAGACGGCCTCACCACCGGAGCGGGTGCCGAGGGCCCACCAAACCTGGTTGGCAACGCCGTCGGTGTAGAAGGCGACCGAGCCGTCGGCCCGGACGACGTTCACGCCACCGGTGTGAGCGCTGCTCGCAGACAACACGTTCGTCCCCCACCAGTCAGAGTCGGTCGTCTGGCAGCTCTTCTCGTTCAGCATCATCGTGTGGGAGTAAGCCGAACCGGTGGCCGCCATCGACCACGACCAGCCGCCGCCACGCATCACGCGGCCGCCGTCGCTGGCGTTGAGACCGGTCTGCGCGAGGCAATTGTTGCGGGTGTCCGCGGTGCACGTGCCGGCATCGGCCCAGCTGTAAACCTGAGACTTCCAGAGCTTCGGGTCGTTGGTGATGTTGCCGTTCCAGGCCTCCACGATGAACTCCGAGTAGGCGGCCGTCTTGCTCGTGCCGTCGGTGATCTGCCCCATCGTGACAGGAGACGCACCGTAGGTCTTCTCGAAGTTGCGGTACGACGCGATGCCGTTGCTGCGGACGCGGCCGTCACGCTCCCCTTGATACACGCCACCACCGGTCGTGTGCTGGCTCCACGACGTACCGTTGTTGATGGAGTAGGTGTGGTTGGCCTGACCACCGTTCATCGTGTTGGGATTCGACGGGCAGTTGAAGGCGGGGATGCGGCCACTCAAAGCGGTCGCGTTCAATCCGCCCCACACCCCACCGTTGTTGTCCTTCGACCAAGAACCGCCGTCCTTCGGATTGAGGTTCTTCACGATCCCCATCTGCTCGACGAAGGGAAGGAGATAGACCTTGTCCGAGAAGTAGTAGGCACCGCCGTAATCAGGGCCCCAGCCGACGCTCTGCGGGAACATCTGGTTGGTGTCGTGGTGGTTTTGCAGCGCGAGACCGATCTGCTTGAGATTGTTGGTGCACTGCGAGCGGCGGGCCGACTCGCGGGCAGACTGGACAGCAGGGAGAAGCAAGCCGACGAGCGTGCCGATGATGGCGATCACCACCAGCAACTCGACGAGCGTGAAGCCTTTACGGCGCACGCCAAGGGAAAGATGAGTCATGGAAACGCTCCTGTTAGGTCCAGAGCGGACGATTGGGAAA
>CANGGT010000199.1 GCA_947453375.1 Planctomycetaceae bacterium
GAATGGCGGGGAGTTGATTCGGCATGAAAGCCTCCCGGGCGACGCGGAAGGCTCGCTCGCGGCGGACCGAGTCGGGGCGACCGACGGGATACTCGACGACGAGGCCGAGGCTGACGCCGTCGGGCTTGAGCGTGACCGACGTGGTCACCTCCGCGGCTCCGGCTCCGACAATGGTGTCGGAAGCCACCGTCGTCCGCCCGCCGGTCCAGCCAGGCTCGGCGCGGAGACGGATGACAGCCCGCTCGGCGGCGGCTTCGAGAAGGCACTCCGCCTGACGGAGTTCGAGTTCTTTGAGGAACTGACGTCGCCCGAGGAGGGCGATCTTCAGCATCCCACCGAGCATGAGGAGGACGACAGCCATCGCCGCCAGGACGGCGATGAGCGTCGCCCCACGACGGCCCTGCGGCGGCAGTGGATGGCTGTACGTATGGCTCATGGTCGCGCCTCCCCGTCACGCGGTGGCAGGAAGCGGAGATCGTGGCCGAGGACCGCCTCGACGACGAGCGCCGGCGGCTTTCTTTTTGCCTCGGAGAGCGATTGGGGCGGCGGGACGTTGCCCGGGGAGGCGAGTGTGCCGTCGATCTCCTCGGCGCCGAGTTCCAACGCGATCTGGCGCTCGGCCACGGTCACGACCGCCGCACAGGCGCTCGCGAACGAATAGTCCTCGCGCCCCGTCGGCGTGGGATTGTCGGGGGCAAGGAGACGCCGCTGGATCTGGCGATGGTCGGCCGCGTGGCGATATTCGATCGTGTGGCCATCGGGGAGCGTGAAGACCACGAGCCGTTCCCCGGCCGGTGCCGCGACCTGGGCCTCGACTCGGGCCGCGGCATGGACATCGGCCCGGAACTGGCGAGCGAGGCGGGCACTGGTCCGCTCGTCGTCGAAGAATCGGCGGCTTTCCGACTGAGCCCGCATCACGCCGTGGAGAAGCGTGGCGCTCGAGGTGATGACGAGGCTCACGCCCCCCATCGCCATGAGCAGCTCAATGAGCGAGACGCCTCGTGGCGAACGTCTGCCGAAGCGAGTGTTTCTCATGGCGCGCCCTTCCCTGAAGCAGGCCGGAGCCATCCGGCAAGGCGAAGCGGATGGCCGCGGCGGCCCGGTTCGTTCCATTCGATCGCCAACTCGATCCGCTGCAGGCCGTCGTCGTCAGGGGCGGCGGCTGCGGCGGTGAGCATCGCTCCCGGGAGGTGCGCCGCAGCGAACGGGGACGGCGCTGGAGCGGCGAGGAAGGCCTCACGCGCGTCTTGCGGGAGCGCGTGGAGGAGTTCCATCCGATTGGCGAGTTCCTCGACGGCGAGGCGTTGGTTGCGTCCCGAGGTGAGCAGTCGGCCGTGGCGGACGAGGAGCCCCGCCGACACCGAGATGATGACGGAGAGGATCCCGAAGGCGACGAGGAGCTCGAAGAGGGTGACCCCGCGGCGCTGCATGTCCCGAAGATCGACACGGTGTGGAGAGCGAAGCGTGGTCATCAGGCGAGCCCCCGAATCATGTCGAAGAGCGGCTCCATCACCCCCATGGCGATGATGAAGACAAAGATTCCCATCGCCATCACAAACGCTGGAAGGATCAAGTCGGAGAGGAGCCACATCCGTTCGAGAATCCGCTCCCTATGCCGGCGCGAAAGCGCCCGCGTCACCCAGCCGGCCTCAGGGCTGGCATCGAGGGCCGCGGCTTCGGCCAGCGAGATGACTCCCGCTCGGCTCGATCGGGCGGCCCCGCCTGGCCCCTGCACTTTCTCCTTGAGCGTCGCGCGCAATCCCCGATCGATCGTGCCCGTTGCCAGGGCCTGCGCGGCGCGTCCCTCTCCTTCCCCGGCCCGCGCTGCCACATCGAGGCTGCCGAGCCAATCGGCGGCTCGGGCGTCGCCGAGCACTCCCAGGCCGCCGAGGCCCAACGTCCGCCGCAGCCCAGCCCAGGCCCGCGGGGCGAGTCGGGAAGCGATCGCGGTGACGAGGATCGCCAGCAGCGGGAGATACCAGAATGCCGCGAACGAGTTGCCGAGCCACCGCAGGGCCGTCATCCAGGGAGATTCCTCCATCCCGAAGTCGCTGAAAATCATCTTGAACATCGGCACGATCTTGACCATGAGGATGAGGAGGACGGGCAAGCTCACGAGGACGAGCGTTGCCGCATACCCCAGACCCCAGCGGATATCGCGCTCCACCGGCTCGGTCGATGCCGCCGGCGCGCTGAAGCCGGCGAGCGCTTCGGTGGCATCGCCGTGAAGCGTCGTCGCTACGGCGAGCGCCGTCGCATCCTGCGGGCGGAGGGCTCCGCGGACCCGCGAAAGCGCCGCATCGAGCGGCATGCCTGCTGCCACGAGTTTGGCGAGCTTCCTCACCCTCGCCGCCTGCCAGCCTCGTTCATCGGCGGCCCAGGCTTCGAGGAGCGGGGCGAGCGGGAGCCCCTCGTCGAGCCCCAAGGCAAGCAATTCCGCCAGCGCCCGCCGCTGCCCCGACGACGTCGGCAGGAACATGCCAAAGAGCGTGGGAAAGAGCCCCTGGTGCGTCGCTCGGGTGTCGATCCCGCGGGCGGCGAGATATTTGGCGAAGGTGGGGAAAAGCGACATCGGGGCACCGGAAGCAACGGCGTCAGGACAGGTCGGTGATCAAAGTGATCAGCGGCATGAACAGGGCGAGGACCATGAGGAAGACAAGGATGCCGGTGATGAACACGGCCACCGGCCCGAGGCACCAGGAGATCCAGGAGCGACTGGCGGCGAGGCGGAGGGCGTGGCAAGTGGCGATCCGGTCGAGGAGCCGGACCCGCGTGGCGGCGGACATATTCCCATCGAGGGCGTGGCGCACGGTCGCGGAGAGCCACCGTGGCTGCTGGTCCGCTGCTGCCATGGCGTCCTGTGGATCGACCGCACGGCTCGCCACGGCGAGCGCCACCGGCTGTGGCACCCCCGCGGCGAGGAGATCAGCCGCGAAGCGGGCGAATCGCCCCGACTGCGCGAATCGGCTGCCGGGGAGGCGGAGCCACAACGGCCACCAGCGATTGGCTGTCAGCCATAGCGCGGTCGCCACAGCCGCCGCCGCAAGCAGCCCCCCCCAACCCTCCCGGACGAAGTGGGAGAATCCGATCAGCGCCTCGGTCATCAGCGGCAGCCGCATCCCGAAGTCGGAGAGGATTTTCTCGAACTCCGGCACCACGAGCACGGCCAGAAACGACGTCACGGTAAGGGCCATGAGCGTCACGAGGAAAGGATAGACGAGCGGCAGCCACCATCGACTCTTCGTATCCTCGGTCACGACCACATCGACGGCCCGGGCAAGGAACGCGGCTTCCGAGGCCCCGTCGCCGGTCGTCGCGCCGGGGGCCGCGGCGGTGAGGAGCGGGATCCAGGTGTCGGGATCGTGCTCGAGGGCCCGGCTTGCCCGGGAGGCATCCCCCGCGGCGAGCGTCTCGCAGAGCTCGTCCCAGGCAGCGCGGCGGCGCGGTGAGAGCTCGGCGCCAAGGGCCCGGAGCGCCGGGATGATCCCGCCGCCAACTTCGAGCGCACGGCCGATCCAGGGGCCGAGCGCGGCTGTGGCGGCAGAGGCGGCGGTGATATCGGGGGGAGCCATGGGTGGGTTTTTCCGCGGAGCTTCAGCGGCTGACCGAAGCTTCGGAGATTGCCATGAAGAAATCGATCGCCGGAAGGAAGAGAACGAGGGCATAGGCGAGGACGGCAAGGCCGGCGATGACGAGCGCCACGACGATCCGCCCGAACTGGCGCGCGTCGCCGTCATGCCGGGCGGCGCGGGCCCGGGCCACCCTGGCCGCCTGCCTGAGGGCCTCTTCCCGTGGCACGCCGCCGAGATCGAGGCCGGTGGCCCAAGGAATGAGGGGGCACGTGGAGGCAGCCGCCCCAATCCCGAACGCCTCGGCTACGGCTGCGGCCTCCTCGGGGAGGACGCCAGCGTGGGCAAGCGCCGCAAGCGTCTCGCACCCCAGCGCCGCTCGGAGCGAATCGGGCCCGGCCGGTCGGGAGCGGCGCGAGGTCGCAGCCCACCAGGCGATGGCGAGCGCCGCGATCATGACCGCCAGGAGCCAGGGCGCCGCAGACCGGGCAGCCTCGAGGAGCCCCAGGCCACTCCCCGACCGGACCTGGAACTCGGCATACACTCCTTCAAAGAGCGGCGTGAGCCCCGCCCCCAGAAGCGCCGCACCGAGGGCCGCACCGGCACAGACAAGCGCCGGATAAAACCACGGCCGCCAGGCTCCGCGGGCCCGCGTCGCCGCGTCTTGCCCGGTGCGGACGGCCGCTTCGAGAACCTTGTCGGCATCGGCCCCGAGCCGCACCGCCTCGGCCAGCGCCGCGGTCGCGGCTGGGCCGGCCCATGCCACCGGCAGCCCAGCCGCCTCGAGCCCTGCGGCCCGGGCGCGGAATGCCGCGGTCGGGTCAGTGTGGGCAGCGGCGGCCATGCGTCACCCGGAAAGCGGGAATGAGGAGGAGAACGTGTTTCCTCCCCCTCACCCAAGGAGACGCGGGCACGGTCGTTTTGTATGGGACAAAACGACTTTTACTTGAGTTCGATGGCGATCGGCTCCGAGGCAGCCCCGTTGCTGCCGTCCTCGGCGTGGCCATCGTCGCAGCAAGCTTCCTGCTCGGCGGCCATCGCCCGGATCTCCTGCGTGATCTTCATCGAGCAGTACTTCGGGCCGCACATGCTGCAAAAGTGAGCGCTTTTGAAGGTGTCTTGGGGGAGCGTCTGATCGTGGTAGCGACGAGCCGTCTCCGGATCGAGCGAGAGGCGGAACTGTTCGTTCCAATCGAAGGCGAAGCGGGCCCGGGAGAGGGCGTCGTCGCGCTGCCTGGCATTCTTGCGGTGGCGCGCGAGATCGGCGGCATGGGCGGCGATCTTGTAGGCGATCACTCCCTGCTTCACGTCTTCCGCGTCAGGAAGGCCGAGGTGCTCCTTCGGGGTCACGTAGCAAAGCATCGCCGCGCCGCTCCAGCCGGCGATCGCGGCGCCGATGGCGCTGGTGATGTGGTCGTAGCCGGGGGCGATGTCGGTGACGAGCGGCCCGAGGACGTAGAACGGCGCCTCGTCGCACTCCTCCATCTGCCGCTTGATGTTCATGTCGATCTGGTCCATCGGCACATGGCCCGGCCCCTCGACCATCACCTGGCAGCCCTTGGCCCAGGCACGCCGCGTGAGCTCACCGAGCACGTGGAGTTCGGCAAACTGGGCTTCGTCACTGGCATCGGCGATCGATCCCGGTCGGAGGCCGTCGCCGAGGCTCCAGGTGACGTCGTACTGCCGGAAGACGTCGCACAGATCCTCGAAGTGGGTGTAGAGGGGATTTTGCTGACGGTGGGCCATCATCCAGCGGGCGATGAGCGAGCCACCGCGGCTGACGATCCCCGTGATCCGCTTCGTGGTGAGCCCCAGGTGCTCCTGGAGGAGGCCGGCGTGGACGGTCATGTAGTCGACCCCCTGCCGGGCCTGCTTCTCGCACATGTCGATGAAGTGGTGGGCGCGCATGTCCTCGATGTCGCCGCCGAGCTCCTCGAGCATCTGGTAGATCGGCACGGTGCCGATCGGTACCGGCGAGGCGTCGATAATCGCCTGGCGGATGCCGTCGATGTCCTTCCCGGTCGACAGGTCCATGACGGTGTCGGAGCCGTAGTGGACGGCGAGGTGGAGCTTCTCGAGCTCGGTCGCTTCGTCGCTCGTGACGGCCGAATTGCCGATGTTGGCGTTGATCTTCGTGCGGGCAGCGATGCCGATCGCCATCGGCTCGAGCTTCTTCGTCAGATGGACGACGTTCGCCGGGATCACCATCCGCCCGCGAGCCACCTCCGCCCGGACGGTCTCCTCGGGAAGGTCTTCACGCTTGGCAACGAAGGCCATCTCGGGAGTGATCGTGCCGGCACGGGCCTGTTCGAGTTGGGTCATGGTGGGCTCCGACGGGGCGGACTGAGTGAATGACAGCGTGAATGACAGCGTTTTGACGCTGCCGCGGACAGCCAAAGGGGAACGACAGAGGCCCCGCTACGGTAGCAGAAATCTCAGCCGCCGCGGAGCGTCCGGCCGGGCGTGCGGGAAGCTGGAAAGGGAAGGTCAGAGAGTCTTGAGATATTCGAGGACGGCGCTCTTCTCCCCCTCGTCGAGGAGGTCGGGGTAGGTGTGCCCTCCGGCCCCCTTGCCATGCCTGCCGGTGTCGAACCAGGTGCGCCGCTCGGCCGCCGACAAGGGCCCCCCCGGACGAGCATCGCGGGCTTCGATGGCGAGTCCGACGCGGTCGAAATCGTAGTCGGGACGCGGCGAAAGCGCGGCGGCTTCCCCGTCCGCCCGAGGGCCCGGGGAGTCCCGACCGGCCAGCGCATCGAGCCTGCGCCACACGGCCGGGCGCTTTTCGGGGTGGAGGAGGTGCCAGAGCGTCGGCACCGAGCCGTTGTGGAGGTAGGGGGCGCTTGCCCAGATGCCGTCGAGCGGCGGGGCGACGTAGCCATCGGGAGCGTCGATCCCCTCGATCTCGCAGCCATCGGCAAACCAGCTGACGTTGAGCGCCCGGCGGTCCTTCACCGTGAGGGAATCGAACCGGACCCGATCGGTGCCGATCTCGTCGATCGCCACCATCCGTTCGGGGTACGCTCGCCCCGGCCCGTCGCGGGGGCCGTCGTAGGTGCCGTGGCAATCGGCACAGTGGGTGGTAAACAAGCCCCGGCCCCGTTCGGCGAGCGCTGCATCGACTGGCCCCTCCCACCGCGGAGGCTCGAGCGATTCCAGCCACGCCTCGATGTCGCGAAACTCCCCCTCCCATTCGCGGAACTTGTCCGGCCCGTTCTCCTTGACGAGGAGGAATTGCATCAGCATCCGATGCCCCTTGGGAGCGAAGGCATCGGCGTAGATCCGCTTCCGCTTCGAATAGTGCCACCAGGCGGGAGCGTCCATGTCGTGGTGGGCGAGATCGAAGCGGGGCGTCTTCGACACGATCGAGAGGTCGGGATCACGATGCTGCATGAGGGCCACGCCGAACATCACGGCGTTCGTCGTGCCGTTGGTCGTGCCCAGCGGCATCAGCAACCCGCCGAGATCCATGTGGCCGAGGGCCTTCCCCTGCCGCAGCTTCACCTGGCGGACCTCCTCGGTGAGCGTCTCGAGCGCGTAGCGGGTGTTTGGAGCGCCAGGGATGACGCGGCCGGCAACGGTGCCCTGATGGCAGGCGAGACAGCTCATCGTCCACTTCCCCGCTCCGTCGACGACATACTGGAGCGACCGCGAAGGATCGTCGGGATGAGGGGAGAGGCCATAGCGGGCCATCGTCATCCGCCGCCGCTCAGCCACATCGGCCGCCTTGGCCTGCGACTTCGCCGGCTCCTCCCACACCGTCCACAGGGCGTCGAACACCTGCTGGTCGAAGTCGGCGGGGAGATAGGCCC
>CANGGT010000200.1 GCA_947453375.1 Planctomycetaceae bacterium
ACGCCCGTTCCGTCGCGGAGGGGCGGATCGACGAGGCGACGTTGATCGTCGCCTTGGCGGGCGCGTCTAGAGACCGAGATTGAGGCCGCGGCGTTGGAGGTCGTCGGCGAGGCGGGAGGCCGTCACGAACACCTCGGCATCCCAGCCGGCCGCGCGGGCCGCCTCGACATGCTCCGGCACGTCGTCGGTGAAGAAGATCGACTCGGGGGGCACCCCGGCCATCCGGGCCGCGATCTCGTAGATCGACCCATCGGGCTTCAGGGCGCCGACCTCGTGCGAGAGGACGATCACGGAGAACCGGCCGGGAAGCACGGCATACCGCTTGCCGAGAAGATGCTCCCAGTGGGGCGCGCAGGTGTTGGAGAGGATCCCCGTCCGGTAGCCGGCCCGCTCGATGGCGGCGATCACCGGCAGCATCGCCACATTGAGGCTGAACATGTCGCTGGCCGCATCGGCGAGCCGCACCGGGTCGCTCGTCGAGCCGGTCGAGCGGCTGAAGGCCTCGTGGAAACCCGTCCAGTCGATCTCCCCCCGTTCGAGTTTGGCTTGGAGGCCCGACTCGAAGACGGCGGCGTGGGTGGCCTGGGGGGTGATCCCGGCGACGTCGGCCATCTGGCGGACGGCGTGCTCGCGGTCGAAGTTGACGATCACGTTGCCGAGATCGAGGTAGACGAACCGGGGAAGGCGGCTGGCGGGCGGCATGGTGGTGCGGGTCTCTTCTGGTCGCTTTCCAACGGGTTTGAGAGAGACTATTCTGCCCGCTCGGCTCTGCTCCGGGCTAGGCCGCTTCGCCACCGGACCGCCGCGAAATTTCCCCGAGGACTCCCCCGCGCCATGGCCGCCATCAACCGCACCAGTTCCCGCATCACCCAGCCCCGCTCGCAGGGGGCCTCCCAGGCGATGCTTCTCGGCACCGGCCTCCAGCCGGCCGACCTCGACAAGGCCCAGGTCGGGATCGCGAGCATGTGGTACGACGGCAACACCTGCAACATGCATCTCGGCGATCTTGCCAAGGTCGTCAAGGAGGGCGTGGTGGCCGCCGGCATGGTGGGGATGCGGTTCAACACCATCGGCGTCAGCGACGGGATCTCGATGGGGACCGACGGGATGAGCTTTTCGCTCCCCTCCCGCGACATCATCGCCGACTCGATCGAGACGGTGATGCAGGCCCAGTGGTACGACGGCCTCGTGGCGATCCCCGGTTGCGACAAGAACATGCCGGGCTGCCTGATCGCGATGGGGCGGCTCAACCGCCCGGCGATCATGGTCTACGGCGGCACGATCCGGGCCGGCCACCTCGCCGACGGCACCCCCCTCGACATCGTCTCGGCCTTCCAGTGCTACGGGGAATACGTCGCCGGCCGGATCGACGACTCGCGCCGCGCGAGCGTCGTCCGTCAGGCCTGCCCCGGGGCCGGTGCCTGCGGCGGCATGTACACCGCCAACACCATGGCCACGGCGATCGAGGCCCTCGGCATGTCGCTTCCCGACAGCGCCAGCATCCCGGCGGTCGATCCGGCGAAGCTCGACGAATGCCGGCGGGCCGGGGCCGCGGTCAAAAACCTCCTCGAGCGCGACATCAAGCCCCGCGACATCATGACCCGCCGCGCCTTCGAGAATGCATTGGTGGTGACGATGGCCCTCGGCGGCTCGACCAACGCCGTCCTCCACCTCATCGCCATGGCCCGCGCCGTCGAAATCGAACTCACGCCGGCCGACTTCGAGGCCGTCGCCCGCCGCGTTCCCTTCATCGCCGATCTCAAGCCGAGCGGCCGCTACGTTCAGGAGGATCTCCACGCCGTCGGCGGCACGAGCGGCTTCATGAAATACATGCTCGACAAGGGCTTCCTCGATGGCGACTGCCTGACCTGCACCGGCAAGACGCTCGCCGAGAACCTTGCCACGAACAAGGGCCTTACGCCCGGGCAGAAGGTCATCCATCCGATCGAGCAGCCGATCAAGGCGACCGGCCACATCACGATCCTCAAGGGCAACCTCGCCCCCGGCACCGCCGTCGGGAAGATCACCGGCAAGGAAGGGGCCCGGTTCGAGGGGCCCGCCCGCGTCTTCGACAGCGAGGAAGCGATGCTCGCCGCCCTCGAGCAGGGGAAGATCCAGCGTGGTGACGTGATCATCATCCGCTACGAGGGGCCGAAGGGGGGCCCGGGGATGCCGGAGATGCTCACGCCGACCTCGGCCCTGATGGGCGCCGGCATGGGCAACGACGTGGCGCTGATCACCGACGGTCGCTTTTCCGGCGGCTCCCACGGCTTCATCGTCGGGCACGTCGTCCCGGAGGCGCAGGAAGGTGGGCCGATCGCGCTGGTCCACGACGGCGACATGGTGACGATCGACGGTGACAGCGGCCGGCTCGACTTCGCCGTCTCCGACGCCGATCTCGCCAAGCGCCGTGCTGCTTGGACCGCGCCGCCGCTGAAAGTCACCCGCGGGATCCTCGCCAAGTACATCCGCTGCGTCGCCCCGGCGAGCGAAGGCTGCGTCACCGACGAGCCGCGCTGACGCGCTCCAGCGAGGGGTCGCCCGTGCTCCGTGAGCCGGCGTAGGATGCGAGCGCAGCCATGGATGGCGGAGCGAAGCAGGCTCCGAGGGAGCGGAGGCCACGAATGCCGAAGCGAACGTCCGGCGACGGGGCACGGGCGACCCCGAAGCCACGCTCAGGCCTACTTCGGCGCCGGCACCGGAAGCGACTCGATCGGCACCGGCGGCCCGGGAGCGACGAGGGCGCCGGGGGGCAACTGCTCCGGGCGGATCGGAGCCCCGTAGACCGGGGCTTTCGGCGCGGGGCTCGCGCCGGTCGTGCTCGTGGCGGGGCCGGGGAGCGTGGCGGGGAGGCCGGTGGCGGGATCAGCCGCTTGGTAGGCGGGCCCGGCTTGGGGCACCGGCGCAACGCCGAGCCGGCCGAGGACCTTGCCGAGCATCTTCTGTTCGAGGAGTGGGTCGCGGCCGAGGGGGATCCAGCCGAGGTTCGGCGTCGGATTGGCGACCGGACGTGGCTGGTCGCCGACCTGCTGGCCGAGCGTGGGGAGCGGGGTGCCGTAGCGGTAGAGCGAGTCGTCGTTGCGGAACGACGCGCCGCCAGCGGTGGCCCGCATCGGCCGGGGGAGGTTTTCGAGTTCCTTGAGCACCACCGCCTCGACCCGCCAGCCGGAAGGATCGGGGATCAGCCGCATCGAGCCCGAGCGGCGGATCGACTGGAGCGTCGATTCGAGCCGCTCGCGGAAGCCGACCGAGTCGCCGCGCCACGGCTCGAGGAGCGTGGCGCCGGTCTGTGGATAGGTGTCGATCCGCCCCTCGGCAGGGATGCCATTGGCGAACACGACGCGCTGCTCCGACTGGATTTTGAAGAAGTCGTCCATCGTATCGACCATCTGCTGCCAGACGACCTCGGCATCGATCGGCGGGATCACGACGCTGTTGCTCGGGGCTGGCGGCGGGCCGGGCAGGCCCGGGCCCCCGGGGCCGATGACCGCGCCGGGGGGGAGCGGCGCGAAGGGATCGGGGGACGTCGTTGGCGAGGAGAAGCCGGGGAAGAGCGGCGTCGGCGGTGGCGGCGGAAGCGGTTGGACGATGCCCGGGAGCGTCCCGGCCGGCACGGTGGCGGCGGGAGGAACGGCCGGAAGCGGCGAGACCATCGGCGCAGGCAATGCCTGGCCGGGGGCCGGCAGCGTGAGCGTGGGGACGACCGCGCCGTAGGGAGCGGCGGCGGGGGGAGGCAGCGGTGCCTGGGCGAGCGACATCGGCGCCGTGAACGCGGCGAGCGCGGCGGCAAGGAGCGGCGCGAGGCGAACGAAGGCGAAGGGCCAGCGGCGGGGGCGTGGCATCGGCGGCATCCCACGAAGATGCGGCCGGACCGGGCCGCAAGGGGCGGGATCGTCGCGGCCGAGGGCCCGTGGCTCAAGGCCAGTTCCGCTCCGGCCGGCGGCGGATGGCACGCCACACGAGCGACACGCCGAAGCCGATCGACCAGAGGGTCGCGAGGCCGAGACAGCTGAGGGCAACGAGGCTCAACACGGGGAAGCTCGCCACGGAGCGATTGAACGCCTCGGCGGGGGTGGGGGCCGGACGTGGCTCTGACTCGAGGACCGGAAACCGGGGCGACGGGGCGGGCTCGGTTGGATGGGAGAGATCCTGGGGCGACTCTGGTCCCAGCTCGGCCTCGGCCTGCGGCAGTGGAGGCGTTGCCGGCAGTTCACGCTCGATCGTCATCTTGCGGGGCGATTCCTGGCGTTGGTATTCGGTTCGCGTCGCCATCACGACCAGGGGAATGGCCAGAGCTCCCGCGATTGCCGCGATCACCAACTGACGCATCGGCCGATGATCGACACGCGGGCCGGCCCCATCCCAGCGATCTGCCAGTGGACGGCGCCGATCCTTCTGGCCGAGCGCCTCGCCAAACACCCCGGCGATGCTGTCGGCGTCGCGCCCCCGCCCTCCCCTCCCCTGCCGATGGGCGCGGAGGATGGCGCGGACTTCGCCGGCGTCGAGGTTGAGCTCGCGGGCGATGTCGGTGACGGTCTGCTCGCCGAGGAGATCGCTGCCACTCGCCTCAAACGCCGCGGCGCGATCGAGGACCCCGTCGAGCCGCGCGTCAGCGGCTGATCCCCGGCCGCGATCGGCCGCCGGCGTGGCGCGCCTGTGCCAGGGAGCAGCGTCGGGCAGTGGCGGCGGGGCCGCGGGGCCCATCGCGGGCATGAACCGGAGATCGGTCGTCGCGGCCGCGGCTGCCGGCAAGGCTGCGAGTGCGGCAGCGGCCGACGCGGCCGAGGGAAAGCGATCGAGCGGATCGGCCGCCACGAGCCGGTCGAGCCAAACGGCGACATCAGCCGGAAGGTCGGGGCACATCGAACCAATCGACGGGATCGTTTCGGTCGTGATTTTCCGGAGGAGCTTGAGGGGGCTCGAGGCCGACAGCGGCGGACGGCCGGTGAGCATCTCGTGGAGCGTGGCGCCAAGGCTGTAGAGATCGCTCGCTGCGGTCGCCTCGTCGCCGAGGGCGACTTCAGGCGCGAGGTAGGTGAGCGTGCCGAGGAGCGAGCCCGAGGCGGTGAGCGTGTGCTGCCGATCGGGGCTGCGGGCGAGGCCGAAATCGGTGAGCTTGTAGGTGCCGGCGGCGGGGCCGGTCGTGGCGAGGAGAATGTTCGCCGGCTTGATGTCGCGGTGGACGATCCCCGCCGCGTGGGCCGTGGCGAGCCCGGCGAGGACCTGCAGGGCGCAGTCGATCACCGCCGCCGCTGGGAAAGCGCCCCTCCCCTTCACCATCTGCTGGAGGCTCGCGCCCGGCACGAGCTCCATCGCCAGGAACGGGGGCCTAGCGGCCGGATCGAACTCATAGATCTGGACGATGTGGGGCGAGGCGAGCGACGCGGCGGCGCGGGCCTCTTCGCCGAAGCGGGCAAGCGCCCCCGCATCCTCCCCCGGCAGTGGTCGGATCACCTTCACCGCTGCATCGCGGTGAAGCGCCTCGTCGCGGCCGCGGTAGACCGTCCCCATGCCGCCGCGGCCGATCTCGCCGACGATCCGGTAGCGGCCGATGCGTTGCGGGCCGGGGCCCGGGGCGCTCCAGAAGGCGGCCCGGTCGAAAGCCCCCGGTCCATCGTGGCGGATTTCGTCAAGCGACCGGACGAAGCGGCCGAGCGACCGCCGGGCATGGTCGGTGTGGAGGAAAGCGGCCAGGCAATAGAGCATCAGTCCCGGGACAACGCCGGTGAACAGCGTGGCCAGGACGACGAGAAGTCGGACCGGAGCGACCGGCACATCGAGCCGGGCCGCGAGTCGGCGGCAGACGCCGAGAAGGACGGGCCCGCGATCGGTCGATGCGAAGCCCGGAGAGGAGTCTTCGGGGGGGGCGTCAGACCACGACATCACCACCCCCGCGGCAAGATAAAGGAGCACGCCGGGAAGGATCCCCGTGAAGAGCGTGATCAGCGCGACGAGGAACCGGACGCCACGCACGGGGACGTCGAGGCTTTTCGACAAACGCGAGCAGACGCCGAGGATGCACGAGCTCCGTGACGGCGCGAGCGCGACGCCCGCGAGGGCCATCGCCCCGGTGGAGATCACGCCGAAAGCCGCCAGCGTGATCGCCCCGACGCTGATGACGAGAAGTAATTCGAGGATTCCAAGTCCCATGTCAGAAGCGATCCTGAGTGGCGGGGAGGACGCAGCCGAGGACCAGATAGACGCACAGCCCCGGGCCGATGCCCGAGAGGAAAATCGCCGCCACGGCGAGGATCCTGACGGCGAGCACCGGCAGCCCCTGCCGGCGCGCCAGCCGCCAGCAGACGCCGAGGCAGCGCGGCCCGGGACGCGACGGCCAGGCCGACAGAAGCGCGGGCAGGACGATCGCCGCCACCGCCGCGTAAACGACGATCTCGAAGAAGCCGAACATGCCGATCAGCGGAGTCATGGGAGCCTCGCAGTCGAAAGGGGGAACTGAACGGTTTGGCAGGGAAGCGCGGCGAAGGTCAGTTCGCCGCCGGTCGCCGCACGTCGCGCTTCAGCCGACTCAATTCCTCCTCGATCGCATCCGCTTCCTTGAGAGCCGCAAACGCCTCCTCGAGCGACGGCTTCTGAAGATCGGGATCGATCTCCTGGAAAGCCTCCATCTGTTCGATCCGCTGCTCGAGCTGGTCGAACTTCGTCACCGCATCGTACCGGGTGACGCGCTCGATCACCCCCCGGGTGCGCTCGTGGGTGCGGGCCCGCTTGTGCCGCTGGACGAGGAGTCGGTGCCGCTGTCGGGCATCGACGAGCTTCGCCTCGACCGCGGCGATGTCCTCCTTGTAGCGGGCGACGACCTCGTCGCAGCCGGTCACCTCCTTGGCGTGGGCGTCGCGGAGCTCCTCGAGCCGGCGCCGTTCGCGGATCGCTTCGCGGGCGAGGTCCTCTCTCCCTTTCTCGATCGCGAGCCGGGCCCGCTCCTCCCAGGTGGCTGTTCCTGTCTCGGCTGTGGCTACGGCCCGCTCGGCCCGCTTCCGGGCGGCGATCGCGCCGGCGCAGTTGGCCTTCACCTCGACGAGCGTGTCTTCCATTTCCTGGATCATCAGGCGGATGAGCTTGTCGGGGTCCTCGGCGGCATCGAGCATCGCGTTGAGGTTGGAATTGATGATGTCCTTGAGTCGCGTGAAGACACCCATGGGAAAGGCTCCTGAAGGGAGGACTGGCGTTGTTGGGGCGGGATGCAAGGAAGAGGTGCGAATCGCGTGCCAGAGCGACTGGACGGGGTCTGTGTCGCGGGGGTGGGAGCGATGGGGCTCGGGCTTGGCGTGGGTCGGGGCCGCCCCCTGCCG
>CANGGT010000201.1 GCA_947453375.1 Planctomycetaceae bacterium
GCCGCCCAAGCCGTCGCCATCACCATCGAATCTCTCGCCTTCCTGCCGGGGAGTGCCTTCGGGCTGGCCGCGGCGACGCTCTCCGGCCAGTTTCTCGGTGCCCGGGACGAGCGTCGCGCCCGGCAGAGCGTGTGGCTGGCTGCCGCCGGCTGTGTCGGGTTGATGTCGGCGATGGGGATGCTGTTTCTCGTGGCCGCCGATCCGCTGGCCGGCTGGTTCGTCGGGGGCGAGGGGCGACAGCCGGAGGTGGCGTCATTGACCGCCCGACTCGTGCGGATCGTCGCGTTCGCCCAACCCCCTCTGGCAATGCTGATGGTCTTCTCCGGAGGCCTGCGTGGCGCGGGAGCGACACGACCGCCGTTGCTGGTGAACTTCCTCGGGCTGATCGTTGTCCGCCTGCCGCTGGCGATGCTGCTGGCCTGGCCCCAGGTGCCGCTCCCGGGGGGCGCGACGATCCCCGGTTGGGGATTGGGAGCGGTCGGGGCCTGGTACGCAATGGCCATCGACCTCACCGTCCGCGGCGTGGCGATGGCGCTGATCTTCTCGGGAAGGGGATGGATGCGGGGGGGCGACTGATCCCCCGCATCTCTCAGGGAATCGATCTCCTGGTTCGGCGTGGGGATTGGCATGGCCCCCCGCTGCGACGACGATACACTCCAGGAAGTTTCGTCGTCGAAAGCCCCGGCATGCCGGCGCCCGGACGGCCCCACCCGTCGCTTCCCGAACGAGCCCGCCCGCGGAGCCCCTCGATGGCTGTGGATCTTGATGTCGAACAGTGGTCAACCGCCGACGCCGCGGACCTCTATGAGGTGTCGCGGTGGGGGAACGGTTACTTCTCGGTCGGGCCCAACGGCCACCTGCTCGTCCATCCCGACAAGGATCCGACGAAGAGCATCGACCTGAAGTCGCTCGTCGACCGTCTCCAAGTGCGCGGGATCGACCTCCCTATCCTTCTCCGCTTCGCCGAGATCCTCCAGCACCGTCTCGGAGAGATCCACGGGGCCTTTGCCACCTCGATGAAGGAGGCCGGGTACCGCGGCGACTACTGCTGCGTCTATCCGGTGAAGGTGAACCAGCAGCGGCAGGTCGTCGAGGAGGTGCTGCAGTTCGGCAGGCCATACCGCTTCGGCCTCGAGGCGGGGAGCAAACCCGAACTTCTCGCCGTCATCGCGCTGGCCGACAACGACACGCCGATCATCTGCAACGGATTCAAGGATCCGGAGTTCATCGAGACGGCGATGCTCGCGCAGAAGATCGGCCGCAACATCATGCCTGTCGTGGAGCGGTTCTCCGAGTTGCAGATGATCCTCGAATACGCCGAGAAGCTCGGCGTTCGCCCGCGGATCGGGATGCGCGTCAAGCTCGCTGCCCGGGGGAGCGGTCGTTGGCAGGCATCGGGTGGGTTCCGCAGCAAGTTCGGGCTGACGGCCAGCGAGCTCCTCCGCGGGCTCGACGTGCTCGCGGCCCGTGACATGCAGGACTGCCTCCAACTGCTCCACTTCCACCAGGGAAGCCAGATCACGAACATCCGCCACATCAAGGCGGCGCTCACCGAGGCGTCGCGGATGTACACGGAATTGGTGAAGCGCGGGGCCGGGCTGCGGTTCCTCGACGTCGGTGGCGGCTTGGGCGTCGACTACGACGGTTCCCAGACAAACTTCGAGTCGAGCGTCAACTACAGTCTCCAGGAGTATGCCAACGACGTCGTCTACCACGTTCAGAACGCGTGCGACGAGGCGGGCGTGCCCCACCCGACGATCATCTCCGAGAGTGGACGCGCCGTGGTGGCCTACCACAGCATGCTCATCTTCGGCGTGTTGGGGATCTCGGAGCACGGTGGGAACGGTGAGGTGACCGAGCCGGCGGCCGAGGCCGAGCAACCGCTCCATGACCTCATGGAGACCTACCAGAATCTCAACATCCGCAACCTTCTCGAAAGCTATCACGACGCCCAGCAGGCTCTCGATACGGCGATGAGCCTGTTCGCCAGCGGTTACCTCCCGCTCGACCAGCGGTCGTCGATCGAGAACCTCTACTGGTCGATCTGCCGGAGGATCAGCAAGCTCTCGAAGCAACTCGACTTCGTTCCCGAGGAGCTCGAGGGGCTGACCGCGGCGCTCTCCGATACCTATTTCTGCAACTTCTCCCTCTTCCAGTCGATCCCCGACAGTTGGGCGATCAAGCAGCTCTTCCCCGTGATGCCGATCCACCGCCTCAACGAGCGCCCGACTCGGGAGGCCGTGCTCGGCGACGTCACCTGTGATTCCGACGGGAAGATCGATCAGTTCATCGATCGCCGCGACGTGAAACGCACTCTCCCGCTCCATGCCTGGCAGAACGAGCCCTACTACCTCGGGGCATTCCTCATCGGTGCCTACCAGGAGATCCTCGGCGACCTCCACAACCTGTTCGGCGACACCAATGCCGTCCATGTCAGCACCGATGCCAGGGGGGAGGTTGTCCTCGATGCGGTGATCAAGGGAGACACCGTCCGGGAGGTGCTCGACTATGTCGAGTTCGACCCCGAGCACCTCGTGCAGCGGCTCCGCGACGCGATCGAGCAGGCGGTGCGCGAAGGGCGGATCTGCGACCAGCAGGCCGGTCGATTCCTCCGCTTTTACGAGGAGGGATTGGGGGGCTACACGTATCTCGAGGAGCCGACCCGCCCCTGACGCCTGCGGAGGATCGTCTCGTCAGCGGACGTTTCGTCGGCGGGGGGCCGAAGGGCTTCTCCAGCAATGAATCGCCCTCGGCGCAGCGGCCGCCGAGTCGTGGCAGAAGGCCGCTGATCCCGAGTAAACGGCTGGAAAAACGGCCTCGCCGTGTCTCCGGGAGGTTGCTAGAGTCCGGCCCAATCTCCGGAGTCAGGCAAGTGTTACCATCCCGCCGTCGGTCCCTGTGGGTCAGCGCCTTGGCCGTGCCGGCCGCCCTTCTCGGGCTCCACCCGGTCGCTCCTGCCCACGCTCAGGCCCCGGCCGGGGCACGCCCGGCGAGCGGCGCTCAAGCACCTCCGGTCGCGGGGCGCCCGGCCCAGCAACCCGCCGCGGCCGCCCCCCAGCAGCCCCGAGTGGCTCAAGCTCCTCAAGCATCTCAAGGCCCTGGACGTCCGCCCGCGCAGGGCACGCCGCCCCAACAGCGTCCGCCGCAGCCGACCGTTCCCCAGCTTTCCCCGGAAGCGGCCGCGGCGCTCGAGCGGCTCCTCACGGCCTGGGAAGCGCGGAACGCCGCGGTGAAGACCTGGTCGTGCGATTTCTACAAATGGGAATACAACGCCTTCGGTCCGGTCGGGCCCAGCGGCGATCGCCTCGCGTTCGCGGAGAGCACCGGCGAGATCAAGTACGCGATGCCCGACAAGGGGCTGTTCCGCGTCAAGGAATCGAAGCAGTGGAACGCCCAGACATCGCGGTACGAACAGCGTCCCGGCGATTCGGGTGAACACTGGGTGTGCAACGGGACGAGCATCTACGAGTTTCGGCATGGCGACCGGCAGTTGCGGGAGACGAAGCTGCCCCCCGAGATGCGCGGCAAGGCGATCAGCGACGGGCCGCTGCCGTTCGTGTTCGGTGCCAAGGCCGACACCCTCAAGAAGCGTTACGTGATGCGCATCCTCCCCACGCCGGCCGGCGTGACCGATCAGGTCTGGCTCGAGGCCCTGCCGCGAACGCAGGCCGATGCCGCGAATTTCTCGAAAGTCGAGTTGATTCTCGGTGCCCGTGACCTCATTCCCTTCGCGATCCGCATCTACAAGCCGGGGGGGCAGGATCAGGATGTCTACCAGTTCATCCAGAACACGAGCCTCATCGACAAGGGGCTCGATTTGATCCGGGATTTCTCGAAGCCGGTCACCCCGCTGGGGTACACGTTCATCCTCGAGGATGGTGGTGCTGCGGCTCCGGCCCAGCAGACATCCCTGCCGGCACCCCCGCCGCGGGCTCGCTGACTCGACCGGCCGGGGGCCGCTCCCTCGCCGTCGGACTCCTTCCCGGTATACTCGACGACGTGCTGGTGGGACCGGCCCGTGGCGTCCGGCAACCGGCCCTGCGGGGATGTCTCACGCCCGGTCTGGCTCCGGCCGCCCCGCCCCCGTGCCGGGGCGGACGCGACGGCGGCCTCCGGGGCACGGTCGAGTTTGCCCGGAGGGCCGGGCCAGAGCCGTCTTCGAGGATTCCATGTCGTTGATCGACCCATCGCACCCGCTCGGGCAACTCCTCCAGCGCGACCGTCGCTACAAACTCGATGCCTACATGTTCGTCCTCGAGGCGTTGTCGTACGCCCAGGAGACGCTCAACCTCGGCGAGGAGCCTCCCGAGGAGGAACTCGAGCCGCGGCCCCCGGAATCCCCTGCATCGGGGCGCTCACGGGCGGGGAAGTCGCGGAGGCGGCCTGCGGAACGGCATTTGACGGGACAGCAGCTCTGCGAGGCGGCACGGCGGTACGCGCTGCAGCAATATGGGTTCTTGGCCCGGACGGTGCTCGGCACGTGGGGCATTCACAGCACCCGTGACCTCGGCGAGATCGTCTTCAACATGATCGACATCGGGCAGATGAGGAAGACCCGCAAGGACAAGCGTGAGGACTTCCACGATGTCTACGATTTCGACGAGGCGTTCACTCGCGACCTCTCCTTCAGCGTGCCCGACAATTCCTAGGTCGCTGGGCACGTTCACGCCGGGGGTGGCCCCTTTGGCGATCGGTCCCGATGAAGTCCGGCGAGATCTCTCCGTTGATGCCACTTTTGGAGACCTGATGTGGCAGCCGATCTGCTCAAGCCGATCCCGTCGGCGGTGCCTGTCGTCGTCCCCGGCGTGGAGGCGATGCGGTCCCGGGTCCCTGCCGGCCTCGTGGTGGCGGCCCTCGTCGAGTCGGCCTGGTTGCTGTTTCTCGGATGGATGGCGGTCCGCGGTGCCTGAGGCCCAAGCGGGGGCAACGACATGAACAGTCTGTTCGACGCCCTGCCTCTCGGGGCTGCCTTCCTTCCGCTCGGAATCTATCTCATCGCTCTGGGATGGGTTCACCTCCGCCGTCGTCCGCTCGCCATCGCGGGGGTCTGGGACGGCATCCTTCTCGGGGCGAGCCTCGTCGGCCTGGTGACCGTCGGTCCGATCGCGCTGGTGCGTCCGGCTGCCGGCGGATCGGCGTGGAGCTGGCCGATGTTGATTCTCGGCTTTTGTCTGGTGGTCGCGCTGTGCGTGCTCGTCTCTCGCCCCAGACTGGTCGTCTACAACATCAGCCTCGAACAGCTCAGGCCCCTCGTCGCGGAGGTGGCAGCCGACCTCGATCCGCAGGCCCGTTGGGCCGGTGAAACGGTGGCGCTCCCGACCCGGGGATTGCAGGTTCACCTCGACGGCGATGGCAGCCTCCGCACGGTGAGCCTGATCGGGGTCGGCCGGCGCTCGGCCCATGAGGGCTGGAGCGAGTTCAGTCGTCGCGTCCGTCAGGCGTCGCGCCGGCTCCGCGTCCGCTCGAGCCCCTGGGGAGGCCTGTTTGCAGGGGTTGGGGCGGTGCTCGTTCTCCTCGCCTTCTGGAGCATCGCCGCGACCGTCATGGCCCGTCGCTGGGCCGCTGAACCCGCCGTCGTCCCGTCGCCACGAGCGGTCCATCTCGGCCAAGTGCCCACCGTCTTCACCCCTCCCTCGACACCCCCGCCGCGGTGAATCATGACGCCCCCGATCGACCTCTCCGAGCACGACATCAGCACGCCGATGGTGATCCGCAATGCCCCGCCGGCGTTTCTCTACGAAGAGGCCGTGACGCGGGAGGGGGCCGGGATCGTTTCCAGCGGGGCGATCGCCATCCGATCCGGGGCGAAGACGGGGCGGAGCCCCAAGGACAAGCATGTCGTCCGTGATCCCGCCTCGGAGCGAGAGGTGTGGTGGGGATCGGTCAATCACCCGATCGACGACCACACCTTTCTCCTCAACCGCCAACGGGCGGTCGATTACCTCAACACCCGCGATCGGGTCTATGTCTGCGATGGTTTCGCCGGCTGGGATCCCTCCTGTCGCGTGAAGATCCGCGTGCTCTGTGCCCGCGCCTACCACGCGCTCTACATGCACAACATGCTCATCAGGCCGACGCCTGCGGAATTGGAGAGGTTCGGCCGCCCTGATTACGTCATCTACAACGCCGGCCAGTTTCCCGCCAACGTCCTCACCACCCAGATCGCCAGCCGGACGAGCATCGACCTCTCCCTCGAGCGGTGCGAGCAGGTCATCCTGGGGAGCGAGTACGCCGGCGAGATGAAGAAGGGGGTGTTCACCCTCATGCACTGGCTGCTGCCGGGGCGGGGCGTGCTCTCGATGCACTGCTCGGCGAACGAAGGCCCGAAGGGGGATGTTTCCCTGTTCTTCGGCCTCTCCGGTACCGGCAAGACGACCCTCTCCGCCGATCCCGGTCGCCGGCTCATCGGGGACGACGAGCATGGTTGGGGGGATGAAGGCGTGTTCAACATCGAGGGGGGGTGCTACGCCAAGTGCATCGGCCTGTCGGCGGCGAAGGAACCGGAGATCCACGCGGCGATCCGCTTCGGCACGGTGCTCGAAAACGTCGTCTACGACAACGTCTCCCGGGAGGTCGACTTCGACTCCGCGGCGATCACCGAGAACACCCGGGCCGCCTACCCGATCGAATACATCGACAACGCGCTGGTCCCGTGCGTCGCCGGCCATCCGCGGCACTGCATCTTCCTGACCTGCGATGCCTCCGGAGTCCTTCCCCCGGTCAGCCGCCTGTCGCGGGAGACAGCGATGTACCACTTCCTCTCCGGGTACACCGCCCGGGTCGCGGGGACCGAGATGGGGGTGGTGGAGCCGCAGGTGACCTTCTCGACCTGCTTCAGCGCCGCGTTCCTCGTCCGCCACCCGGCCGTCTACGCCCGGCTTCTCGCGGAGAAACTCTCCCGCCACGGTGCCCAGGCGTGGCTCGTGAACACCGGCTGGACGGGGGGCGCCTACGGTCAGGGGCGGCGCATCGATCTGGCCTCGACCCGGCGGATCATCGACGCCATCCACGGCGGTGCCCTCGATCAGGCCGCGGTGGAACGCGATCCGGTGTTCGGCCTCGATGCGATCACCGAGGTGCCAGGGGTGTCCCCGAAACTCCTCGTCCCGGCACGGGCTTGGGACGATCCCCGCCGCTGGGAGAAGGCCGCGCGGTCGCTGGCGGCGAAGTTCCGTGACAATTTCGCCCAATATGCCGATCAGGCCGGCGCCGACGTCGTGGCTGCTGGGCCGCAGGGATAGCCGGCGGGGGCCGGCTGCCCGGGCGACTCCTCCTTTTTTTGACACACTCCGCGCATCC
>CANGGT010000202.1 GCA_947453375.1 Planctomycetaceae bacterium
CTCCCGCCACTCGTCGGCGGAGACCGTGGCATTCACCACGGCATCGACCGGCGCGAAGACGTTCTCGGCGAGCCGGCCATAGAGGATCGCCCTCCCCCAGGCGCCCAACTCCTCCTCATCCTCCTCCTTCCCCTCCTCCGTTTCCGGGATGACAAACAGCCCGATCGGCAGCGGGTGGAGACGATCCGCGTTGAGATTCCCGCGCCGGCGCGAGAGCGCTTCGACCACCGCGCCGACGAGATCCTCGGGAAGCAGCCAGGCTTCCCCGGCGCGGGTGGGCCTTCCTCCAGGTGAGGGAACGAGGGTGAGGTGCATGGCTCACTCCGTGATGGCGTCGAGGAGGGGACGAAGCACATCTCGCTCGATGACCGCGGCGTCGGTCGGTTCGCCACCATGATGGCAGACAGGGCCGAAGACGCGGCCATCGCTCAACCATCCGGCCAACGGATGCGGAGATGGCAGCAGGAGGAGCGTCACCTCCGGCAGCGACGCCACCGAACTCTGCAGGTGCACGAAGCCGCGGCTGTCGATCCAGGCCTGCGTCCCGTCCGCGAAGCGAATCGATCGCAGCCCAACCCCGCGCGCCAAGCATTTGCTCCCCGACGCACCACCGCGGATTCGGCGGCGATCGACACTCATCGGCCTGATGACCAGATTTCCCTCGACGAACCCGAGCGTCGTCACCGGCCCGCCGTGCGCTGGAAGGAATGCCAATTGCCCCCCGGGCGCCAAGCCGACCGCCGCGAGAGACATGGGTGGAATGTGGGCAGGGAAGCCCGCGCCGCGGGGATCGCCCCACACGTCTCGGCTCGGAAGCGTCGCGTTGCCCGGGCGACTCACGAAGGTGCCCTCCGGCACCTGCACGACATGCGTCTCGTCGTCCCCTCGGAGAGCGCTCCCAGCCACGACGAACCGCCGGCCATCGAACGACGCCCCCTTGAACACCATGTCATGGAGGGGCACCTTTCGGCCTGCCCAGGCGCACCGCTTTCGGTCGGCTCCGAAGCGGAAGGCGCCCTCCCTCGTGACGATCGTCTCCCCGTCGATCCCCGCCGTGTCAAACACTGCCAGCGCCTCCCGGAGGAGAACCTGGTCGCCCGGCACCGGTTCATACCGGGCCGGGCCGGCAGCCAGCGCGATCGTGCCCCCATGCACGACATTCTGGACGATCCGGCCGATCTGCCTCCCCCCCGCCGGCACCTTGCAGGTCGACAACACGCGCCCCGAGCGAGGATCGATCTCGATCAGATCGGCCTCCTTCGTCGAGCGATGCAATCGCACGAGCACCCGCCCCTGATGAATCGTCGCGGTCGTCCCCCGACCGACACGCGGGACGTCGAGAGCCGTGATCGTGGCCTTCCGCTTCGGGATGTCGAGGAGCAGGGCGTGGAGGCGGCCCCGCTTCGAGGGGCCAATGACCACAAGGACCATCCCCGCCGTGGCCGTTGGATCGCTCGCAAGCACCTTGCCCCTGGGGAGTGAATCGGCGATCTGCCGGGCGCCCTGACCGGGAGTGTCCCAGAGAAGGAGCCGGCCATCGAGCGTGATCGACAGCACCCCGACCCCCTCGACAGGCCAAGCATGCTCGAACGCATCCGGCACGGTGAGCAGGAGCGGAAACGGGTCGGCGGAAAAGATGGCCGGGAGGTTGCGGTCGAGCAGCCGCGGCTTCTTCCCGCCGGCAGCCGTCCCTCCCGGCTCCTCGGCCAGCAGCTTCTCGACATCGAGGACCGCCTCCCGAATCAGCCGGCTGCCGCGGCGCGATCGGGCCGAGAGCCGGAGGCGACCGTCGCGCGCCACCGTCACCAGATGGATCGGATCGATCCCACACGCCGTCATCTGGCGGCGAAAGTCGGGATCGGCAGCCACCTCCTCCCCCGTGATCACGACGGCGTCGGCCGTACCGCCCGCAGCACCGAGAAGCGCGGCGAGCGGCCCGAGTGCCGCACCTGGATGGGCTGATGGCTCGAGCACCGCCAGCTGCTCCACGAGGCCCGCGCGCGAGCCGAGATCGATCGGCAGGAGGCCGCTGTCAACAGCACGAAACACGCGTGCTTCGCTCCCCGAGCCGGACTGCGCGTGGATCGCGAGGGCCACGGCGGTGGCGTAAACCCGCGGCACACCCCACATCCGCACGCCGCTGTCGAGGAGCACCAGCCGGCAGCGTGGTGGCGGGGGAGCGGAGAGCTCACGGCGGTGGTAGAGCGCCTCGCCGAGGGCGAGGCGGGCGGTGAGCGTCGTCTCGTCATGGGCCAGTTCCGAAAGCAGGAGCCGATCGAGGGGGCCGCGGTTGGCGATGTCGGCGATGCCCCCTTGGGGGAGATCCGCCGGAGCGTCGAGCGACGGCGGCAGCGTCACCGCCGCCATGACATGCCGGGCGAGCCTCGCCACGGCGGCGAGTTCGGGGTCGTCGAGCCACTCCGCGGGAATCCCGCCGTGCGCGACGCTGCGGGGCTCCGGCAGCGTGGCCTCTTCCGCGGCTCGGGGAGTGTCGTCGAGCCCGGTCTCGACCCGCATCCGCACGGTGCGCTCATCGACCCGGAAGAGCCCGGGGAGCAGCGCCCGCAGCTCCGTGCGGAAGTGCATCAGCCTCGCGTCAGCGTCGTCCCCGGGGGCGACGGTCGCCGCGGGCGACGACCACTGGTCCACCACCCAGGCGGATCGATCGAAGGCGTCGGGCAGGCGCTTCGACTCGAACACGATGTCCGCAACGACGTTGCGGGCGGCGAGCGAGCCACGCAGGTCGGCCGGCAGATTCCGCACCCTTCGCAAACCCGCCACGACCACCGCGATCCGGCGGCGATCTTCGTCGCGCTCGCCGTTGGCGAGCATGCCGCTGAGATGCCCTGTCGTCGGCACCTCGTCCCAGGCGTCGCGACAAGCGGAGAGGAGCAGGATCGTGGCGCCGATCGGCGGCATGCGCTGGCCCCGAAAATGGTCGACGATCGCGTCGAGTTCTGCCCGAAAGGCGATCGTCCCCCCTGCCCCGCCCCAGACAATCAGATCCTCGGCCTCCTGCCACTCCCACCACCAGTCGCTCGCAGGCTGCGAGGGCCGCGCGCCGCCCTGGAGCCGGCCCGCATCGCTCATCGCGTGGCCCTCGACAGAGTACGCGCCGTGATCCTCACCGCGGAGCGCGTGGCCCGCACGAAGGCCTCCCCGGGCACGATCTCGCAGGCCAACTCCTGCGTGCCCGCCACGCAACCGACGATCACCAGATCGTCACGGCTGGCGCCGACGATTCCTCGGAGCGTTTCGGGGGAGACCCATGGCGACCAGGTCCACCCCGCCTCGACGGCGATCCCTGCTTCCTCCACGAGCCGCTGCCCGGGAAGAGGCGGCAGCGGCATGCCGCGGACGAGCGTCGTGCCGGAGTCGGCAACGGCGAAGGACCAGCGCGCGAGCCGCACGGCCGGCGCCTCGACGGCATGAGTCATCCAGACGCCAAAGCCAACGCGAAGGACGTTTGCGTCTCCCGGACGATCCCCGCGCACGAGCGTCAGGCCCACGCCACTGAAGTCCGCTGCCGCCTTCACGGGGAATGCCGGCGGCGGCGTGAGTGGCAGCCAG
Organism: Planctomycetaceae bacterium; assembly: GCA_947453375.1. Lineage (GTDB taxonomy): Bacteria > Planctomycetota > Planctomycetia > Pirellulales > UBA1268 > QWOP01. The sequence goes on from CANGGT010000202.1 coordinate 3,571, forward strand.
CAATGAAGGGCGAACCACGGGCCCTCGGGAAGCCTGCCCCGCGGCACCCGCGTGCCCTCCGCCACGAGCGCGCCGTCGTCGGTCACCGCATAGCGTCCGATCGCCGGCAGACGGAGGAGGCGCGACGCCAGCCGATCGTCGCGCGACTGGCCCCGGAGCCACAGCCGTCCCGCCGCGAGGAGGGCCTCCACTCCCGGCTCGTGACGGAGAAGACCGCAGGCGGCAGCGTCGGCGCCGTCGAGTTCGATCGCCCAGGTCATGGTGTCCCCTCCACCACTTCCCAGGCCTTGCGGATGCGCTCCTCGAGGAAGCCTCGCTGCTGTCCGTCCTGCACCCAGGCGGTGCGGGAAGTGAGAAGCCCGAGTCGATCGTGTGCGACCGCTCGATCGCTCCCCGTCATCCCGGCGCGAAAGGCATCCACCAGCCGCTCGATCTCGCGGGCGAGCGCCTCCGGATCGGGAAGATCGCCGCGGGCCCGCGGATGGGCCGATTCGTGGTCATGAGCCTCGGCGCGTTCGATCGCCTTGTCGACGATCGCCGCGATCACCTCACGCTGCTCCTCGGTATCCCAGACATGGCGGAGAATCCACAGATCGGTAGCGTTGGCGGTGAGTCTGCCGCAAAGCACGCAGCTGGCAGCGATGAGCCGCTGGAGCTTCACCCCCCGTCGATCGGAAATCGGCACACCGGCCCGCCGCAGGGCGCGCACCACTTCGACGAATCGCGGGCGGACCCCCGCCAAGTCGACGTCCGCCAGGAGCGACTGCACACGACGGATCTCGTCGACAGCCATCGCCACCGGTGCGGCGTCGCTTTCGCGTGCCACGTCGAGCCGCCAGCCCGCGGCGAGCACGTCATCGAGCCGTTCGTCGCTGACGTTGTCGCTGCGGACGCGAAGAAGAAACCGATCGAAGAGAGCCGCCAAGGCGTCGTCCTCCGGGAGGCGGTTGCTCGCGCCGACGACGGCGAGGAGCGGGAGCCGCCGGGTCTCGCGACCACGCCGGAAGACGCGTTCGTTGAGCACGGCGAGCAGCGAGTTGAGGATCGCGCTGTTGGCATTGAGGAGTTCGTCGAGGAACACCAGCGACGCCTCGGGGAGCATCCCCTCGGTATTGGTGACGAGCTCCCCCTCGCGCAGCTTGCGGATGTCGAACGGTCCGAACAACTCGCTCGGCTCCGTGAATCGCGTGAGCAGATAATCGAACACCCGGCCCTCGATGCGGCGGGCGAGCGCGTGCACGATCGCGCTCTTGGCGGTGCCCGGGGGACCGAGGATGAAAAGGTTCTCTCCCCCGACCAGGCAGATGCCGAGGAGATCGATGATCTCGTCTTTGCCGACGAACGTCGACTTGAGCGGACCGAGAACATCGGTCGTCAGTCGCCGGGCGAGGGCGATCCGAGGATCGGTGGGCGTATCGATGGTCATGGCCTGGCACCTCTGGTGATCAATCCCGACAGCGACGGAGCGAGATCGGCGTGGGCCCCGATGGCCTGCCGGGCGGCCTCGACCACGCGCTCGTCGGCGAGCCTTTCGGCGTCGTGGCTACCGAGCACCCGATCGACGTAGAGCCGAAGCAGTCCGGGATGGCCGGCGATCACATCGATCGACGCAGGCACCACCCCCGGCACGCCGACCGACGACAACGGCCACCGGCAGGCGAGCCTGCCGAGAAGTTCCACGAGCGGGTCATTGGCGGCGGCCCCCCGCGCCATCCGCGTCAGGTCGGGGAGGAATCGCAGCGTCAGGTCGATGCTGTAGTGCGCCGACGCGTTCTCGAGATCGGCGGGGGCTACCAGATCGAAGCCTGATCGCAGCGCCATCTCATCGATGTCGCGGAACACGGCGGCCTGCGCCGCGCGGTAAAGCAATCTCGCGCCATGGAGTGCGACGTCACAGCGCCACTCAGGGGCGATCCCTGGAAACTCGAGCCGCCAGTCGTGCTCGTACTCATCGAGCGTGGCGCCGGCCGCGGCGAGTTCCCCGGCTCCCTCGTCGCCCTGGGGGGCCGGCACGACGACACGGCCGTCGTCAAAGAGATCCCGCAGGAAGGCATCGAGCGACATGACTGCGGGGCGCCGATGGGTTTTCAGCGGGAAGCTTCGACGGCTCGCTCGATCGCCGGTGCGTCCTGACGAACGCGAGGCCTTCATGAGAATACCCTTCCGGCCGGGGGCTGTCCCCTCCTCAGGCCGACGGAGAAAACCGAGAGCGGCGTTCGCAAAACGGCAGTGAGCAGATCGTTGACCACGCGGTGATCCCTACCCCCAACGCTTTCATCCACGGCATCCGGGCAGACGCCCGCCTTCGATGCGGGACGGGATCGGTGGCGATCTGCTACGCTCCGGCTCCCGGCCCCCGTTTCCCACCTTCCGGTCGCTGTCATTTCCCCCGCCCCGCGAGATCCATCATGCAGATCGCCATCGTCGTCGGCAGTCACCGTAAAGAGAGCCAGTCGAGCCGGGTGGGGGCGTACATCGCCAGCGACCTGGCCCGCATCGATCCTTCCGTGACCGTCGACACGATCGATCTGGCCGGCAATCCGCTGCCGCTGTGGGACGAGAGCGTTTGGCAGGGAGAGAGCGAGCTTTCCGCGCTCTGGAAGCCTTGGCGCGACACGATGCGCCGGGCCGACGGATTTGTGATCATCGCGCCGGAATGGGCAGGGATGGTGCCCCCGGGCCTCAAGAATCTGCTCCTCTTCGCGGGCCCGAAGGAAGTCGGCCACAAGCCGGCGCTGATCGTGGCCGTGTCGGCGTCGCGCGGCGGGAGCTATCCGGTCAACGAGCTCCGCACCAGCGGCTACAAGAACAGCCGCTTGGTCTACATCCCGGAGCACGTTCTCATTCACGACGTCAACGACGTCCTCGCGGGCGCGACGCCGGCGAGCGACCGCGACGCCTGGCTCCGCCGCCGGATCGAGTTTGCCGATCGGATCCTCCTGGAATACGCCAAGGCCCTGGCCCCGATTCGCACAAGCGGCCTCACCGAACACGCCGACTTCCCCTACGGCATGTAAGCCCTGGCCCGGGCCGCGGCCCGGCCACCCACCGGGAGCGAGGTCATGAGTACGCCGCGTCGCAAAAAGAAGCCCCGCAAGCGCCGGCCCCGGATCGATGCCGAGGCCACGTATGTCTGCGACTCCTGCGGCGAGGAGATCGTGGTGCCGGTCGACATCTCGGCCGGAGCCCATCAGGCCTACGTCGAGGACTGCCCGGTCTGCTGCCACCCGATGACGTTGCGCGTCGAGATCGACCCTGACGGCGAAGCCAGGGTCGAGGGGGAGCACGAATAGGCCGGGCGGGCGTTTCTTGAGGTGTGTGGTATCCTCTTCCCACGAAATCGTCCCCCCGCCGGCGTTCGCGCCGACCTTAAAAAACTAACGGCCAACATCTCATGAAAGACCCCACCGTCCGCGGCGTCGTCCACCTCATCGAGGAGACCAAGTCCTTCGGCCAGAAGGGCTTCCGCAAGCGCCTCGTGGTCCTCGAGCAGTCGAAGGGCACATTCACAAACTTCGTTCCCGTCGAGTTCGTCAAGGACGGTTGCGACGCGGTCGACGATCTCTCCGAGGGGGAGGAGATCGAGGTGACCTATCGCTTGAGCGGCCGCCGCTGGCAGCGGGATGCCAACAGCGAGGTCAAGTTCTTCTTGAGCGCCGAGGGGTTGTCGTTCAAGAAGGTGTCGGGGAGCGGGCGGGCGAGTGAAGGCCCGGATGACGCC
>CANGGT010000203.1 GCA_947453375.1 Planctomycetaceae bacterium
CGAGGGCCGCCGAGGCGCTCACCAGCGCCATGGAGGGCTTCGAACGTCACCAGCAGGCGCTCGCCGACCAGACCGAGCTCCTCGAGCGGGTCGTCGACGCCACGCGTGACGTCACCGATCTCGAGCGCTCGCTCGAGAACAACCTCTCCGCGCTCACCGCCACGGGTCGGTTCGACGAGACGCTCGCCACCCTCTCGGCCGCCGTGCAACTCCTCGCGGCCCGGGCCGCCGACGGTGCCGCCGAGCCGCGTCGGGTCGAACTCCACGCCCTCCCGCGTTCCAGAAGGGCCGCATGAGCCGTCGCACACCCGCCGCCGCGCCGACGATCTCGCTGTTCCCCTTCCTGGCGGTGCTGCTGTGCACGATGGGCGCCCTCCTGGTGCTCCTGGTGCTCTTCAGCCGCTCCGCCTCGCAGGCCGGGGTTCGCGAGGCCGAGGCTGCCGTCGAGGAACTCGAGCTCGCCCGGGAGAACGCCCGCTGGCGGCGCGATCAGCTCGATGGAGTCCGGCAGAAGACCAACGACGATCTCTCCCGGGCCCGAATGGTGCTTGCGGGGATCGAGGAGAACACCCGCGAGCTCGAGGATGAGCTCGCCCGGCTCGTCGGCATCGTCGAGGCGCTCGAGAACGAGGCGAAGGACGCCGACGCTTCGGACCTCGCCGCGCTCGAGGTGAAGCTCACCAATGCCCGCGAGTCGCTCGACAAGGCCCGGGCCGATCAGGCGACCCGTCCGGCGGCCTATGCTGTCGTGCCGTACGTCGGCAAGCATGGCACCCACCGCCGCCCGCTCTACATCGAATGCTGCGTCGACGGCGTCTTCCTGCAGCCGGAGGGAATCCGGCTCACGCCGGGAGATTTCGACGGCCCGCCGGGGCCAGGAAATCCTCTCGCCAGCGCCCTCCGCGCGGCCCGCGAACAGATCGCACGCACGTCGCCAAATCCGGGCGACCCGGCGGCGCAGCCCTATCCCCTCCTCCTCGTCCGTCCCTCTGGCGTGATGGCCTACTACGCCGCTCGCGAGGCGATCTCCTCCTGGGGGAACGAGTTCGGCTATCAGCTCATCGAGGACGACTGGACGATCGCCTATCCCCCTCCCGACGTGGCGATCGCCGAGGCGGAGAACCGGGCGATCGAGGAATCTCGCCGTCGGCTGCAATGGCTCGCCGAGACGCATCCGCAGCGTCCCGCCAAGCCGCAGCGTCAGTACCGAGCCGCCCCGACGCGCGGCGGCGTCGTCGAGAACGGCGGCCCGAGTGTCCTCGGCGATCAGTCGCAGTGGGAATGGAAGGACCAGGCCGCCGGCGGCACGCCGACGCCCGGTGGCAGCCGCGGGGGGCGATCGTTCAACGGTGGCGGTCCGGGTGTGGCGGCGGGCTCGGCCGGTGCTTCCGGCGATCCTTCTGACCTGGCAGGCGGCGGATCGGGGGGAGGCTCGCGCTCCGGCCGGAGCGGCGGTGGTCAGGGAACTGGCGGCGGCAGCGGCGGCGACGGCGTTGCACCGGGGCGTCCCTTCCTCTCGGCGGCAGGCACTCCTGACGATCCCGCTGGCGATGCGATTCTCGCCTCGGGCCGGGGCATGGGGGGAGGGCCAGGCGGCGGCTCCGGGGGCCCTGGTGGCACCGCCCAAGGCGTTGGCGGCGGCATGGCCGGGAATGGATCGGAGGGGACGCCGGGCGCACCGGGGAGCGCCTTCGGGAAGGCGGGGCTCGCCGGCCAGCCAGGTCAAACCGGCACCGCGGGCGGCGCCGGTGGCTCAGGCGAGCCTGGTAGCGACGCCGGTGGCGGCGGTGCGGGAAGGTACGGTGCCGCGGGCTCCTCGTTTGCCGGCGGGGGTGCCGGCAGTGCAGCCGGAGGAGCAGCTGGCGGAGCGGCCAATGGCGCGGCAAGCGGCTCGGCTTCGGGCGGCGCCGGTTCGGGCAACCTCGGTCTCGGTGGCTCGGCGAACGGAGCCAGTGGCGGTGCCGGTGGCGATGTGGCGATGCCCGGCATGCTCAGCGTCGGTGGTGGCGGCGCCGGGGGTGCGAGTGGCGGTAGCGGCTCGCTTGCCAACAGCCGCGGGGCCAACTGGGCGAGCCTTGCCACCCACGATCGTCCCGTCCCCCTCACCCGGCCGATCCGGGTCGAGTGTGCGCTCAACGAATTTCGGATCCTCGACGATGCCGGCCGGCGGATCCAGACGCGCGTACCGATCGATGGCGACACGGCGGCGGCGATCGATCCGTTCGTCGGTGCCCTCCACACGAAGGTGAAGGGCTGGGGGCTCGCCGGCGACCGGATGTACTGGCGACCGGAGCTTGTCCTCTCGGCCACGACCGACGGCCAGTCGCGCCGGGACGATCTCGAGCGGCTCCTCGCCGACAGCGGTATCGACGTCCGGCCGCGCGACGCGAAGGAGGAGCGGGTCGAGTCGCTCCCGCCGATCCAGCGCGCGTCGTACAACCTGCCCCTCAAGTGATCGTCGGGGCGTTTTCGTTCCTTCCGCGTTCCCGAGCCCCCTTCCGTCGCGAGACCCACCGAGATGGCCCGCCCCAAGCCGGAAGAAATCTCGTCCGCCGGTCAGGATTCGTTCCTCGACGTCGTGACGAACATCGTCGGCATCCTCATCATCCTCGTGATGGTGGTCGGTGGCCGTGTCGGCCAGATGGGGCTCAATGCCGTGCCGAAGGCGAACGCCAAGGCGGAGGAGCTCGCGCGGGAGCTCGGGCAGCTCGAGATCGAGCTGGCCACGGCGGAGAACGGGATCGCGGAGCTGGCCGCCCAGGGGCGTTCGATCGAGGCGGCGGCCGCTGGCGCCGCCGAGGGCCGGATCCATCTGGCGACGGCCGTGTCCGCGGCGAAGCTCGAGGTGGAACTCCGCAAGCAGGAGGTCGACGGCGCCCGGGTGCGGGCGGCGGAGTCGACGGCGCGGCGGAAGCAGCTCGAGGTCGAGATCGAAAAGTGCTCGCTCGAGCTCGAGGGGCTCGCCCATCTTCCCGCGACGACGAAAGAAGTCCTCGCCTATCCGACGCCGATCGGCCGGACCGTGAACGGCGACGAGCTCCATTTCCGGCTCGACGCCGGTCGAATCGCCTACATTCCGCTCACCGAGCTGTTCGAGATGGCGAAGGCGCAGACGCAGCGCAAGGGGGCGGGGATCGCGAATCTCCAAAACCGCATCGAGACGGTCGGCCCGATCCAGGGCTTCTCGCTCGATTACGTCATCGAGGCCCGCATCGACCAAGCCCGCGGGCAGGTGCTGATCCGCTCGCGCGAATGGGTCGTCCGGCCGATGCAGGAATACCTCGGCGAGACGCCGGAAGAGGCGCTGCGGCCCGGCTCGAAGTTCCACCGCGTGATGGGGAACATCACGCCGGAAACGACGGTGACACTGTGGTGTTATCCCGACAGCTTCGAGGCCTTCCGGACCGTCCGCGAAGAGCTCCACCGCCGCGGCCTCCCCACCGCCGGGCGTCCGCTTCCCGAAGGGGCACCGATCGGTGGCTCCGCCGACGGCAGCAAGTCGGTCGTGCAGTAGGGGGCTGTTTCCAAGGCCTGGCAGGCTGTGGATTTAGCCCCCCCGCCGGGTGCGGCGGCCGAACGCGATTTGGTTTCCTCTCTCGTTCGAATTACAGTCAAATCTTGGAGTTCCCCACCCCAGAGCACCCCGCTCATGACCACACCATCCGTTCCAGTCGAGGCTTCCCCGGCCCCCCTCCGCGTGCTATCGACTTCCGGCAGTGGTCAACCGGTGAGCGACCTGGCCACTCCGGAACACATCGCGCAGCTTACGCAGCAGCTTTCGACCCTGCTGACGGATACGGTCGAGCACATCGCCGGCCTCAATCGCGAGGCCCGCATCCTCGCCTTGAATGCTGAGATCGAATCGGCGCGGGCCGGCGACGCCGGCGTCGCGTTTGGCGTGGTTGCCAAAGCGATGTCACAGCTCTCGGAGAAGACGGGCGATTCCGCCAAGGAATTGGCCCGTGGGTCGCGTGGGCTGATCCGCGAAATGCAACAGGTGACGGAGGTTCTGCAGACGAAGATGCGCGGTGAGCGGCTCTCCGACATGGCGCTGACGAACATCGATCTGGTGGATCGCAATCTCTACGAGCGATCCTGCGATGTCCGCTGGTGGGCGACGGATGGAAGCGTCGTCACCGCCTTGGCGACTCCCACCGAGGAAAATCGACGTTTTGCCAGCAAGCGGCTCGGGGTCATCCTCAACGCCTACACCGTCTACTTCGATCTCGTGTTGTGCGATATCGAAGGGAGGGTCGTGGCGAACGGCCGGCCAGCGAAGCATGCGGTGGCCGGCATGCGGCAGGAGCAGACCCCTTGGTTTCAGTCGGCGGTGAAAACCGAGAGCGGCGACGAGTTTGGATTTCAGTCAGTGCACCGTTCGCCCTTGGTGAACCATGAGCGGGCGCTTGTGTATTCCTGCGCTGTCCGCGAGGGGGGAGAATCCCGCGGCAGGATACTCGGGGTCTTGGGGATCGTGTTCAACTGGGATTCCCTCGGGCAAACGATTCTCGACCGCATCCCACTGGCTCCCCGCGAGAAGGAGCGTGCCATCGCTTGCTTCCTCGATGGTGAGGGGAATGTGCTTGCCGATTATCCAGCCGGCGCCCTCGGAGACTCCTTTGACAACGCACTGTTCCAAGGGCTGCGGCAGGGGCAGAAGAGCTACGGAAACCATCACTTCTGTGGACGCGAGTACGTGGCTGGCTTCGCGATGTCGCCCGGCTTCGAGACGTACGCCACGGGCTGGGCGTCGCTGGTGATGGTCGCCCGTGATTTGATGTCCTCGGCCACGATGGAAGAGCCGAAGCGTCGTGGCTGAGCGTCGCGGATCGGCGAGGGGTGAATCTGCCGGCGATCAACCGATGGGACGCCGCGGCTCCGAAGGTGCCCCGTATTTCTTGAAAAGCGACAGCAACCGCTCCTTGTCGAACGGTTTCACGACGAAGTCGAGGGCGCCCAGGGCGATACACTCTCGCAGTTTCGCCCGCTGATCGACGGCGCTGACCATGACCACTCTTGACTCTGGAGCCTCGGTGCGGAGTTGCCGCAGGGTTTCCACGCCATCGAGTTCCGGCATCACGATGTCGAGCGTGACCAGATCAGGCTCGTGTTGACGGTAGAGGGCAAGCCCTTCGAGGCCATTGGTGGCCTCGGCGACGATCTCCCAGCCGGCTTCGCGGGCAATTCCAGCGATCCGCTTGCGCATGATTGTGGCATCGTCCACGACCAGTAATCTGGGGGCCCGCAATCCACCGGCCGGGGTTTCCATGTCAGCCTCCTTCACAAGGTCTCCGAGCCATGCTCGGTTGTTTCGACAGTCACGGTTCCCGTGGCCACGTCGACCGCCACGCGGCGTCCGTGTCGGCCGCCACAGATACGGCCTACGATCTCGACGCCACAGCGACTGAGAATGGCCTCGAGGGCCAGAACATTCTGGTCTCCAATCGGCTTGCCTGACTGGAAGCTGAACATCGTCGCGCCGCCGATCAGCTTCGCCGTGCAGCCAATGTCCGTGTCACCGACGAAGTCCGCCAACAGTCGGAGGGTCTCGACCACGGCGGTGTCGGCGTATTTGCCAGGAGCGCCCACTCGGCCCTCGGCGGCGGGCAGCATCACGTGGGCCACACCCGCTGCCCGATGGCGTTTGGAGTAGAGCACCAGTGCCACGCACGAGCCGACGAACGTGCGGAGAACCCCTTCTCCCTTGGCGACGCCGATCTGGCCGATGGCGATCGGCTCGCCTGTCGTTGGCTTTGCTGGTGTCGTCACAGACGCGGTTCCGGATCGGCGGGCTTGTGAGCGTAGGCTTTGAGCCCTGCGGCGTCTGGCACGAACACGAGCCGGCAGCGAAATGAGGTACCAGAAATGCGAAATTCGCTGTTCGCCAAGAGGACGGTATCGCCCAAGTGCGGCTGTTCCATGAGCGCCGCTTCCATCACCGTAGCGGGGAAATCTCGCAGAAACACCGGTGGTGAGGGAAGGATGCCGACGTCATTCTCCGGCGTGAGGATGGCACAGAGAGCGTTGAGGTAGGCGCAGCCGACGATATTGGCTGTCTCGATAACGGCGGATCGCTCGAGTTCGCCCCACGCGGTGGACGATCCCTGAGGCTGTTCCAGCAGTGTGTCGGCGAGCGAGAGAGCGGCGACATCGTCTGCTGCCAGCAGGAGCAGTCCCCCCACCGCACCGCTGATTCCCATGGCGCAGCCGCAGACCGGCTCGTCTCCCGATCCGAGCACGCTCGCGGCGGACTCGATCGGCAGCATTTCCAGCCGATCGACGGAGAGGGTCACCGGCCGGCCGAGCCACTTCGCCAGGGCAGCGGATCCATCTTCCGCGCCGCGGTGGAACGCCTCCTCGAGCATGGCCTGGTTGCCTCCGGTCATTCGTGCGTCTCCCCAGAGTTCCGCGCTCGCATGGTCATGTCGATCACCGCCGACACATCGAGCATCAGACAGACCTCTCCGTCGCCCAAGATACTGGCGCCGCCGAGCCCCCGGATACGCTGGAAATTTTCGTCGAGCGATTTCACCACGAGATCCTGCGTGCCGAGGAGGCTCGACACCCCCGCGGCAATCGCCCGAGATCCAGCATGGAGCACGAGCACTGCCGCAGGCTCGGCGTCAGCCACATCTCCGCCGGTCCAGGTAAAGACCTGGTCCATGTTGACCAAGGGAAGAAATTCGCCACGGATGTCGCAGACCCGGCGGCCACCGAGCGAGAGGATCTTCTCCTCGGCAACCGAAATGATCTCGCGGACGTTTTCGACCGGTGCGGCGAAGACCGCCTGTTCCATTCGGAAGAGCATGCAGCGGGCGATGGCCAGCGTCAGCGGAAGGCGGATGACGAACGCACTGCCTTTCCCTGGGGTCGATTCAACGTCGATCGATCCGTTCAGTGACTCGATCTTCGTGCGGACGATATCCATGCCGACACCGCGGCCAGAGATATTCGAGACGGCTGCGGCAGTGCTGAAGCCGGGCTTCCAAATGAAGGCGATCAATTCCTTGGGGCTCAACGCAGCCGCCTGATCCGCGGCGATCAGCCCGCGGGAAACGGCCCGATCGCGGATGCGGTCGACATCGATGCCGCCGCCGTCATCGCTGATCGTGATGAGGACGCTGTTGCCGCGATGGGCGGCTGACAGACGCACGGTGGCGGTCTCGGGCGTGCCCCGGTGAAGCCGAACGTCGGCCGGCTCGATGCCGTGGTCGATGGCATTGCGCACCAGATGCACCA
>CANGGT010000204.1 GCA_947453375.1 Planctomycetaceae bacterium
CCATCGCACGAGCGGCACGCATGGCCGGCCGATGCCGGTCTTTGACACCGCCAGCGATTGGACCTGGGGGATGGACTGTTGGCGGGCGATCCTCGCGCGGGGCGCTGTCGGCCCGGGCGACCGCGTCCTCGTCGCCTCGTCGTTCGGCCCGTTCCTCGGCTTCTGGAGTGGCTTCGACGGCGTCCTCGCCTGTGGGGCGATGGCGATCCCCACCGGTGGCCTGTCGAGCCTCGCGCGCCTCGAGATGGCCCGCAGTCTTTCCGCCACGGTGCTCATGGCGACACCGAGCTATGCGCTCCACCTCGCCGAAGTGGCGGCGGAGGCGAAGCTCGATCTCGCCAGCCTGCCGATTCGGTTGGTGATCGTGGCCGGCGAGCCGGGGGGATCGATCGCGGCGGTGCGCGACCGGCTCGGGCAGGCCTTTGATGCCAATGTCCTCGATCACGCTGGCGCGAGCGAAGTCGGGCCGTGGGGAGTGGGGGATCGGCATGGCCGGCATCTCGATCTCCTCGAGCCCTGGTTCCATCCGGAGTTTCTCTCCGTCGAGACAGGTCGGCCGGCCGCACCGGGGGAGCTTGCCGAGCTTGTCCTCACCACGCTCGGCCGCGTCGGCGCTCCGGTCCTCCGCTACCGCACCGGCGACCTCGTCCGTCCGCGCTTTCCCGACGAGGCCGAGATCGCTGCGGGGGAGAGCCCGTGGGTGAAGCTCGAGGGGGGCGTGATCGGCCGGGCCGACGACATGCTCGTCGTTCGCGGCGTGAACGTCTTCCCGGCCGCGATCGACGGGATCGTGCGAAGCTTCCCTGAGGTGGTCGAATACCGGCTCACGGTCTTCTCGCGCGAGAGCCTCGACGAGCTCGCCCTCGAGATCGAGGATCGGCTCGACGATCCCCGTCGCGTCGCCCGGGAGCTTCATCTCCGCCTCGGGCTCCGCGTCGGCGTCACGGCGGTGCCGGCCGGGAGCCTGCCGCGATTCGAGGGGAAGGGGAGGCGGATCATCGACCACCGTCACGACACGAGCCATCACCAAGGAGCGATGCATGAGTGATCCATCCACAGGCCGGCCATCGGCCGCCGCCGTTCCCGCGTCGATCCGCCGCTTGCCCGACGGCAGCGTGGAGATCGGCTGGAGCGACGGCGTGCGCAGCCCCTATTCGCCGCGGCTCCTTCGCGATGCGTGCCCGTGTGCCACCTGCCGCGAGGAGCGGGCAGCGCCGAAGCCGAAGGGGTTGCTGACGGTGCTCTCGCCGCAGGAGCTTGCGCCACTTGCGATCGCCGGCATGACGCCGGTGGGGCAGTATGCGTACAGCATCGAGTTTTCCGACGGCCACTCGAGCGGCATCTACACGCTCGAGTATCTCCGCGAGTTGGGGTGAAGGGGCGATCGCGGGCTCAGAGATACTTCCGCCGGTTGACGGTGGCGCGCCACCGGCCGGAGAGGGCGATGTCGGTGAGCTGGCTTTGAGTGAACGAGCTGCCATGCTCGAGGATCGCCCGGCGCACCACCTCGCGGACGTCGGCGCCGGTCGCCCCTTCGAGGTGCTCGGCCATCGCGTGGAGATCGATCGAGAGCCCGAGCGGCTCGAGATGCCGGCCGAGGATCCGGGCCCGCGACGAGGCATCGGGCATCGGCAGCGTGACGACCATGTCGAAGCGGCTCGAGCGCTGCGCCGCCGGGTCGAGTGACTTCGGGTCGTTTGTCGTCGCGATCGTGAGGACGTCGTCACGCTGGCGGACGCCGTCGAGCGTGGCGAGGAAGTCGGCAAGGGCCGTGTTGTCGCCGCCGGAGTCACGGTGGCCGAGGACGAGATCGATGTCGTCGAGGACGATGAGCGTCGGCCCGAAGGTGTCGCTCTCGGCGTAGAGATCGGCCAGGGCATGCCGCATCGACGTGGCGTCGGCGAGGATCGTCGTGTACTGCCCGACGAGGCTCGCGGCGATGACGCGGACGAGATGCGTCTTGCCCACGCCCGGCGGCCCCGCGATGAGGAGGCCGCGGCTCGTTCCCAGGCCGAGCGAACGGAGGAGCTCGCGGCGCGTCGTCGCCGCGGCGAGGAAGACGTCGATCTCGCGCCACAGGTCGTCGGGGAGGATCAGCCCCTCGCGCCGGCTGTCGATCGCCGGGCTGACGCCCACCCGGATGCAGCCGTCGCTGACGCTCGCCTGGAGGACGCGGCCGCGGAGGGGATTGTCGCCCGACTTGAGCCGCTCCCGGAACGAGGCAAGGAGCCCCTCGGCGACCCCCTTGTCGGCATTCGAAGAGAGGATGGCAAACTCCCGCGACCAGTGGCGGTCGTCGACGAGAACGCAGAGCCCCTTCGCGGCGAGCGTGCCTGCAGGGAAGAAGGCGACGAGCCGTCCCGGCACGGTCACCTGAGTGTTGACGCCATGTTCGTCGAGGCCGAGATCGAGCTGCGACCAGGTGGGGGGAAGGCCGTCGCCGGGGGAGCCGATGATCACGGCGTCGCCGTGCTTGGCGATCTCGAGGCGGAGCATGTTGCCGAGGATCGACAGCGAGGTCGATGGCCCGGTGAACCGCGTGCTCGCCAGCGCCAGCGGATCGATCCCGAGGTGACGCGTGGCAAACTGCGCCGGCGTCGCCACCGAAGCGGGCTCGTTGCCGACAAGCTCGCCGAGCACCTTGAGCGCGGCCCGGCTCTCTTCGCTCGCCGCAGTGAGAATCTCGTCGACAGTGCGGCTCGATGTCGAGGCGGCGGGATCGGCGGTCATCGTGGGTCCTCTGGGGCAGGGGCAGTCGGATCGGTGGAGGGCTCGGCGTCGGTCGCCCGGGCGGAGCGGGCCTCTGCCTGGCGGCGGATCTCTTGCTTGGCCGCTTCGAGCCGCTCGGGCCAGCGGAAGCGGGGGGCCGTGGCAGGATCGTAGCCGGCGAGATGGCCGGTGAGGCGGGTGGCGGGCTTGGTGTAGCGGAGCTCGGTGTCGCCAAACACTTCCTTGCAGAGGGCGGCGAGGCGAGGGTCGTAGTCGAGAAGCTCGCTCCGCAGATGGACGTGGTTGTGGTCGTGGTCGTTGACCCGGTTGTTGTCGAACCAGCACTGCACCCCTTCGGCGAAATACTCGTGGTGGTTTACCGAAGCGTATTTCCCCTTCCACAAGCCGTCGCGCCTTGCGGCGTCGTAGGCGGCCTGAAGCCGGGCATCGAAGGAGGGATCGACGTTCGACATCCCGCGGAGATGGATGACGTGGGCAAACTCGTGGATGAGGATGCACTCCGCCGCGTAGGGATCGCCATCGTAGGCGAGGAGATTCTCCTCCCCGCAGGAGCAGTAGGGATCGGTCTCGCTGCCGCCCGTGCCACGGGCCCGGGCGTCCCAGAAATCGCGGCCGGAGATGCCGGGGAAGCCCTCCATGGGAGTGGCGGCGAGGAAAGCGAACTCGGGAAGATCGGTGGTGTATTCGTCGTTCCCGAGGATGCACAGCCTCGCGCCCGATTCGATGAGCGCCTGGCGGACGTCGGGGCGGGCGGCGAGCAACGCGTCGACGAGATAGGCCGCCTCGAGGAGGGCAAAATCGCTCACGGCCGCCGAGGCGACGATCGGAAAGCCGTGGGCGCTCGTGGACTTCGCATGGAAGGGATCGACCTTGAGCGCCGCCGGCGGGGCGATGACGCGCCCCACGCCTGCTGCCGCATCGACAACAGCCGCGTCGCGAGCGCCAGCTGGCCGAAACACGAAGGCCTTCACCGGCTGGCTGGCGACAGCGCGTTCCTCGGCGCGGGAGTCGCGGCCGACTATTGCGTACGCCTGCCCGGGGGGGGCGACGAGGATCGTGTTGCCGCCAGGACTCACCTCGCCAGCCGCGGCTCGGCCGCCCCGCTCATCAACGGCCATGATGTCGGCCGGCTCGGTCGAGCGATTGAACACCTGGAGCCGGAAGACGGCCTGGGGAGACTCGGCGCCGTTCGCCCCGAGGGGCAGAAGCGCCAGCCACAGGGCGAGCGTCGCCAGGCGCGGCATCGGCCGCGGTGGATTCCGCGTGGCGCTCATGCCGGGAGCCCGCAGACGACCGCCGAGACGACGGCGGCGATCCGTACCGCGTCGTGGCAGGCATCTTCGCTGGCGCCGACATGGAGGAGGCTCTTCTCGTGGTTCTGGAGGCAGAGCTCGCAGCCGGCCAGCGCCGCGCAGGCGAGGCTCATGAGTTCGAAGTCGAGCTTCGTCGTTGCCGGCTGGATCATCCGGCTCATCCGCAGTCGCGGCGGGCGGACGTCGTAGCTCTCCTTGTGGATCATGTGACGGAAGCGGTAGTAGACGGTGTTCATCGCCATCAGCCCGGCGGCAGCCACGCCGTCGGAGAGCACGGCCGGGGCGGCGTCGGCCAGGCCGGCACGGAGATCGCTCTCGAGCGCCTCGACGAGCGGGCGGCAGCGGAGGAAGCGGGCGGAGGCGAGCGCCGTGCCGAGCGCCTGGGCGGGGGTGAGGTTCTCGCCGGCGAGAACGCTCGCGAGATTGAGGCGGATGTCCTTGAGATCGTCGGGGAGCGTGTCGCGGAGGGCGTCCAGGGCGGGGGTGGCGATCGACATGGGGGCTTCCAGAAGGGGAGCGGGTAGGAAGGGCGGCAGGCGCGCCTGGCCCGGGAATTGTAGCCGTTCGTTGATGGACCGGCGGGCTGGATGGTAGGGTTTGCGCGTTTGCCCGCAGCCTGCCCCGGCCCTACCCGTCTCCCCCCGCCCCCCCCTTGCTCCGGCGACGAGCCCGGATCCCTCCATGCCCCGTCGCGACGACCTCCACACGATCCTCCTCATCGGCTCCGGGCCGATCGTCATCGGCCAGGCCTGTGAGTTCGACTACTCCGGCACCCAGGCCTGCAAGGCCCTCCGCGAGGACGGCTACCGGGTCGTTCTCGTCAATTCCAACCCGGCCACGATCATGACCGATCCGGGCACGGCCGACCGGACGTACATCGAGCCGCTCACCTGGCAGATGCTCGAGAAGGTCATCGAAGTCGAGAAGCCCGACGCGATCCTCCCCACGCTCGGCGGCCAGACGGCGCTCAATCTCGCCATGGAACTCGATCGCCACGGCGTCCTCGCCAGGCATGGCGTCGAGATGATCGGCGCCCGGGCCGAGGCGATCAAGCGAGGTGAGGATCGGGAGATCTTCAAGGAGACGATGCGGAAGATCGGCCTCGAGACCTGCCGCGGCCGGATCGTACGGTCGCTCTCAGAGGCCCGCGAGGTGCTCGCCGAGGTCGGCCTGCCGGCGGTCATCCGCCCGAGCTTCACCCTCGGCGGCTCCGGCTCTGGCGTGGCCTACAACCGCGAGGAATTCGACTCGAAGGTGCAGCGAGGCATCGACCTTTCGCCGGTGGGTGAGGTGCTGGTCGAGGAATCGATCCTCGGCTGGAAGGAATACGAGATGGAGGTGATGCGCGACAGCGACGACAACGCCGTCATCATCTGCTCGATCGAAAACTTCGACGCCTGCGGCGTCCACACCGGTGACTCGATCACCGTCGCTCCGGCGATGACGCTCACCGATCGGCAGTACCAGCGGATGCGCGACGCCAGCTTCGCCGTCATCCGCGCTATCGGCGTGGCCACCGGCGGCTCGAACATCCAGTTTGCCGTCCATCCGACGAACGGGCGGATGATCGTCATCGAGATGAACCCGCGCGTCAGCCGCTCCTCGGCGCTGGCGAGCAAGGCGACCGGTTTCCCGATCGCCAAGATCGCCGCCAAGCTCGCCGTCGGCTGGAGGCTCCACGAACTCCCCAACGACATCACCCGGCGGACGAAGGCCTGCTTCGAGCCCTCGATCGACTACGTGGTCGTCAAGGTGCCGAGGTTCGCGTTTGAGAAGTTCCCCGAGGCCGACAGCCGCCTGACGACGCAGATGAAGAGCGTCGGTGAGACGATGGCGATCGGGCGGACGTTCAAGGAAGCCTTTCAGAAGGCCCTCCGCGGCCTCGAGGTGGGGGCCTTCGGCCTCGGCTGCGACGGCAAGGATCTGTGGGGCACGCCGGCCGAGCCGTCGCGCGACGACATCATCGCCAAGATCTCGATCCCCGATCCCGATCGGGTGTGGTATCTCCGCTATGCCTTCAAGGCCGGGATGAGCGTCGAGGAGATCCACGAGGCGACGGCGATCGACCGCTGGTTCCTCGACCAGCTCTCGCAGATCGTCGAGATGGAGGCGCTCCTGGAATCGCTCGGTACGCTTGCCGCGGTCGACGACGGGCTCCTCCGTGCAGCCAAGCAGGCCGGCTTCTCCGACCGCCAGCTCTCCAAGCTCCTCGGCGTCGCCGAGATGGATGTCCGCGACGACCGGAAGCGACGCGGGATCGTCGCCACCTACAAGGCCGTCGACACCTGCGCTGCCGAGTTCGAGGCACTCACCCCCTACTACTACTCCTCCTGGGAGGAGGAGGACGAGACTCGCCCGAAGGTGGCGGGAAAGAAGCGGGTGATGATCCTCGGAGGTGGCCCCAACCGCATCGGCCAAGGGATCGAGTTCGACTATTGCTGCTGCCACGCCAGCTACGCGCTCCGCGAGATGGGCATCGAGAGCGTGATGGTGAACTCGAATCCCGAGACGGTGAGCACCGATTACGACACGAGCGACATGCTCTTCTTCGAGCCGCTCACCTGCGAGGATGTCCTCAACATCGCCGACCGCATCCAGCCCGACGGCGTGATCGTGCAGCTCGGCGGCCAGACCCCACTCAACCTCGCCCGGGCGCTCTCCGCCGCGGGGCTGCCGATCATCGGCACGAGCGTCGACACGATCGAGCAGGCGGAGGATCGGGAGAAGTTCAAGACGCTCCTCGAGCGGCTCGACCTTCGCCAGCCGGCCTGTGGCATCGCCCGGACGCTCGAGCAGGCCCGCCGCGAGGTGCAGCGGATCGGCTTCCCGTCACTGGTGCGTCCGAGCTTCGTCCTCGGCGGACGGGCGATGGAGATCTGCTACGACACGGCGCAGTTCGAGCGCTACGTCGCCGAGGCGTTCGCCGTCGCCCAGGGACAGCCGGTGCTCATCGACCGCTTCCTCGAGGATGCCATCGAGGTCGACGTCGACTGCATTGCCGACGGCCGCGATGTGATCGTGGCCGGGGTCATGGAGCACATCGAGGAGGCCGGGGTCCATTCGGGCGACTCGGCCTGCTGCATCCCGCCGCACAGCC
>CANGGT010000205.1 GCA_947453375.1 Planctomycetaceae bacterium
CAATATTGCCCTGGGGCGTGATGCCCCGCCCCTCCTAACTGGAAGGGCGACGGCTTCGCGGCCCAGGGCTCCGGAAATATCCGGTGACCATATCTGGAAGGTCACACCCGTTCCCATCCCGAACACGGTAGTTAAGCTTCCAGAGCCGATGGTAGTGCCAAAAGCGCGAGAGTAGGTATCGCCGGATTTTTACACGCCGACCCCCGTGAGCAAACGCTCGCGGGGGTCGGTTTTTTTTATGCGCTGAGGTTCGCGGTGGCAGTTGTCCGTCTATTGATCTCCAGGGGATGACGCTACCGGTAATTCGGCCAGCATCCGCTCGATGAGTTCCAACGGCAGTCCCACGACATTCGAAGGGCTGCCGGCGATCAGGCGAAGCGGCAGTCGGTCGTCCTGGAATCCGCAGGCGCCGGCTTTTCCTCGCCACAGCCCGCTTTCGAGATACCATTCGAGGAAATCGTCCTCGAGGGGGCCCATTTCCAGCTGGCTCTCGTCGGTGGCGCAGAGCGGTACTCGTTCGGGGTAGGGCCAGAGGCAGACACCCGTGACCACCCGGTGCCTCCGCCCGGAGAGAGACTCGAGCATGCTGCGAGCTTCGGCGTGATTGGCGGCCTGGCCGAGTTCCCGCCCGTCGACCTCGCTGAGGGTGTCGCAGGCGAGTATCAGCCCGCGTAGGCCTGCGGCGGCCACGGCCTCCGCTTTTGCCCGGGCGAGCCGCAGGACGTAGGCTTCGAGGGATTCATCGGGGCTGCGGCTCGGGGCGGCCGCTTCTGCCGCGTCAGGGGGCGGAACGATTTGAATGTCCCAGCCGGCCTCGGTGGCGAGTTGTCGTCGGCGTGGTGATCGGCTGGCGAGTATGATCCGCGGACGCGGTGGTGATCCCATGACGAGCATTCCCCAGGGGTTGGTGGTCCTTCACGAAGATGATCACCTCCTCGCCTGCGTCAAGCCGGCGGGGATACCGACGGCGAACGCACCCCGCGGCGAGACGAGTCTCTACACCCTGGCGCGTCGCACCCGATCCTTCATCGGTGTCGTGAGTCGTATCGATGCCCCGGTGTCGGGGGTCGTGGTATTTGCGAAGACGAGCGCGGCCGCCGCTGATCTTTCCGAGCAGTTTCGCAACCGCAGCGTTGTGAAGGAATACGTGTCGATCGCCGAAGGGAGGTTTCCGGCGCCCCTCGGGCAGTGGGTGGAGTGGTGCGACACGCTGCCGGCCGATCCTCGGGTGCTCGGCCTTGGGGGCTTGGGGCGAGGGGGAGCCAGGCCCGGGGACCGGGAAGAGGATGGGGGAGAGGCGGAGGAGGATCCCGGCAAGGAGTCGGTCGTGAGGGCAAGGGTCGTGCGCCGGGCCGGCGAGGTGTCGCTTATCGAACTCGAGCCCTCTACGGGGCGGAAGCACCAACTCCGGATCCAATTGGCTACCCGCCGCTGTCCGATCGTCGGCGACCGTCGGTACGGTGCCAGATTGCCATTTCCCCAGGGGATCGCACTCCACGCCCGGAGGCTGAAAATCGACCATCCAAGCAGCGGGGAACCGCTCTGCCTCGAGGCTCCGGTTCCGGCTGGCTGGACGGTGCGATTCCCCCCGCTGTTCGCCGGAGGGTAGGTTTATCGCCATGGGAGTGACTGACGGGGATGGGCGGGACGAGCCGGAGACTGGCGATCTGCCAGCCTCGGGGCCCCCTGCGCGCTTCCGCGAAACGGCGCTTGCCAGTTCGCTCGTCGACGCGACGGCGATCGACTCCGCCGAGGAAGTCGTTCGGTCTACCCTCGCCGCGGGGAGCGAGCCGTCCCGGTGGGATCAGGGGGTGGCGGACGTCCTCGTTGAACGGGGAATCCTGACCCGCTTCCAGGCCACGCAGATGCTCGCCGGTCGCCGGAAGCTGACCCTCGGTCAGTACCGGATCCTCGATGTTCTCGGCCAAGGGGGAATGGGGCAGGTGTTTCGTGCGGAGCACGCGATGATGGGGCGTGAGGTCGCCGTCAAGGTGTTGCCGAGGGCGAAGTCGACGCCCGATACCGAGGCGGCGTTCCGACGCGAGATCCGCATGCTCGGTCGGCTCGATCATCCGAACCTCGTCCGCGCGCTCGATGCCGGGCACGACGGGAAGGTCTACTACCTCGTCACCGAACTCGTGGACGGCGTCGACCTGCGGAAGCAGGTCCTCAAATACGGAACGCTCGACGAGGTCGCTGCCGCGGCGGTCGTCTCTCAGGTTGCCCGTGGGTTGGCCTATGCCCACGGCGAGGGGCTCGTTCACCGGGACGTGAAGCCTGGAAACATCCTCGTCACGCCAGCCGGACGAGCGAAGCTTCTCGATGTCGGCCTGGCCGGCTCGGTGCTCGAATCGGAATCGACGCGTCTGGGCCGCGTCGTCGGCACGATGGACTACATGGCGCCGGAGCAGATTCGTTCTCCCGATACGGTCGGGCCGGCGGCTGATGTCTACGGATTGGGATGCACGCTTTATTTTGTGCTTGCCGGGCAGGTGCCCTTTCCCGGTGGGACGCGTCAAGACAAGGCGCGCCGGCAGTTGACCGAGGCCCCGGCTCCGATCCAGAAGTTCGCCCCCGGCGTGAGCGATGCCTTCTGCCGTGTCGTGGAAGCGATGATGGACAAGGATCCGGTCCAGCGGATCGGCTCCGCCGACGCGGTCATCGAGTGGCTGCGTCCATGGACGCCCGATGCGCCGGTCCCGATGGGGCGGAGGGCTCGGGCGAAATCATCCCGGTCATCCTCCTCCGGTCGTGCGAGCGTCCCGGGCTCCGAGGCAGGAAGCGGCGAGCGTGGGGAGACGTCACTTTCCGGCGGTGGGTCGAGCGGATATCCATCGGGGATCCAATCCCCCCTCTCGAGGACCGCTTCTTCGCGCCGTTCCGTCGGGGTCCGCGGCGATTCCGTGTTTGCATCCTCGGCGGGCGGGGATGGCCCATCGGGCTGGGAGTGGCCTTCGCCCCCTCCTCTTCCGCCGCATGGATCGTCCCCGTTTGACGCGATCCGGGATTTTTTTCTCGGGCGGCCCGGAGCGGTGAAAAATCCTGCCGGAAACGTCTTTGTGCTGGCGTTTTCCGCCGGATTGGCCGGGGCGGCAGCGATCACGGCCCTGCGGCTTTTCGTGCCTGTGCTGGCAGGAATGCTCCCGGCATTTGCCGGGCCGGTGGTCTGTGGCGTGGGCGTTTTTCTCGCCGCGCTCGTCACGCTGCTTTCCGCCCGTGGCAGCGGAGATGGGGAGTAGGCCAGGGAATTCTCGCCTGGGGCTACGAATCAGGCGATGACTGCGGTACAATCCCGCTCCGATCTGCCGGACAGGTAGCTCAGTTGGTAGAGCAATGGACTGAAAATCCATGTGTCGCCGGTTCGATTCCGGCCCTGTCCACTTTTCCTGACACCTCTGCCCCGCGATGACCCCGGACGGGGCTTGGGGCGTGGCCGGCGCTGCTGTGCCGCACCGGTTCGTCGGCCCGTGCCGATGCTCGCCGACGCTCCCCAGGAACGCCCCACCCGGAAGCCGGGAATCGCAGCCGGGGCACGCCTCGATCAGGGGCTTTGGACGTCAGGCGTGTTTCGAACCGACGCTGGCTGCGGCTCGGGGCGAGTCCGGGGCCACGGCAGACGCCCCAGGGCGAGCGATACCTTCGACCCGATGACGACGGCCGCAAACGTCAGGGTGGAATAGAGATAGAAGAGCCAGTGGAGGGCAAACGCCGCGAACGCAAACGCGACGCCGCGGCGCCGAAAGCAGAGTTGGTAAAAGTCGAGGTGCATCCAAGCCATCGCCAGAAGCACGACCGGCACGGCGAGAAGCGGCCACCAACTCCTGGTGACGATTGCCAGGGGGGGAAGGCCGGCCGAGAGCAGCGCCGCAGCACCGCAGAGCCGGTTGCCCCAGTCGAGGTTCAGGGTCACCGGGAGGTCGTGGCTCTCCAGGATCAGCTGCGTCCACGGGACGGCCCGCCGGAAGATGTCGGTCATCACCATCGAACGCAATGACCATGATTTGTGGTGCTTGCACTGGATGGTCGGGTCGAGCACGATCCGACCACCCGCAGCCTGCACCCGGAGCCCGAGTTCGATGTCCTCGACGCTGGGGTGACGGAAATCGTCGTCGAAGCCCCCAACATCGAAAAAAGCCGCGGACCTCATCGCACCACAGCCTGACCAGAAGCTTGCTGCCCTGCCCGGATGGCTGACGTGGGTGTGGTGGTGAAGGAGGTTGCGGAACTGGCTGACGACGCCAGTGCAGGCGGGAGCGTCGTCGTAGCTGCCGAACAGGGCAACGAGGTCCGGGGCTGCGGCAAAGGCATCCCTGATCCGCCCGAGGGCGTCGGGCGCGAGTTCCACATCGGCATCGAGGAACACCAGCACGTTCCCGGCAGCCTCCGAAGCCCCGAGATTGCGAGCGTGGGCAGGGCCCCGACGGGTGCCGGTCGAAAACACCTTCACGCCCGCATCGGTCAACCACCGAGGGGGGGGGCCTCCGACGCCGTCGAACACCACCACAATCTCGGCCCCCGTGTCGCCGATCGCTGCCGAATGCTCAATGGCGGCTCGGACGCACGGCTCAAAAAAGCCAGTCCAAGACACGGTCGGCATGACGACAGACAAGAGGATGGATTCGTTGCCGGAGGCTGCGGTTCCCTCGGGAGCATCGATTGCCTGCAGGGCCGGGGAGGGGCTCTCCCCCGCGTCGGCAGTACCGAAACCTGTCGGTTGAATCACGCGATCCCTCGCTGTCGTCCAACGGCCAATGGCAGAGGCTCGAAAGCTTACCATTCCCGGGGCATCGGTCGACGGAATCGAGTCCTTTCCTGTCGGTTCAGGAAGGCTGTGGTGGTCCTCCGGAAGGCGCTCGCCACAGCCCGGCGTCCCACTCCGGTCGATTGGGAAGGGGATCCCGGGGAAAAACCGTTCTCTGTCCGCCAGCCGGACGATGGATGAGGAGGAGTTCGGGCCGACGTTCGAGCCCTCCGGCGATCCTTTCACCCCTGCACCAAGTACGCCATGCCCGATTCGACCCCGTCGATCGCCATTTTGATCGAGCAACTCTCGGCGCCCGACGCGGAAGCCCGGGCCTCTGCGGCGGAAGCCCTCTGCCGAGCCGGGGAATCGGCAATGTCCGCCGCGACGGCCCTGGTGGCCGCCTGCGCGGATGACCACGACGGTGTCCGGGAGTGGGCAGCAGCGGCGCTCGAGGATCTCGGGGCTCCGCCACCGGAGCAGATCGCCGATCTGACCGCGTTTGCTGCGGCAAAACATCCGCTGGTCGCCTATTGGGCCGTCACGCTCCTGGGAAGGGGAGGGGAGGGGGCAAGTTCGGCCGTTCCTGCCCTCGAAGCCTGTCTCGCCCCAGGGACGGCCATCGAAGTCCGGCAGCGGGCGTGCTGGGCGCTTGGCAAGATCGGCCCGGCGGCAGCTTCCGCCCGGGCAGCGCTCACGGCTGCCGCCTCCGACGCCGACCCACGCCTGTCGCGGCTTGCCGGCGAGGCCCTCGCAGGTCTCCCCGGTTGACCAACCGGCAACGTTGACGCCACCGCGGGAATCGACCCTGCGGCGCCTGTGAAGACGGCACAACCGTCACCCGTCGGTCGACCGATACCTGGGGCAGAGTCGGCCGCCTCGGGGGCGCCTGCAACCGCGTCACGGACGGCGCTCGCGGGCGGGGCCTCTGTCCGTCGTGATCGGCCCAGGGAGGGGCGCGGTGGCACGAGCCCTGTCAACAAAGTCGCTGGTGCGGTGGCTCGCCGCTCTGCTGGCGGCGCTGTCGCTGATCGGCGGGCTTTCGCTTCGTGAGCCATCGCGGCATCCGTCGTCGCAGCAGGCCACGGCGATTTTCGACGGCCTCGCTCCTGTGTCGGCCCATGCCGCCGACGCGGTCTCCCCGCCCGGAGCTGCTGTCCCCGCGCCCCCGATCGGAGCCGCCCCCGGGCCGTCGCTGCTCCCCGCCTCGAGGCCGTGGGATGCGGTTCTCATCGCCTCGTTCAACATCCAGGTGTTCGGCGAATCGAAGATCGCCAAGCCGCACGTCGTGGAGATCCTCGCCCGCGTCGTCCGGCAGTTCGACATCGTCGCCATCCAGGAGGTGCGGGCGAAGTCGGACGGCGTGATTCCCCGGTTCGTCGACGCGGTGAACGCCGACGGCAGCCGCTACCACTGGATCATCGGCCCCCGCGAGGGGAGGACGGTGAGCAAGGAGCAATACTGCTTTCTTTACGACATGAATCGGATCGAGGTCGATGCGGGGTCGATCGGCGTCGTCCCCGATCCCGGCGGCAAACTCCACCGGCCACCGATGCACGTCCGTTTCCGGACGAGGGTCGTCCCTGAATCAAAGGCCTTCACCTTCTGGATGGTCGACATCCACACCGACCCGGACGAAGTGCCGCAGGAGATCGACGCGCTGGTCGATGTCTTCACCGCCATGCGGACGGCCAGACCCGATGAAGACGACGTCATTCTCCTGGGGGACCTCAACGCCGGTCCGCCGCAGTTCGGCCGGTTCACGAAGACGCCCGACGTCACCTGGGCCGTGTCCGGGGCGACCACGAACACCCACCGGACGAAAACGTACGACAACCTGATCTTCGATCGGAGGGCGACGACCGAATACCTCGGCCGGTGGGGAGTCCTCGATCTCCAGAGCACCTTTGGCCTCCCGCTCGATCGGGCCCTCGAAGTCTCCGATCACAATCCGGTTTGGGGGGCGTTCTACCCCTGCGAATCGGTGGGAGCGCCAGCCGCTTCCGGGGGGATTGCCGGCGTTGCCCAGCCGGTCCGCTGACGGGATGGACGGGCGGGGGGAGGAACACAGAACGAAAAAAGGGGCGGCGCCTTTCGGGCGCCGCCCCTTTTTGTTCGATCGACCATCGCCTGAAGCCGAGGCTGCAGGCGGGGGATCAGCCAGCGACCATCGCCTTGAGATTCTTCAGGGCACGGACGCGAACCTTGACGCTGGCGGGCTTGGCCGGACGGTCCTGCAGTTCACCGGTGAAGGGGTTCTTGACACCCTTCTGAGCGGGTCGGGCAGGCACCTTGCGGCGCTCGATCTTCACCAGCCCGGGAATGGAGAACACCCCGATACCGGAGCCCTTGAGGGCCTTCTGGATTTCGTTGGTGAGGTGATCCAACA
>CANGGT010000206.1 GCA_947453375.1 Planctomycetaceae bacterium
CCTCCCCAGACGCGACCACTCACGAAACCCGGCCCGCGTCGGCCGCCGGGCCGGTGATAGCCCCCAGGCATCGCAGGCATGGTGCCAGAGGGTGTCGAGGTGCCGGCGACGGGGATGGAGGGTATCGAAGCCGTACCACGCTCCCGGCTGATCGATCGTGGCGAGCCCGGCCGAGGCCGCCAGCTCGGCGATCCGGCCGTCGAGCTCGGCTGCGGCCGAATGGATTCCTTCGATCGACAGCGGACAGCCGGGCACGAAGAGCGTCTTGAGGGCCCGGTAGCGCACCGGCCCGACGCGGCGCACCGCCTCGAGCGGGAGCCGCGCGATCGCCACGGTCGCTCCCCGGTCGACGAGCCGGCCGACCGCTTCACGGACCCAGGCCGCGACCTGCCCTGGGGGAAAACCATAGAGGAGATCATTGCCGATGTCGGTGACCAGTGCCACACACCGCCCGCCATCGCCCGCTTCACGATCGAGAGCCCGCCACAGGCCGCACGCCAGGATCGACGGCAGACGCCGCATCCATACCCGGCTGTTGGCGCCGTAGGAACGGCCATGCCCCGCGGCCACGAACAGGTCGACCGGCCCAATGGCTCTCCCCCGGATCGCCGCATTGAGCCGGGCCAGACCTCGAGACACATTGCTGGCACCGAGCACAACCGCCGTGAGACGGTGGTTGCCGGCGGGCTCGGCAGAACCTCCCGGCATCAGTTCCATCGCCTCCAGGGGGGCGACTGCTGCAGGCTCTGATAGCAGGCCACGGCGAGCATGGCGAACATGATCCCGAGATACTGCTCGCCGCGGTTGAAGGCGAGATAGGCAAGCGCTCCGCCGACGACGAGCCCGATCATCGCGGCGATCCTCGCGGCATCGGAAACGCCAAATATCTCCATCCCCTCCCGGACCATCTGCCCACCGTCGAGCGGTGGCACCGGCATGAGATTCAACAGCGGCCAACAGACGTTCACGTAGAGGAGGAAATCGGCGAGGGCCAAGCCGTAGGCCGACCGGAACCGTTGGCCTGTGAAGAGCCCGAGCGATTCTCCCACCGATTCGATCGGGAACGGCACCAGATACCCACCCCCGCGGAGGACGAGGATGACGACCAGGGCGAGGAGCAATTGCGCGACCGGCCCGGCCGCCGAGACGAGGAACCGCTCGGTGGGGCGGAGGTGCCGCCGGCGCCCCCAGTTGGTCGGGATCGCGAGACCGCCGAAGTGGTAGAGAACGATCCGGGCATCCTGGCCGAAGCGGCGGTACATGAGGGCGTGGCCGAGTTCGTGGACGAGGATCGAGAACAGAACGACTGCCGTCCAGATGGCGAGGTAGAGGAGGAGTTCGCGCTGGTCACCGCGGGCAAACGACCGGCACACCCCCCAGCCGATGAGCGCCGTGCCGACCCAAAACAGCCCAGAGATCCGCACCGGCACGCCGGCGACGTGGAAGTCGATGTCGAACGGCGTCTGCTGCGGTTCGGCGAGCATCGTGGCGGGGCTTCCTGGGCAAGGGGAGAGCTTCGGCCACAACCGGATGCGCGAGGAACCGGGGAGCGACGAAACTTCCCGGCCTGCGGAACGCCCCTGCGACGGCAGCGGCGGGCGGATGGCCACCCGGAAAGTGTAGCGTCAGGCCGCGCGGAAGGCCGTCGTCCGAGCCGTCGTTTCATCGACGCCCCTCACCGCAGCCGCCGGATCGTCGCCGGCGGCGATCGCCAGAACGGCCGCCGCGGCCCGCGACGCCGAACCGGAGCGGGCTACCCTGGCGGCGACCTCGTCGAGCCGTTCGACGACCGATCGCCGGGCTGCGGCATCGGTGAGCCAGGAGACGACATGCTCGGCGGCGCGTTCGGCCGGATCACCGACCGCAAGATATTCCGGATAGATCGCGTCTGGGTCGGCGGGCGGAACGACCGTCGGCGGGGAGAAGACGCCGCGCACCGGCAGGATCGGATCGGGCACCGCCATGAGATTGACCAGCGTGATGAATCGGGCGTGCCGGAACCAACTCTGAACGATGTAGGCAAACCCGCCGATCCGGTAGAGGATCACCGCGGGGAGTCTGGCGGCGAGGAGTTCGAGCGACACCGAGCCACTCACGGCCATGGCACAACTCGCCTCGGCCATCAGGCTCCTGGTCTTCCCGGCCACAACCTCGACCGCGCTCCCCCCGGCAGCGCCGATCAACCCCCGAACGACCTCGGCGTGGCGATCGTGGAGGACGGCTACGACGAACCGGGCGTCCGGCACCCGGCTGGCGACAATCTCCCCCCCCCGCAGCAGCGAAGGCAGGTTGGCGCTGATCTCCTGGCCGCGTGATCCTGGGAGGAGGAGAACCAAGGGCCCCCGGCCGGAAGGCAGGTTTGGTTCGGCGGCCTGGGGGATGGCGTGGCCGGCCTCGTCGAAGAATGGATGACCGACGAGCGTCGAGTCGATCCCTTCGGCCCTGAACCACTCATGCTCGAACGGCAGCGGCGCCAGGACGTGATCGACGAGCCGGCGCATCTTCTCCTTCCGCCAGCTTGCCCATGCCCAAATCTGCGGCGGACAGTAGAAGACCACCGGGATCCCGTGCCGCTTCGCGCGCCAGGCGAGCCACCAGTGGAAGCCGGGGAAGTCGACGAGCACGCAGACGGCGGGGCGGTGATCGAGGAAGCTCCGCTCGGCGCGGCGGGCGAGATCGACGAATCGATGGATCGAGAGGATCACCCGGAGGAACCACATCACCGCCAGCTTGGTCATGTCGGCGACGAGATCGACCCCCTCGGCAGCCATCTGCGGCCCACCCAGCCCGACGCACTCGACGTCGGGGCAGCGTTCCCGTAGGGCCCGGGCGAGGAGGGCGGCGTGGTGGTCGCCGGATGGCTCGCCGGCAGAGAGGAAGACGCGCATGGCCATTGGCTCCGGGGAGGCCGGCGCGCAAAAAAACTCCGCACGGGCAAAGGCTCCCGTGCGGAGTATTTCATCTCCAACCCCACCGCCCTAGGGCAATTCGCAGCCCTGAAACGAGGGACGTTGGCCGGGGTTCACTTCTTGACGGCTTCGAAGGCGTTCTTGTCGCCGCCGAACACGAGCGTGACCTTCTCTTCGTCGGAGGCCTTCTCGACCTTCCCCTTGCAGTTGTTGCAGCAGAAGGTCACCTCGGCATCACCGACGGCGAGCTTCGTCTCGGGCTTGGTGGGGCCACCGGAGAGCGGGCAGCACTTCTGGGTCAGCTGGCCGGTCGAGACGAGCTGCTGGTGGGCCTTGGCCGAGAACTTGGCCGAGTCACCCTTGAAGGCACCGGCACAGTTGTCGCAGCAGAAATAGACCTTGCCGCCGGCGAAGTCGGCGTGCTTATCGGGGTTGCAGGCCTTGCCGGACACGGGGCACTTGGCGTCCTTCGGCTCCTTCGGGGCAGCGGAGACGACCGCCGAACCGACGAGCAGGGCGACCAGCGAGAGCGCGGCGGCGATGCGGGACATCTTCATCATAGGAATCGAGACTCCTGGGAAGCGAAAGTGAGGGATCGTCCAACCAACAATTTCGTCATCATAGGAGCCTCCGGAGGGCGGAGCAACCGGCAAAACCGCTTTTGCCAGTCTGTCGGGGGCCGGAAGTTCCCTCGTTCGGGTGCCCCAGTTCGGCCCTCGCCGTCAGCTTGGCGGACCGGGGGGACGATGCCGCGGCTCCGGCAGCCCGGTGGCGACGACCGCCCCACCGGCGATCACCCCGGCCCCGAGGACGAACACCGGCTCGAAGCCGAGCCTGTCGACCGCCCACCCCACCAGCGGCGAGAGGACGAACGGGGCCGCCAGGGCCGCCCCGACAATGCTCACGTAGCGAGGGTGCTCGGCAGCCACCGGGGCAAGCTCCAGGGCGTAGTTCGTAAACAGACGCAGCGAGAGCGGATTGAGGCCCAGCGGAAGGTAGACGAGCCAAAACCACTCCAACGCGATCCGGTGCGGCCCCCGGGCCAGGGCCGTGACCACCAGCGGCGTGATCGAAGACAGGGCCACGAGCCACACGAGGACCAACCTCGTCCCCCGCCGGTCGGAAAGTGGGCCGACCACCAGACTGGCGACTCCCGTGGCAGCATTCTGAACAACGACCCATGTCAGCAGGCTGCCGATCTGGCTCCCGAGCCGATCCCGGGCAAAGGCCTGGTAGTGGGGGAAGAGCATGAGCACCGCCGAGAAGCAGGCGGCCACGCACGCCAGTCGGACGAGGCTCGGATCACCCGCGAGCGTCCGACGCCAGCCGTCGACCCCCTCCCGACAGGCCGACCACCAGTTGCGCCTGGCCGCTGACGCATCGGGCGACGCCGGCTGGGGAGGCTCCGCTTCACGGGGCTCGTCGAGGAATGGCGGCACGAGGGCGGCCACCCCGAAAAAGGCCGCCGTCGCCGCGAAGATCTTCGGAAAGCCATCCGCCTCCTCGAGCCAGCGACCGAGCCAAAGGAGGGCCGCGGCGATCGCCAGGACGCTCCCCAACGACACGCTCACGAGCATCGCCCGGCCGCGATGCCCCGGGGCGATGAGCTTCCCCTGGAGGGCGGCGACGACGAGCTGATTGAGCCCGTTGCAGGAGGAGAAAGAGGCGTAGACGACGAGGAAGAGGAGAGCCAGGAGGTCGGGACGCCGTGATTGGAGCGGCGTCCAAGCCACCGCCAGCAGGGCGAAGCAGGCGGCCATGAGGGCGCTCGACCGCATCAGCGCCCACTTCTTCAGCGGCGCCCGGGAGAGCCTGCCGGAGAAGAGGAGCGGCGTGAGGCTCTGGCCTCCACGGTTGAGCACCGGCAGGAGGCCGCGGAGGGCGCCGGAATCAACGACGGCGTCGAGGACCGCCGGCATGATGATCGTCTCGGTCTTGAAGATCCACCCGATCCGGACGATCACCTGATGAATCTCGAGGGCGAGCGTGTTCCAGGCGGCACGGGAGGCGTCGCGATCGCCACCATCATCGTCCCCGGCCCGTCCCCTGGGCCCCGGCGGGCGACAACCTTCCCCGGCGCCAGCGGCGCTGTCCCGGTGGTGCAATCCACGGTCCATAGGGGTACGATTCCAGAGGCAATGCGATCGTGCGCCGACCGCAGCATGAGGTTTGGGCCGATCACCGTCCAACCCCCATGATCGTTCCTGCAGGGCAACGTCGCGGCGATGCGTCTCCGGGGAAGACCTCCGGGGGTGATTCGAGCGCCCATTCCACCCCTTCGGACCGAGGAGCCACGATGCCCTGGAAGCCCCGACTCGACCGCCGTTCCATGACCCGCCTCGGGCTCACCGGGCTCATCGCTTCCGTGGCGATCGGCCCCCTGCCAGGCGAACTGCTCGCTGCCGATCCCGACGGCACACGGCTGGTCTACTTCGGCACCTACACCGGCGCCCCGCCGCAGGGAGAGGGCATCTACGTCGCCCGCTTCAACGCCGCCGATGGCTCGCTCTCCGCGCCGCAACTCGCCGCGGAGCTGCGGAATCCCTCCTACCTTGCCCTCCATCCCTCCAAGCCGCTCCTGTACGCGGTCTCCGAGGTCGCCGACGCCGATGGCAAGCCCACCGGGAGTGTCGTGGCGCTGGCGATCGATCCAGCGACGGGAGCGCTCACGAAACTCAACCACCAGTCTTCCGGCGGCAGCGGCCCGTGCGCCGTGTCGGTCGACCCTTCGGGACAGGCTGTGCTGGCGGCGAACTACGGCGGCGGAAGCTCGGTGTGCCTCGGCATCGAGCCCGACGGACGGCTCCGTCCGGCTGTGGCTGGAAATCCGGCGGGGTTCATCCAGCACGAAGGGAAGAGCGTCAATGCGGCCCGCCAGGAAGGGCCCCACGGGCATTCGATCGATCCCTCCCCTGACGGCCGCTTTGCCATCGTCTGCGACCTCGGCATCGACAAGGTCCTCGTCCACGCCCTCGATGCGAAGAAGGGGACGATCCGTCCCCACGGGGCGACGGCCGTTGCCGCCGGCGCCGGCCCCCGGCACTTCGCCTTCCATCCCGACGGTCGCCATGCCTACTGCATCAACGAGCTCGATCTCACCGTGACGGCGTTCGACTTCGATGGCCAGACCGGAGCCCTCGAGCCGGTGCAGACGCTCGCGACGATTCCCGCCGGCATCACCGATCGGAGTGGATTCTCCACCGCCGAGATCGCCGTCCACCCGTCAGGGAAGTTCGTCTATGGATCCAACCGCGGCCACGACTCGATCGCGATGTATGCGGTCGATCCACCGACCGGCCGGCTCACCTTCCTCGGGGCCGAGCCGATCCGCGGCAAAACGCCCCGCAACTTCGCCATCGATCCCTCGGGCAAGTGGCTCCTGGCGGCCGGCCAGGATTCCCACAACGTGAGCCTTTTTTCCATTGATCAGGCGAGCGGGAAGCTCTCGTTCACCGGCCGCACGGTTCCCGTTCCCGCCCCGGTCTGCATTACCTTCCGCTGACAATTCCGGCCGAGCCTTTCCTTCCTCCTCCGCCCTGACGCCTCATGACCATCTGCCTACTCAAGTCGAAGATCCACCGTGCCGCCGTCACCGCGGCCTCGCTCGATTACGAGGGGAGCTTGACGATCGCCGCCGACCTCGCCGAGAAGGTCGGGCTGCGGCGCTACGAGCGAATCCTCGTCGGCAACATGGCCAACGGCGAGCGGTTCGAGACGTATGTCATCCTCGGAACGCCCGGATCGGGGGCCATCGAGCTCAACGGCGCCACAGCCCATCTCGGCAAGCCCGGCGACCGGCTGACGATCATGTCGTTCGGCCAGTACGCCGCCGAGGAGGCCCGGCATCACCAGCCGGCCGTGATCGTGCTTGACGCCAAGAACGCGATCGTGCGGGATACGACCGGCCACTGATTCGCGTGGGAGCCATGCCTGACGTCTGCCGCGGCACCCTCGCGCGGCCATCCGATGAAAAAAACCCTGTCCCACAAGCGGTGGGACAGGGTTCTCTTGAAGTCGCGAAGAAGTCACCAGGAAATCACGTCGTCGGCTGCTCGTCGCGGTGGGCGACGGCCGACTCCTGAATCGATTTCAAAACGGCTCTGGCGCCGGCGGGGTGTTCCCCTGGAGTTTGGCCGGCACCTTCCCCTTCGGTGGCCCCTTCACCGAGGGCCCCTTGATAGCAGGGGGCGCCGCGGCGGCAGCCGGTGGGGCAGCAGC
>CANGGT010000207.1 GCA_947453375.1 Planctomycetaceae bacterium
CATCGTCTTCACGTCGAACGTGTTCGCGATCCTCGGCCTGCGGGCCCTCTACTTCCTCCTCGCCGGGGTGATGGACCTGTTCCGGTTCCTCAACTACGGGCTGTCAGCGGTGCTCGTGTTCGTGGGGGCGAAGATGATCGCCGAATGGGCCCGCCACCAGACGTGGCTGGCCGACCGGTGGGGCTGGGATGCCCACGGCGAGGGGCACCTGGTGCCCCCGTGGCTTTCGCTCCTCATCGTCGTGGGCCTCATCGGCACGAGCGTCGCCGCGTCGATGGCTTTCCCCGGGAAGCACGGCGGCCATGGCGACGAACTCGCCGGCAAGGGACACGGCCCGGACGATGGCGGTGATCACGCGTGAGGATCGGCTGTGCTGCTGCTTCGGCTCCTCGTCGGATTAGCCTGCCTCGGAGTGGTGGTGATGGCACGTGCGGCTGAACCGGCCTACGACCCCCTGGCGGTCGAATCGCCCTCTGCCCTCCCGGCGCCGCTCGATCTCGAGGTGATGGACGATGCCCGCGAGCGCACGATCCCGGTGCGCGTCTGGCTTCCACCGGCTGGCCGACCGGCGCCGATGATCCTCTTCAGCCACGGTCTCGGCGGGGCCCGCGACGGCAATGCGTACCTCGGCCGCCATTGGTCGGCCCGGGGCTATAGCGTCGTCTTCCTCCAACACGCCGGCAGCGACGAAGCCGTGTGGCGCGATCTCCCTTTCCCGGAGCGCCTCCCGGCGCTGCGGAAGGCGGTCAACCTCTCGACGACGCTCGATCGCTACCGCGACGTGCCGGCCGTCCTCGATCGGCTCGAGGCGTGGAATGGGGAGGCGGGAGGGCCCCTCGATGGCCGCCTCGATCCAGCCCGGGTTGGAATCGCCGGCCACTCCTTCGGTGCCGTCACGGCCCAGGGGGTGACAGGACAACGGACGGCTGACGGACGGGCACCGTTCACCGATCGCCGGATCGGCGCGGCGCTCCTCATGAGCCCGTCGCTTCCGCGGATCGGTGATGGCCACAGCGCCTTTGGCGGCGTCACCATCCCTTGGATGATCATGACCGGCACGGAGGACGACTCACCGGTCGGGAATGCCACGCCGGAGTCGCGCCGAGAGGTGTTTGCGGCCCTGCCGCCGTGCGGAAAGTACGAGCTCGTCCTCTTCCAGGGGGAGCATCAAGCCTTCGGCGACCGCGTCCTGCCGGGGAGCAAGCGGCCCCGTGACCCCAACCACCACCGCGTCGTCCTCGCCCTCTCCACCGCCTTCTTCGATGCCTTCCTCCGCGGCGACGCGGCGGCTCTGGGATGGCTCGAGAGCGACGCCCCGCGGAGCGTGCTTGCCGAAGGCGATCTCTGGCAGTGGAAGTGACGGGCCGGAGACAGGGGGCGTCGATGGTTATCGTGGCCGCGTGGCCAGCGCGGCGGCGTAGAGTTGCTCGTGGCCCGCGGCCATCGCGTCGGGGGTGTATCGCTCCCGGGCTGCGGCGAAGGCGTCGCGCCCCATCCGTGCTGCCAGGGCCGGGGCGTCGGCGAGCGCGAGGATCGCCCTTTGGAGCGCCGCTGGATCGCCGGGCGTGCAGAGCAGCCCGAGCCTGGTGGCTGGATCGCGCCCGAGATACTCCGGGAACGCGCCATGATCGGAGGCCACCACCGGGAGGCCGGCGGTGAAGGCTTCGAGAACGGGAATCCCCTTCGCCTCGGGATGTGTCGTCGGCATCGCGAACAGGTCGACTTCGCCGAGGAGGGCGAGCTTCCCGGCCCGATCGACCTGCCCACGCCATTCGAAGCGGTCGGCGAGGCCGAGGTCGGCGGCGAGTTGCTTGCAGCGATCGAGGTAGGGACGCTCCGCCTCGATCTCGGCCCCCGCCGCGACGAGGGTCACGTCGTGCGTGGCTGCGAGCGTCGCCACGGCCCGAATGAGGACGTCGAGTCCCTTCTCCGGGCAGGCGCGGGCGAGCGACCCGATCCGGAGCCGGCCATCGCGGGCCTGCCGTCTGGCCACGAGGTCGGGGGGCGTCGTGGGAAAGCCGGTGGAGTCGACGCCGTGGGGGACGACGGCGATCGCTTCCGGGGAGACCCCCAGCACCGGGGCCATCTGGTCGGCGAAGGCTCGGTTCAAAGCGACGAACCGGTCGACGTCGGCGGAGCGGTCGTGGAGGAGGCGGAGGACCCGATCGCGATGGGGAGCGGGAAGCTGGTCGATGAAGATGTCTTCGCCGGAAAGGCTCGTGACGATCGCCGCGCCGGTCGCCGCGCGGATCGGTCGAGCGAGGCCGAGAAGAAGCACATTCGAGAGGTGGACGACGTCGGGGGCGAGCTCATCCCGGAGGAGGCGGGCGAGTTTCTCCACCTCCTTGCGCTGGTGCCCGGCCTCCCCTTCCAGGGCCGAGACGGTGATCGTGCCGAGATCCTCCGGCTTGGTTTGCGATGTCTGCCCCGAGAGCCAGGTGAGGAGGCGGCGACCGTCGAGGAGCCGGTCGAGAAACCAGGGGGTGTGGCGGAAGAAGGGGACGAACTCCTGGAGCCAGATGTTCACTCCCCCCATCACGACCCGCTGCTCGGCGACGTTCTCCTCGTCGGTGGTGGTGGGCACGTAGGCCGGCAGGAGGATCGCATCGCGGCCACGCTGGCGGAGCGCGCGGACCAGCGCGTTGTCATGGAGGCACGATCCGCAGATCCTCCCCCCTGCCCCGGCGGTGATATGGACGATGCGCATCGGTGGCATTTCCAAAGAGGGGGTCAGGCCTGATCGCTCACGTCCCGCTGCCGGCGCCCCTGGAGGTGGACGAGCACCAGGGCGAGGTCGGCAGGGGTGATCCCGCTCACCCGGCCCGCCTGCGCCAGCGACCGGGGCTGGATCCGGGCGAGTTGCTCCCGGGCCTCGGCGCGGAGGTGGCGGACGGCAGCCCAGTCGAGCCCCTCCGGGATCGGCCTGTCCCCCTCGGCCTTTCGCTTGGCGATCCGCTGACGCTCCCGTCCGAGGTAGCCCTCGTAGCGGATGTCGCACGCCACCTGGCCCGCCACCTCGGCGGGCACCGTCGCCAGGGAGGGAGAGGCCGCCACCGCGTCGGTCCAGGAGAACTCGGGGCGGCGGAGCAAGTCGAGGAGCGACATGCCACCGAGACGGGTCGTACCGAGGATTGCCACGGTCGCCTCGATTGCGGCGAGCTTGGCGGTGAGTCGCTCAACGCGTGTCGTTTCGGCGAGGCCGAGGCGGGCGGCCACGGGGGTGAGGCGGCGGTCCGCGTTGTCGTGGCGGAGGGCGAGGCGGTGCTCCGCCCGGCTCGTGAACATCCGATAGGGCTCGTCGACGCCGCGGGTGACGAGGTCGTCGACGAGGACGCCGAGGTAGCTCTCTTCCCGATCGGGGATGAAGGGCGCGCGGCCCGCCGCGGCGAGCGCGGCGTTGGCGCCGGCCACGACGCCTTGAGCGGCCGCCTCCTCGTAGCCGGTCGTGCCGTTGATCTGCCCGGCGAGGAACAGGCCGGCCACCCGCTTGCTCACCAGCGAAGCCGACAGCTGATCGGGGGGGGCGTAGTCGTATTCGACGGCGTAGCCGTAGCGCATGATCCGGGCGTTTTCGAGCCCTGGCACGAGGCGGATCATCGCGTCTTGAACATCCCGCGGGAGGCTCGTCGAGATCCCGTTGACATACACCTCCGTCGTCCGCCGCCCCTCCGGCTCGAGGAACAGTTGATGGGAATCGCGGTCGGCGAATCGCACCACCTTGTCTTCGATGCTCGGGCAGTAGCGGGGCCCACGCGATTCGATCTGGCCGCTGTACATCGGCGCCCGGTGGAGGTTCTCGCGGATCAGGGCGTGGACGGCGGGGTTCGTCCGGGTGATCCAGCAGTCGATCTGGTCGCCGGGGAGGGATTCGCTGAGGAAGGAGAACGCCTGCGGATCGGGGTCGCCCGGCTGACATTCGAGGCGGGAGGTGTCGATCGATCGGGCGGAGAGCCGGCATGGGGTCCCGGTCTTGAAGCGGTCGAGGCGGATGCCGGCTTCGGCGAGACTCCGGCTGACCCCTGAGGTCGTCCCCTCCCCTGCCCTTCCCCCGGGGGTCTGGGCCTCGCCGGTGTGCATCACCGCCTGGAGAAAGGTGCCGGTGGTGAGCACGACCGACGTCGCCCGGTACTCGGCCCCTCCGACGACGCGGACGCCGACGGCTCGCATCGGGGGGCTGCCGGCCCCGGTGGCTGGGAGTGATTCGAGAAGGAGGCCGTCGACGAGTTCCTGACGGAGGTCGAGCCCCGCCATCTCTTCCACCAGCCGCTTCACCTCGAACTGGTAGTGCCGCTTGTCGGCCTGGGCCCGGGGGCCGTGCATCGCCGGCCCCTTGGAGCGGTTGAGCACGCGGAAGTGGATCCCGGTGGCGTCGATCGCCCGCCCCATCAGCCCCCCCAGGGCGTCGACTTCGCGGACGAGTTGCCCCTTGCCGACGCCGCCGATGGCCGGGTTGCAGCTCATCTGGCCGACGGTGTCGAGATTACCCGTGAGGAGGGCCGTTTTGGCGCCCAGCCGGGCAGCGGCCGAGGCCGCTTCGACGCCCGCGTGGCCGGCCCCGATGACGATCACGTCGTAGTCGTAGCGGCAGGTCATCGGGGGGGCCCAGCGAGCGGTGGGGGGCGGTGGCCAAAAACTGGCGGCTCTCGAAGCCCCAATGTATTCTCCACTGCGGTGAAGGGGATGGGCCATGGACTCATGATCGCAGGGGGCGTCGTCACCGCGACAATCCCTCCAGACCGTCTCGCCCTCATTTTTAGGGGGTGTGGGCGTCGATGGGCCCAATCGGGGCCATTTTCCCCTCGCGTGATTGAACCCCGGACCGCTGAGCCCCGTAACGGCAGCCGTGGCCCCAGGTTCGCCAGAGTCGCAGGTCACTCCCCAACCCACGTCCCAGCCCCAGTACCGACAGGTGATCCCCATGTTCCGCAAGAACACCCCGAAGAGCCGACGGAATCGGTCGACGTCGGCCGTCCCTGGGATCGAGAAGCTGGAATCGCGTCAACTCATGGCCGGTGACGGCCTGCCGTTGATCTCGGTGTCGGCACCGACGCAGGTTTCGCGTACCAGCGACGCCGATTTCTGGATCCGCCTCGACCGTCCTGTCGCGCCTGGACAGACGCTCGATGTCCAATACACGACGCGCGCCATCGGCGCGGTCGCATCGCGTGACTTCCAGCCTAAGACCGCCACCGCCCACTTCGTGGCGGGGGAGTCGTCGAAGGTCGTCGACGTCGCCACGTTCGCGCTGCCGGCGGCCGCCGCCAAATCCGCCAAGCCGTACAGTTTCGCCCTCGACATCACCTCGGCCTCCAGCGGGAAGATCGTCCAGAAGACCGCGACCACGAACATCGTCAACGAGGCCGCCGGATTCCAGATCGACATCAGCTTCTCCGGGAATGTCTCGGACAAGACGAAGGTGGCCGCCCGCGAGGCCGCCGACAAGTGGCAGAACCTCATCACCGGTGACCTCCCCGCCGTCGTCATCGATGGCGAGTACATCGACGACTTCAAACTCGTCGTCAAGGAAGAGGCGGTCGACGGACTCAATGGCGCTCTCGCGTTTGCCTCGCCGACGCGGACCAATGCCAACGGCCAGTACGTCATCCAGAAGCGCGGGTCGAGCAACACGTCGTACGGCGGCACGGCCGTGGTCGACTCGGCCGACCGTACCAACGAGCAAATCAAGGACATCCTCGTCCATGAGCTCGGCCACGCCCTCGGCATCGGACCGTTCTGGACCCTCGAATACATCCGCTCGTCGTTCAAGCCACTCGGCCTGGTCAAGAACTTGTCTACCGACAATCCGATCTATGTCGGGAGATACGCCCTGGCGGAGTACCGGAAGCTCGTTCCCGGCGCCGTTGGCGTGCCCCTGGAATCGGGCGGCGGCGGGGGCACGAGGGCTGCTCACTGGAGCGAGGATGTGTTCGGAAACGAGCTCATGACGGGCTACATCTCCCCCGCCATGCCGCTGAGCCGAGTCACGCTCGGGGCGCTCCAGGATCTCGGGTATGCCGTCAACTACGCCAAGGCCGACCCGTATTCCCTGCCGAAGCTCGCCGTCGTCACCTCGGGGCTGTCGACCTCCAACGGGCTGTCGACGAGGCTTGTGGATTCTTCCCTCTCGCCGGGGATGAACTTCGCCGGCAGTTCGACGACGACCGTCTCCGGAGGGACGTCGGCCGTCGGTTCGACGACGACGACCGTGACGACCACCAACCAGCAGACCACGACGCAGAGCCCGCCCGCCACCGCGACCAGGCAGTTCGTCATCGTCCGGCCAGGGCAAGCTCCGGTGACGTCGACGGCGCAGGTCACGCTCCGGCCGTCTCAGGCGGCCGGGTTTGCTGCCTACGGGAGCTGATGCTCGACCCGAGCCACGGCGTGCCGTCGTCAGGCGGCCGCCGCGGATCGGGACGGTGACGGGAGTTTGAACAGCGCGAAGAGCTCGTCGACGGTCAGCCCCGAGCTCCCTGCTTCGGACGGCTCGGACTGCGAGAGGATCAGTTCGGAAAGGTCGCGTTTCTTCCGCAGCACCTCGTCGATCCGTTCCTCGATCGTGTCGGCGGCCAGGTAGCGGGTAACGGTGACGGCCCCGGCCGCGCCGATCCGGTGGGCCCGGTTCACCGCCTGATCCTCGACGGCCGGATTCCACCACCGGTCGAAGAGGAAGACGTACTGCGAGAACTGGAGATTGAGCCCTACGGCTCCGGCGCCGTAGGAGAGGAGGAGAACGGAGTGGCGGCGGTCATTCTTGAACCGCTGGATCGCTTCGTCTCGGGCTGCCGTCGACATCCCGCCGTGGTACTGCAGCGCTCCGAAAGGCGTGAGCTCCTTTTCGAGCTTCCCGAGCGTCTCGACCCACTGGCTGAAGACAAGTGCCTTCCGGCCGCTGGCCTGCACCTCCCCGAGATCGGCCTTGAGGCAGTCGAGCTTGGCGCTTTCGCCCGAGTGGGTGTCGAAGTTGCACACCTGCTTGAGCCGGAGGACGAGTTCGAAGACGTGGCGGATCGTCGCCGACCGCCCCATTTCGGCCAGCCGGAGGACGCCATCCTCCTCGGCCCGGCGGTAGGTCTCGCGCTGTTCGGGGGTGAGCTCGATCCGTTCGTCGCGGTTGAG
>CANGGT010000208.1 GCA_947453375.1 Planctomycetaceae bacterium
ACAACCATCAAGCGCGTCGTCCGCAACGAGGTCGTCGTCCGGAACACGAAGGCCCGCAGGGAAGATCGGATGGCGGTCGGGTCGAGCATGGTCACACACCCAGTGAGCAGACGGGTTATGCAGGCGTTGGCGGTCGATCGCGGCCGCAGCGACGGGACCGAGGACCAGCCCGAAGCGTGACCGACGCCCGCCGGCTTCCAGGGACCTCGAAGGAATCGGGAAGGAAAACTCTGCGGCATTCGCCCCGAGACATTCTGACAAGCGCCGGCCGCCGCTGATCGTTATGATACCGCCCCCCCGTGGCGACTGCCGATCGATCGGCGTCGGATCAGGTACGGGGAACCGCCCCGGGGGTCATCGTCCATGGTTCATCGTCGTCTCACCTCGCTCTTTCCCTTTGCAGCCGTCGTCCTCGCGGCATGGTTTCTCGTTTCCCCCCGGTCTTCCTCGCGGGCCATTGGTGCCGAGGAAGCTCCCAAGGGGGAGGTGCTCCAGTTCAGCTTCGCGGAGAGCCGGGTGTTTCCTGGCACGGTCCGCGACTACTGGGTGTATGTCCCGGCGCAGTATGACGGCACCACTCCGGCGTGTGTCCATGTCAATCAGGACGGGATTCAGTTCAACGCGCCGCAGGTGTTCGATCGGCTGATCCACGAGAAGCGGATGCCGGTGACGATCGGCGTGTTCATCATGCACGGCCGCGTCCCCGCCGGCCGCGACGGCGCCCTCGACCGCTACAACCGAAGCTATGAATACGATGGCCTGGGGGACGCCTACGCCCGCTTCCTCCTCGACGAACTCCTCCCCGACGTCGAGAAGAGAAAAGCCTCGGACGGACGGGCGATCGTCCTCTCGAAGTCGGGCAACGACCGCTCCATCGGGGGCACCTCGAGCGGCGCGATCGCCGCCTTCACCGCCGCCTGGGAGCGGCCTGACGCCTTCAGTCGGGTGTTCAGCGGCATCGGCACGTACGTGGGGCTGCGCGGCGGTAACGAATATGCCACGCTCGTGCGGAAGGTCGAGCCGAAGCCGATCCGCGTCTTCCTCCAGGGAGGCTCCCAGGATCTCAACATCTACGGCGGGGATTGGTGGATCGCCAACCAGGCCCTCGAGCGCTCGCTCACCTTCGCCGGCTACGAAGTGAAGCACGAGTGGGGGGAAGGGGGCCACAACAACGAGCATGCCACGGCGGTCTTCCCCGAGGCGATCGAATGGCTGTGGAAGGGTTGGCCCGCGGCGGTCGGGCGCGGGGCGGGAAGCCCACAGCTCCAAGAGATTCTCATCCCCGGTGAGGAGTGGATCCTCGTCGGCGAAGGCTACGGCTTCACCGAAGGCCCGGCGGTCAACGCCAGCGGAGAAGTCTCTTACAATGATGTCGGCAAGGGGCAGACGTGGAGACTGACCGCCGATTGGAAGCCGGAGTTGTGGCTCGAAGACTCCCACCGCGGTGACGGCCAGAGCTTCGCTCCCGATGGCCGGCTCATCGCCGCAAGCGCCGCCGACGAGGCGATTCTCGCCTGGAACCAGAAACGCGAGCCGGAGGTGCTGGCGAAGGGCTGGCGGGGCAACGATCTGGTCGTGA
Organism: Planctomycetaceae bacterium; assembly: GCA_947453375.1. GTDB lineage: Bacteria > Planctomycetota > Planctomycetia > Pirellulales > UBA1268 > QWOP01. The sequence continues at coordinate 1,580 of CANGGT010000208.1, forward strand.
CGGCTGCCGGCGGGATTTATGCCACCGAACCGGGCTGGGACGGCCGGACTCCGAGCAAGGTCCACTTCATCAGCCCCACCGGCACCGACACGGTCGTCGATACGGGCCTCCTGTTCGCCAATGGCCTCTGCCTCTCTCCAGATCAGACCCTTCTGTACGTCGCCGACAGCCGCAGCCACTGGGTGTACTGCTACTCGATCGCCGCCGACGGGACGCTTGCCAACAAGCAGCGTTACGACCATCTCCACGTCCCCGACACCGCCGATGACAGCGGTGCCGACGGCATGCGCGTCGATCGCGACGGGAGGCTGTGGGTGGCGACGCGGATGGGACTCCAGGTGTGCGACCAGCCGGGGCGGGTGAACGTGATCATCCCGACGCCGAACGGCAGGGTGTCGAACCTCTGCTTCGCAGGGCCGGACTTCGACACGGTCGTCGCCACCTGTGGCGACAAGGTCTACCGCCGCAAAGTGAAGGTGAAAGGGGCGTTGAACTTGCTTCCCCCGACGACACCGGAGAAGCCACGGCTGTGACCACTCCCTCGGCTGCTCCCCACACGTTCGGCACCACAACACCTGACAAAAGAGGGGGTATACCACCGGACATTAATACGGGCCGGAGAGGGTTGTAACAGGCATTTACCGGAGTACAATCCAGATTGACAAAGTTGGCCTGCGTCAATACTCCCGTGCTGCAAGGGCAGCTCCGATGCCATGTGTGGCGATCGGAAACACTTCCCCCGGGACACCGGCACCATCGGGCGCTGAACACCGGGTGACCGCCGCCCGGGAGGATTGGCAGACAGTGCCCACGACAGACTTCCCTATCCGATTACCCTGAGGAGCAATAGTCACCGATGGTCGACAAGAAGGACACGAAGAGCGTCAACAAGTCTGACGAGATCCGCAAACTCGCCGCCGTCATGAAGGAGCGTGGCGAGAAGCCGCGTCCGGTTACGATCGTTGCGACTCTCAAGAAGCAGGGCGTGGTCGTGTCGTCGCCCCAGGTGAGCATGGTCCTCAAGGGGATGGGCTTCCGTCCGCGGAAGCGTCGCAAGTCGGGCGAGGTGGCCGCTGCGAAGGGGACGAAGCCCCGCGCCGCTGTCCGCACCGCACAGTTGTCGATCGACGACCTGCTCGCCGCCAAGAAGGTTGTCGAGCAGTTCGGCAACGCCGACCGCGCCATCGCCGCGATCACGGCGCTGAAGCGTTTCGAGGGCTGATCGTCCGCCGTGCTCGAATCCGATCGAAGCCCCGCCGGTGGTCCCGACCGCCGGCGGGGTTTTTTATTCGTCCTCACAGGCGTCGCCATCAATACGACTTGGCCGCCCCGAACTGCACTGTCGACACCGGATTTGTCTTGTCGCCGGTGGTGATGTAACGCCCGAAGACCGACATCCGTTCGCCGAAGTTCTTCACGAATCCGCTACCCCGGTCGTGGAGGTAAATGAAGAAGTCGCCGGCGACCTCCTTGCGGATCGTCCACTGCGTCGCGTCGGCAAACTCTCCCTTGCCCGGGCCGGTCGAATTGACGGCGACCCCGACGCGCCACTCCGCGTCGATGCCCCAGGGGAGTTGCCCCTGCTGGCGGACGAGCAGGCCGGGCCTCGTCGGGCTTGCGAATGCCGGCGCCCTCCAGGGGGTTTTGACAAACTCCTCGAGGGGCTTCGCCACCGTCTCGATGGCCGGTGGCTTGACCTCGTCACCCCCGGTGGCCGAGGTCTCGAGCCATCGGCCGAGCCCGGAAGGGGGTACGATCGGCATTCCGAGCGGGTCGGCAACGACCGTCGGGGGAAGCGAAACGACGCTCTCATCGGCTTCCACGAAATCTGCCGCGGACAACGCATTCTCCCCGGCGGCTCCGGTCACGAAGAGGCCGACGACGACGGCCGATGGCAGCATTCCCAGCCGGGACAACGCTGCGAGGAACGGCGTTCGATCGATCAAGGTTCTGGATGGCATGGAAGGTGTCAGGAATGGTGGCGGGGTCGCTTCCGCCGCAGGCTCCGATCCTTCCATCCCGCCCCACTCCGGTGCAAGACCGGACCAGGCAAGCCAGGCAACCCCGGCAGGAGAGCGAACGGCAGCGGCTCGAAGGAGCGGGATCGACACGAACCGGGGGATTCCTCTATTCGTGACGCTCTGAACAGCAGCTCCGACGCACCACGTCGGAAGTTCTCACCCCCGGAGCGATTGCCCATGCGAGGCCGACGCCTTCGCCCGGTCGTCGTCATCACCCTCGCCGTCGCTCTCGGGACGATGGCCGGCTGCACGAAGCCGCTGGGGATCGTCCGGCAAGCCAGCGACGGCGCCGAGGCGCTGACGAACAAGGCCGAGGACACGTTCAAAGACGCCTACGGCAAAGTCGATGCCTTCGGTGACCGCCTCAAAGAGAAGGTCAAGGATCTCGGTGACGATCTCACCACCTGGGAGGACGACGACGAGGTTTCCATCACGCCGACGAGTGCCGTTCGGGTCGATCAGGGCCCGACCGTCCGCTGACGCCCTGAACCGAAGGTCAGCGATCGGTCGGCTCCACGACCGGCTTGAAGACGACCTTCCAATCGCGGGCCATGTCGACGACGATCCACCCGCGCCGCGGCGCCGCGTCGAGCGCCGTGACGAGCTTGCCGGTGCTCGTCGGATGAGCGTCGTAGGCCGATTCGCGGACGGCATCGGTATGGTGGACGATCAAGCCGAAAGACGGCAGGTGCACGATCGTCGTCCATTCGAGCATCGCCTGGTCGCCGTCGGAATTGCCGAAGCAGGCCACCGGCCGGCGGCCGATGAAGCGATGGATGCCGACCGGCTTTCCTTCCCGGTCGTCGATCAACTCGATCCCCCCTTCCTTGACGAGCACCGGCTTGTCGTCGCGCAACTCGTAGCGGACTTTTCCGTACGAGCCGATCACCTGGTTCGGCGGGATTCCGTAAACCTCCTCGGCCCACACGCGCATGAAGTCGGCACCTCCCCCGGAAACGATGAACGGCGTAAAGCCGTGATCGCGGAGGAGATCGAGGACCTCGAGCATCGGCTGGTAGGCGAGGTCTGAGTAGGGGCGATTCCAGACGGGATGTCGGGCCGTATCGAGCCAGCGGCGGACACGGCCGTTGAACTCCTCCACCGTCATTCCGGCGTGCGTCGCCTCGAGGAGCATCACCCCCTGGCCGGGCCCCGAGCGGAGCACTTCGGCAACATCACCGGCCAGTGCCGCGGTGATCGCCGGATTCTCCTTCCACTCCGGATGGTCCGCCTCGAGGCGTTTGAGTTCATCGAGGACGAACTGGGCCTGGAACGGGAGTGGCGTCTCGGGCCAAAGCGTGCCGTCGTTGTCGAAGACGGCGATCCGCGCCGCCGGTTCGAGGTAGTCGGGGGATCCGGGCGTCGTCGTCCGCTCGACGAAATCGAGGATCGCCGTGCGGGCCGGGCTGTCGTTCCAAGACGGGAGCGGCTCCGCCGCCGCGGCCGTTTGGGTCAGCACCAGTCCGCACCAGAGCAGGGAGAAGAGCGTTATTCCGCGCCCCGCGCTCCCCTGTTGACCGATCGATCCCATCTGATTCCTCCTTGAAACGCTTGCAGTTTGCCGCCAATCCGTGAACCGTCAGCCCGCCGGGGCCGGCTGCGGAGTCGAGGGCTCCGCCCTCGCTTTCAACCGTCGCTCCAGATCGTCAACTTTTTCCAAGAGCTTCTGCTGCGACTCCTCGAGCTTCCGCACCTGGCTCCGGAGCTCCTTCACTTCGCCCGGAACGAGCGGTTGTTTCCCTCGCAGGGCGGCAAGCGCCTCCTCGGCCACCTTTCCGGTGCGGTCGGAGGAGCCATGCTTTGCCAACCCCTGAAGGAGCGCTTCGGACTGCGGATCGCCGAGCGCGCCGAGCGCCCCGATCGCCGCGTGCCGCACCGATGGCCGGGCATCGAGGAGATGAGGCTCGAGAAACTCCCGGACAAAAGCCTTGTCGTCCCGGAGACCGCCGAGCTTCCCGGCCGTCCGCAGCGCCGTCCCCAGCACCCGCGGCGGGAAGGCATCGGGCTTCGCTGCCACGAGGCGGATGAGCGGCTGGAGGAGCGTGGGATCCTGGTGCAGCCCGAGCGCGTCCATCGCCGCTTCGGCCACCTCCTGTCGGTAGGAGTCGGAGCGGAGGGCGTCGAGGATCGTGTCGCGGGCGGCAGGGTCCTGGTACTTGGCCAGGCCGTGGATCGCGACCGCTTGAATGGCCGGGTTTTTCTCCGTGCCGACGATCGCCACGAGCTGCTCCATGACGCCGGGGCGGTAGTAAGCGGCGACGCCCTCGACGACGCGGCGGCGGACGCGAGCATCGGGCTGCACGAGCGACTGCCGCAGCTCCGCGAGGGCCTCGTCCGATCCAATCGCCTGGAGGGCATGGGCAGCCTGCTCGCGGACGCCGCGGAAGCCGTCCTCGCGAAGCGTTTTCCCGAGCCGCTCCACGGCGGCCCGGGAGCGCGTCTGTTCGAGCCCCTTCACGGCGATGATCCGGCCGATCATGTCGTCGGCGACGTCGAGCTGGGCCAAGTGCATCGACTCCGGAACCGGGAAGTCGATCTTCGCCAGGAGCGTGTAGTGGGGATCGAAGCGGACGAGCTTCGGCTGTCGGTCGAGGGGAATGTGAAAGTCGTGCGACGTGCCAGTGACGCGCACCGGCCGCTCGACGCTCGTGCCGTCGTCGAAGGTGAAGCGGACATTCGTGTCGAAGGCAAACGTCAGCACCTTGTCGCCGGTCGGCTGGGTCTGCCGGACCGTGACATGGGCGAGCTTCTCCTCAGGGTTCCACTGGTAGCCGATACGGAGATCGGGATGGCGGGCATGGTAGAGCCACTGGTCGAAGAACCGGTCGAGCGGCTTGCCGCTGAGCTCCTCGAAGACCTGACGGAGATCGTCGGTCGTCACCGTCGACAGGCTGTGTCGTTCGAGATACGTCTTCACCGCCTTGCGGTAGAGGTCGTCGCCGAAATGGCTGCGGAGCATGTGGAGCACCCAGCCCCCCTTCGGGTAGGCCCGGTAGTCGAACTGCTCGTTGGCGTCTTTGTAGCCCTTCCAGACGACCGGACGGGTATCGTCCCCCTGCGTGAGGATCCGCCCCTCGGCGTCGTTCCAGAGCCCGTAGAGGAGCTCGTCGCGGCCGAACTTGTGGCCGTCGTAGAGATGGGCGTAGTAGGTGGCAAAGCCTTCATTGAGCCAGAGGTGGCTCCAGTCCTTGCAAGTCACGAGATCCCCGAACCACTGGTGGGCCAACTCGTGGGCGTCGAGGCCGCGCGACGAGCGGATCGTCTCGGTCGCCTTCGTGTGAAGCGTCTGGTCGGTGAGGGTGGTGAGGCTCGTATTCTCCATCCCGCCGGCGACGAAGTCCTGGATCGTCACCTGGTCGTACTTGCCCCAGGGATAAGCAACGCCGATGTCGTCCTCGAAGAAGGCCATGATCGAGGCGGTGTCCTCGAAGGAGTTGGCAGCCTCGGCCGCCGTCGACGGCTGGGTGTAGAAGCCGAGCGGCACG
>CANGGT010000209.1 GCA_947453375.1 Planctomycetaceae bacterium
CTCGTCCCCTTCGAGGTCGAGTTTCTCGATCGCCTTCTCGCTGCGGAGGAGGGCCACGCCGCCGCCGGGGACGATCCCCTCGGCGAGGGCCGCCTGGGTGGCGCTCTTGGCGTCCTCGATGAGGGCCTTGCGCTCCTTCATCTCGGTCTCCGTGGCCGCCCCGACGTTGATCTGGGCGACACCGCCGGCGAGCTTCGCGAGCCGCTCCTGGAGTTTCTCGCGGTCGTAATCGCTGTCGGTAACCTCGATCTCGGCACGGATCTGGGCCGCCCGGCCGTCGATCGCCGACTTCGAGCCCGCACCGCTGACGATCGTCGTGTTTTCGCTCTCGATGATCACCTTCTTCGCCCGACCGAGGTCGGTGAGCTTCACGGCGTCGAGGGCGATGCCGAGATCCTTGAAAATCGCCTGGCCACCGGTGAGCACGGCCAGATCGCCCATGATCGCCTTGCGGCGGTCACCGTAGCCGGGGGCCTTCACGGCCACCGACTGGACGATGCCACGGAGCTTGTTGACGACGAGCGTGGCCAGTGCCTCCCCCTCGACATCCTCGGCGATGATCACCAGCGGCTTGCCGGCCTTGCTGATCGCCTCGAGGAGCGGGACGAGATGCTTCGCCTGCGAGATCTTCTCCTCGAACAGGAGGATGTAGGGGTTTTCGAACTCGCAGACCTGCGAATCGGCGTCGGTGACGAAGTGGGGCGAAAGGTAGCCGCGGTCGAACTGCATTCCCTCGACGACGTCGACGCTCGTTTCCGCCTGCTTCCCTTCCTCGACCGTGATCACGCCGTCCTTGCCGACTTTCAGGAACGCCTCGGAGAGGACGCTGCCGATCGTCGGATCGTTATTGCCGGCGATCGTCGCGATCTGCATCAGCTCCTTCTTGTTCTTCTCGTTGATCGGCGTCGCCATGGCGAGGATCGACTTCGAAACCGCCTCGACGGCCTTGTGGATGCCGCGGGAGAGGGCCATCGGGTCGGCCCCGGCGGCGATCATCTTCAGCCCTTCGCGGAAGATCGCCTCGGCGAGGACGGTGGCCGTCGTCGTGCCGTCACCGGCGACGTCGTTGGTCTTGCTGGCCGCTTCCTTGACGAGCTGGGCGCCGAGATTTTCGTAGGGATCCTCGAGGTCGATGTCCTCGGCGACGGTGACGCCGTCCTTGGTGACCTTGGGAGAGCCCCAACCCTTGTCGAGGACGGCATTCCGGCCGCGCGGACCGAGCGTGCTCTTCACGGCGCGGGCGAGCTTCGAGACGCCGGCGAGCAGCGGCTGGCGGGCTTCGTCGTCGAACACCATTTGCTTGGCCACGGGTCAGATCTCCTCTGGAAAGACTGGAAAGACGGTCTGGGTGTACGGCTGGGGTCCGCCGGGGCCCCGAATTGGCAGCAGCGCCAGCGGACACCCCCTGGGAAAGCAACCCGCGTGCCGTCACGCGATGCCTGAGAAAAAATTGGTCAAAAAGGGCTCTTGCCCGCTGTTTTACTCCCCCCGCTCCATCCCCTCCGGGCGCCTTGGCCCACCGCCGCTGCCGTTTTGGCAGCGGGGCGGGGTCAGCAGGCGCGGGGAGCCCCTGGGCTCCAATCGATCCCCGGCTCGAGGCCGCGAATGAAGCCGGCAAGGAGCTCGGCGGCGTGATCGAGGTCGTCGAGCGACACCGTCTCCACGGCCGAGTGCATGTAGCGATTGGGGATGCTCACGAGCGCCGTTGCCACCCCCGCTCGGGTCGTTTGCAGGACATTGGCGTCGGTGGGGGTCGCCCTGCCACTTGCCGAGAGTTGGAACGGGATCGACTTGGCCTGCGCCGTGGCGAAGAGGCGATCGACGACGTGGGGGTTCATGTTTGGCCCCCGAAAAACGACCGGCCCCTTGCCGAGGCTGATCTCACCCTCCGACTTTTTGTCGATCGTCGGGCAGTCGGTGGCGTGGGTGACATCGACGGCAATCGCGACGTGGGGATCGACGCCGAAAGCGCTCGTCTGGGCCCCGCGGAGGCCGATTTCCTCCTGAACCGTCGAGGCGACATGGAGCGCACAGGCGAGAGGCCCCGCTTCGACTGCGCGACGGAAGGCCTCGAGCACCACCCACAGCCCCACCTTGTCGTCCATCGCCGGCGAGGCGACGAGATTGTTGCGGAGCGGCTGAACACGCAGTTCCACCGTCACGCAATCGCCGATCCGGATCACCCCGTCGAGATCGGCCTTGTCCCGGGCCCCGACGTCGATCCACAGATCCTTCATCTTCGGTACGACCTTCCGCTCCTCTTCGGTGAGGAGGTGGATCGGCTTCCGGGCGATGACGCCGGGCACCGGGCCCGCGGCCCCCCACACCACCACACGCGAACCGATCAACTGCATCGGATCCCAGCCGCCGATCGGCTGCACCGAGCAATAGCCGTCGGCGTCGATGTACTGGACGATGAGGCCGATCTGGTCGCAGTGCCCGGCGAGGAGCATCCGCAGCGGGGCGCCGGGATTCTTCACGCCGATGACGTTTCCATGGGAATCGGTCGAGACGGTGTCGGCGACCGGGCCCAGATAGGAGCGGACGAGCGCCTGGACCGGCCACTCGTAGCCGGACGGGCTGGGGGTGCCGAGAAGGTGAAAAAGGAAGTCGCGGGCAGAGTCTTTCACGTGGCGGGGGTCCTGCGGGCGATGAGGGGCGGGAGAGGGGGGAGCGTTGGCGAAGGGGCATCCAGCCGCCGGATCGCCACCGGAAGGGTGTGTTGTACGGCATCGATCCCTTGGCAGGCGACCCGCTCCGTCCCCCCACCAGTCCGTCCCCCCCACCGACAGGACCGGCACGACCGGCAGCTTCCCCCGCCGCCCGGCCGTTCCCCGGCCGGCACAGGGGGGCGTCGTTGGTCGTGCCAAGCTACGCTCGGTACATTGCGAGGCTTCCCCTTTCCCGGAGCAATCCCCCCATGGCTCACAATGGCTCGACCCAGCCGGTCCGGATCGGCCTCGTCGGGCTCGGCACCGTCGGCTCCGGCGTCGTCCGCATCCTCGTCGACTCCGCCGACCACATCACCCGGCACGCCGGCCGACCGATCGAGGTCGCCGCCGCGGTCGTCCGTGATCCGGCCAAGGAACGCGACTGCACGCTCCCGGCGATCCCGATTTCGACCGACATCGGCACGATCTCGCGCGACCCCTCGATCACGCTTGCCGCCCTCCTCGTCGGCGGCCTCGAGCCGGCCCGTTCGATGATGGTGGAGCTGCTCGAGAGCGGGAAGGACGTCGTCACCGCCAACAAGGCGCTCCTCGCCGAACACGGCCCGGAACTGTTTGAACTCGCCCGCCGGCTCGGCCGCTCGATCGCCTTCGAGGCGGCGGTCGCCGGTGGGATCCCGATCGTCGCCGCGATTGGCGAATGCCTCGCCGCCAACCGGATCGAGAGCATCCGCGGGATCCTCAACGGCACGAGCAACTTCATCCTCACCCGGATGGAGGAGGATGGCTCGAGCTATGCCGAGGCCCTGGCACTCGCGCAGGCAAAGGGCTTCGCTGAAGCCGATCCGTCGATGGACGTCGACGGCACCGATGCCACGCAGAAGCTCGCAATCCTGTCCCACCTGGCGTTCGGCGATTGGGTTCCCTGGAAGGAGATCCCACGGACCGGCATCGACACCGTCGACATCGATCTCATCCGCTACGCCGCCGAACTCGGCTACCGGATCCGCCTCGTGGCGGTGGCCCGGCGCAGCAACGGCCGGCTGGCGATGCGAGTCGCACCGGCGCTGGTGAAGATCGGCACGCCCCTCGCCGAGACGCGCGGCGCTTACAACGCCGTCAGCATCGTCGGCGACGCCGTCGGGCGGATGTTCTTCCACGGGCTCGGGGCGGGGCAGATGCCGACTGCCTCGGCCGTTGTCGCCGACATCATCGACACCGTCGTCGGGAGGACGGCGATCACCTTCCGCACCACCGGCCTCCTCTCCGCTGACACCCCCGCCGCGAAGCTCGCCGGCGTCGATGCCAGCGAGCGTCACTTCCTCCGCATCGTCGTCACCGACCGCCCCGGCGTCCTCGCGCGGATCACCGGGATCCTCGGCGACCACGGGATCTCGATCGCCTCGGTGATCCAGCACGATCCGATCGCCACCGGCGCCGCCGCCGCCGCCGCAAGCGTTCCGCCGGACGTGGCGCTGGTGATCATGACGCACTTGTGCCCGTCGAGCGCCGTCCACGAGGCCCTCCTCTCCATCGACCGCTGCGATGCCGTCCGCGGAAAGAGCGTCTGCCTGGGAGTGCTCGACGAATGAACCGCCAAGCCACCACAGCCCACCACCTCGCGGGGAGCCAGCGCGGATGAAGTACGTGATCGTGATTCCCGACGGGGCCGCCGACGCTCCTCAGGCTTCGCTCGGAGGGCTAACGCCGTTCCAGGCCGCGCGCACGCCGGCCCTCGACAGCGTCGCTGCTCGCGGCCGAGTCGGGCTCACCAACCATGTCCCCGACAGCCTTTCCCCCGGCTCCGAGGTGGCCTGCATGAGCCTCCTCGGCTACGACCCACTCCGCTACTTCACCGGCCGGGCGCCGCTCGAGGCGGCTGCCAAGGGAATCGAACTTGCCCCCGATGACTGGGCCGTCCGCTGCAATCTCGTCACGATCGCCGACGGCGTGATGGAGGATTTCACCGCCGGGCATGTGTCGACCGAAGAAGCGACGGCGCTCCTTGCTGCCTGCCAGGAGGGTCTCGCCGCCGACTTCCCCGACCTTGCCAGATGGCAGTTCACCCCCGGCGTCAGCTACCGCAATCTTCTCCTCTACCGGGGCACCGCCGGGACACAAGCACCTCTCGGCCCCGATCTTCGGGCCACGCCCCCCCACGACCTCGTCGATCAGCCGGTCTTCGATGCCTTCCCGCGCGGCACCGGCAGCCGCCTCCTCACCGATCTCATGGCCGCGAGTGCCGGCTGGCTCGCCGGTCATCCGGTCAACACGGCCCGAATCGCCGCTGGCAAGCGCGCCGCCACGAACGTTTGGCTGTGGGGGGCAGGGCGGGCGCCGCGGATGGAGCCGTTTGCGACGAAATATGCCGCCACTGGCTTCGGCTCACGAGCAACGATGATCACGGCGGTCGATCTCCTCCGCGGCCTGGCGGCGCTCGCCGGCTGGAAGCGCCTCGAGGTCCCCGGAGCGACCGGCTATCTCGACACCGACTACGCCGCCAAGGGGCGGGCGGCGATCGCGGAGCTCGCTCACGCCGATCTCGTCTGCGTCCATGTCGAGGCGCCCGACGAGGCGAGCCACGAGGGAAACGCGGTCGAAAAGGTGCGGGCGCTCGAACGCATCGATGAGCTCGTCGTGGGGCCGATCGCGGCCCACATGGCGACGCTGCCAGAGTGGCGGCTGCTCGTCTGCCCCGATCATCCCACGTTCCTCGCCACGAAGACCCACTCCCGCGGCGCCGTTCCGTACGTTCTCGCTGGCAGCGGCATCGAGGGGGGCGGGGGGACGTACGACGAGGTCGCCGCGGCAGCGGCGGTCGCCCGCGATCCAGCGGCGCGGATCGAGCCAGGCTGGACGTTGATGGAACGGTTTCTCGACAGGTCACGGTAAGCGCATGAGTCTGGAAAAAGGTGGCAGGCACCATTTTCCTGTTTCGGTCCTCCGGCAACACGAGCCCAGATTGAGAAAATGGTGCCTGCCACCTTTTTCATTGCGATCAATGTAAAGGAGCGGTGACTCGATGGCTCTGGTGGTCCAGAAGTTCGGCGGGACGAGCGTGGCCGACGCGCAGAAGATCGTGGCGGCAGCGCGCAAGGCTGTGGCCCGGCACAAGGCGGGCGACAAGGTCGTCGTCGTGGTGAGTGCCATGGGGCACCAAACTGACGTTCTCGTCGATCTCGCCAAGCAGATCACGGAGCGCCCCAGCGCCCGCGAGATGGACATGCTCCTCTCCACCGGCGAGCAGGTGAGCGTGGCCCTGTTCGCGATGGCGATCCAATCGCTCGGTGAAGAAGCGGTGAGCCTCACCGGCGCTCAGATCGGCATCCGCACCGACAGCACCCACACGAAGGCCCGGATCAAGTCGATCTCCACCGACCACGTCATGAAGCTTCTCGACGACGGCCGGATCGTGATCGCCGCCGGCTTCCAGGGGATCGACCAGCACGGCAACATCACGACCCTCGGCCGCGGTGGCTCCGACACCACCGCCGTGGCGCTCGCCGCCGTCCTCCGGGCCGACGTCTGCGAGATCTACACCGACGTCGACGGCGTCTACACGACTGACCCGCGGATCCTCTCCGCCGCTCGTCGCCTCCCCTCGATCAGCTACGACGAGATGCTCGAGCTCGCGAGCCTGGGTGCCGGCGTGATGCATCCGCGGTCGATCGAGTTTGCCAAGAAATTCGGCGTTCCGGTGCTCGTCCGCTCGAGTTTCAAGGATGTCCCCGGCACGCTCATCGTCGCTGCCGACCGGGCCACGGCCCGCCCCGTGAGCGGCGTGGCGCTGGCGAAGGACGAGGCCCGGATCACGCTCGAAGGGGTGCCCGATCAGCCGGGGAGCAACCACAAGCTCTTCTCGCCGCTGGCATCCTCGGGGATCGCCGTCGACATGATCGTGCAAAACGTCGCCCAGCACGGCCTCGCCGACATCTCCTTCACCGTCCCGGCCGACGACCTCGCCCAGGCCCTCGACGTCACCCGGGCCGTCGCCAAGGCGCTCGGTGCCTCTGGCGTATCGCACGACGATTCGATGGCGAAGGTCTCGGTCGTCGGCGTCGGCATGGCGCGGGAAGAGGGTGTCGCCGGGCGGATGTTCCTGGCGCTGTCGCGCGAGGGGATCAACGTTCGCATGATCACCACCAGCGAGATCAAGATCTCCGTCCTCATCGACCGGGCCGATGCGGCCAAGGCGGTGAAGGCCGCGCATGCCGCCTTCGGGCTGGAGAAGCCGGAGGTCGACACGGCCGAGTCGGCAGGCCACGCGGCGCCGCCGGCGAAGTCGAGCCCGCTCGACGTCGTCCGCAGGCTCGAGGGGATGGAGGATCTGGCGATCGAGGATTGCCAACTCGATTCGTCGCAGGCCCTGGTCAC
>CANGGT010000210.1 GCA_947453375.1 Planctomycetaceae bacterium
GCGCGAGGATCAGGTGCTTGGCCGGCTCGCGCGGCGTTTCGGCTTGTCGCGGGAGGCCCTCCTCGGCCGGCTCTCCGCCCTCCGGGCAGACTTCTCCGCCCGCATGCCGGCGGCAGACAGGGATGGCGACCCCCGCGCCGAACGTGTCCCCCCCGTCACGCCGACCCGCCTTCCCGCCTGGGATCGGGAAGTGCTCGAGGTCCTTGTCGGCGTGCCCGAGGCGACGGGGCTGGTGATCCGCGAGATTCCCGCCGACGATCTCGAACACCGCGCCAGCCGCACCGTGCTCGAGACAGCGCGGCGGATGCACGCCGAGGGACGCGAAGTCAGTCTCGGTGGCCTGCTCTTGGAGCTGACCGATCCGGCGCTCCACAGCCTCCTTGTCGCCGTCGATTCGAGTGTCCATGCGGGCACCGCGACCACGGCCGCCGACCGCCTTTCCCATCTCGAAGACGCGCTGCGACAGCGGCGCGCGGATCGGGACGTGGCCGCAGGCATCCGTACACTGAAATCCTCGAGTCTCGATGCCGAGGCCGAGGCGCAACTTCTGGAGCAACTCGTCGCCACGCGGCGGGAAGCTCAGGGCATGACCGATCCCAAGGATGGGTGAAGGTGCCCGTCTCGTTGACTGCGATCGGCGAATCCCGGCCCCGGCCGGAAAGCGCCGGGGGGCGGTACGCGAGTGACGGTAGGATGGTGAAGGAGACCACCGATGAAGAAGCAGACTGCCCGGATGCGAGTGTCGAAGGATCCCATGACCGAGATTCCGTCCGCAGGGACCAACCACCCCCACGACCAGACCCCCGGGAAGCCCGACGATGTCGCGGCCGGCGACGGCCTGATCGACGCCTCCGCCGAGGCTGGGCCTGACATCCTTCCCTTCCAGGCTCTGCAGGCGGCTCCCCCCGCCCCGGCCCAGGACAACGAGTTGGCGGCGCTCATCGCCACCGGTCGCGCCCAGGGCTATCTGACCTTCGATCAGGTCAACTCCTACCTCCCCGACGAAGCTGTCGACCCGGAGAAGATCGACGCACTTCTTGTGGCGCTGGAGGAAAAGGGGATCGATCTCCTCGACGAGCCCCCCGCGCCGGTCGTGGCGCCTGTCAAGGGCCCGGCAGCGAAGGCCAAGCCGGCGCCCCGGCGCGACGAGGCGATCACCACCGCCCCTTCGAATGCCGGTAATGATCCGATCCGGATGTATTTGGCCCAGATGGCCGAGATCCCCCTCCTGACTCGGCCGGAGGAGATCTCGCTTGCGAAGCGGATCGAGGTCACCCGGAAGCGGTTCCGGCGCGCGATCCTCGGCTGTTCGTGGTCGATGCAGACGACCGTCGACACCCTCCAACGCGTCCACGAGGGGAAGCTCCCCTTCGACCGCACCATCAAGGTGTCGCTCACCGAGCGGCTCACGAAGGAGCAGATCCAGTCGCGGATGCCGCACAACCTCGCCACGCTCACGCGGCTCGTCGAGCGGAGCAAGGCCGACTTCCGCCTCCTCGTCAACAAGCGGACGAGCGCCGAAGAGGCGCGGACGGCGCGGCAGCGTTTCCGCCGCGACCGGGCCAAGTCGCTGACGCTCGTGGAGGAATTGAGCCTCCGCACCCGGCGCGTTCAGCCGCTCCTCAAAGTTCTCCGCGGGATGTCGGCTCGGATGGACCGGCTGCAGCAGGAGTTGCGGCTCGTCGACCATGGCCACGGCTCCCGTGACGACCGGGCCGATCTCCGGAAGGAGCTCCGCGACCTCATGCTCTCGACCCTCGAGAGCCCCCGGTCGCTGCGGACTCGGGTAGCGGCGCTCGAAAAGCTCCAGACCGAATACGAGGCTGCGAAGCGGAATCTTTCCGCCGCCAACCTCCGCCTCGTGGTCTCGATCGCGAAGAAATACCGCAATCGCGGCCTCTCCTTCCTCGATCTCATCCAGGAGGGGAACACGGGGCTGATGCGGGCGGTCGATAAGTACGAGTACCGGCGCGGCTTCAAGTTCTCGACCTACGCCACGTGGTGGATCCGGCAGGCGATCACGCGAGCGATCGCCGACCAGGCGCGGACGATCCGCATCCCGGTCCACATGATCGATGTCCTCTCCAAGCTCCGCACCACCGCCAAGCGGCTCCTCCACGAGCTCGGCCGTGAGCCGACGACCGAGGAGATGTCGCAGGCTGCCGGGATCCCGCTCGAGGAGGCGCGCCGCGTCCTCGACATGGGGCGTCAACCGATGAGCCTCGACCGGCCGGTAGGGGAGAGCGAAGACGCGAGTTTCAGCGAGTTTGTCGAGGATCTGTCGGCGGAGAGCCCGACCCAGTCGGCCACCAACGGCCTTCTCAAGGACCGCATCGATTCGCTCCTCAAGACCCTCACCTTCCGGGAGCGGGAGATCATCCGCCTCCGCTATGGGCTCACCGACGGCTACACCTACACCCTCGAGGAAGTGGGGCGGATCTTCCGCGTCACCCGCGAGCGCGTCCGGCAGATCGAGGCCAAGGCGGTGAAGAAGCTCCAGCACCCTGTCCGGTCGCGGCAGCTCGAGAGCTTCCTCGGCGGCGTGCCGGGCTGACGGCCGCATCCCGATCCGCTTCGTTCGGCGGGCCGGCCGTTCCGGTTTGCTCCCTCGGGAGCCGACCGACGGCCGGCCCGCCCTCGTTTTCATGCAGACCGTCACGCGGCAGACCGTTCCGGCCAGGCCCGACGGATGAATGGCCGGCAGCGGTCTGGTAAGCTGCCATTCTCTTGTCCGTTCCCTCTCCCTTCCCTCAGGCTCCCATGGCTCTTGCCGTCACCGCCGATGCCGTGCGCACCCTGCACCGCATGCATCGTCAACTCGAGGATCTGCGGTCGCGGCTTGCCGCCGGCCCACGGGCGATCGACGC
This sequence comes from Planctomycetaceae bacterium, assembly GCA_947453375.1. Classification (GTDB taxonomy): domain Bacteria; phylum Planctomycetota; class Planctomycetia; order Pirellulales; family UBA1268; genus QWOP01. The sequence continues at coordinate 2,868 of CANGGT010000210.1, forward strand.
CCGCAGCCGGAACGCCGACACCATCACGGCCCGGCTGGGCGTACTCCAGGAGGAGATTCGCAAGGCGCGGCTGGTCGCCGATCAAAAGCAACTCCAGCTCCGCTCCATGGAGACCCGCATCAAGGATTGCGAGGCGAAGCGCAACGCCGCCAAGACCAACCGTGAATACCAACTCCTCGGCGAGCAAATGGCCGCCGACGACGAGGCGAAGAAGGTGCTCGAGGACGAGATCCTCGAGGCCCTCGAGCGCGTCGACGGACTGAAAGGCACTCAAGCCCCGATCGAGGCGGAGCTCGCGGCAGCGAAGGCCGCGCTCGAGGAGATGAAGGTGAAGGTGCAGGCCGAACGTGGCGCCCTCGACACGGAAGTGGCGCGGATCGCCGCCGATCTTGAGCGGGCCGAGCAGGATCTCCCGAACGAATCCCGCGAGTCGTACAGGCGGATGGTGCGGAGCAAGGGGGCCGATGCGATGGCCCAGCTCGATGGCGAGAGCTGCGGGGGATGCTGCCAGCAGCTCCCCCCGAACGCAGTCGCGGAGTTGTCACAGGGGCGTGTCGTCCCCTGCCGCAGCTGCGGCCGCATGGTCTACGCCTCCAGGTCCGACTGATCAGGCCGTTCAATCCGTTGCTGGCGACCCTCCCCTGCGGAGCTGGCCGTCGCATTCCCCCGATCTCGTTCCGTTTCCTTATTTCCCGAGGATCCGATGTCCGACCGCATCCCCATGACACAGTCCGGGTATGAAAAGCTCCGCGCCGAAGTCGAACACATGAACACGGTGGAGATGCCGAAGATCGCCGCGCGGGTGGCCGCCGCCCGGAGCGAGGGGGACCTCAGCGAGAACGCCGAATACCACGGCGCCCGCGAAAGCCAGGGGATGATGCAGGCAAAGATCAACATGCTCGCCGACAAGCTCGCCCGCGCCGTGATCGTCGAACGGCCGAAAGAGGCCAACGGCGAGGTGGTGTTCGGCGCCACCGTCGTCGTCAAGGATCTGAAGTTCGGCGACGAGGAGATTTATGTCTTGGTGGGCGCCGGCGAGGAAGACTTCGACGCCGGGCGTATCAATGTCGCAAGTCCCTTGGCCCAGGGGCTTCTCGGCCGGAAGGTCGGGGAGACGGTCGCCATTGCCGTGCCCGCCGGAACGATGCGGATGGAGATTCTCGAGGTCCGGTTCGAGGACACCTGATCAGGTGGCCGCTACCGGCTCTTCGTCCATCCCCTCCCAGAGGGTGCTGCCGATGCGAACGATCGTCGCCCCCTCGAGGATCGCGTCGACGAAGTCGCCGCTCATCCCCATCGACAGCTCGACAAGCCCGGGATGATCGGCCGCGTGCCGGTCGCGAAGCGCCCGGAGGAGAGCGAACTGGCGGCGGGCGGTGCCATCTTCCCCCGTCGGCCCACCTGGTGTTGGCGCCGACGCCATCCCCATCAGCCCGCGGATTTCCACCGCCCCTCCCGCTGCCGCATCGAGGAGCGCCCCCACCTCCTCGGGGCCGATGCCGCTCCGGCCGGGATCACCGTCGAGGTTGACCTCGACGAGCGCCTCCACTCGACGCTGCTGCGCGAGCGCCTCGGCCGCGATCTCGTCGAGGAGGCGCCGGCTGTCGAGCGAGTGGATGAGTGACACAAGCGGCAGCGTCCGCCGCACCTTGTTGCGTTGCAGGCGGCCGATGAGATGCCAGCGGGCGGCCGACCAGGGGGCACCGGAGGCGGCGAAGGCCGCGGCCCGCTCCCACAGGCTCTGCGGCCGGCTCTCCCCCAAATCAGCGCAGCCGGCCTCGAGAAGCATGGCGGCCCAGGCCGGCGGGACATACTTCGTCACCCCGACGATCCGCACTGACTCCTGTGCGCGGGCCGCGCGCCGGCAGGCCTCCGCCACGGCATCCCGGACGCGGGCCAGGTTGCCACGGCACTGGTCCCGGAGACGCGGATCGGGCATGGTGGCGGGATCGAACGGGGGAAAGGTCGGAACGCTCATCGGAGCCACCGTGGAGGCGTCATTCGATCTCCAGCGTCCGCGACACCTCGCCGCTGCGGCGCAGCCGCCCGAGGAGGAACTCGCAGGCCACATTGCAGCCGAGGAGCGTGCGGTTGCGGGGCGTGTCGAGGGCCCGGTAGAGGAGCCATTGCTCGAGTCCGACCTGGACCCGGAAGCCGACCGCCTCGTGCCGCTTGAGGTTTTGCCGTTGATCGGCGACCGAGAGCGAACGCCAGGTGAGAGGGAGGTCGGCCCTGTCGGGATCGAGATCGAACCACACAGGAAAGGAGAACCGCCCCCCCTCGCCATCGCCGCGCAGCCGGAGCACATCCCCATCCTCGTCGAGGGCGCCGGCCGCAGTGGCAGCCCGCCACTCGGGCAAGGCCAGCGGGAGGACGCGCCACGTCTGCCGGTCGCCGACGCGGAGGCGGAGTTCGCGGGTCTCCGCATCGCGGCTCGCTCCGGCCTCGGCAAGGGGGAGATGGCTGCGGTAGGCGATCCGGTCGGGCCGCCACGAGGCGGGGAGGCAGGCGCCGGCGTCGGTGATCGAATCGGTGAGGACGAGGACCCGATCGCGCGGCAAGAGGACGATCTGCCGCTCCGCTTGGAGGCCTCCGGGAAGCGGCGCGACGATCTCGAGGAACGACGCTTTGGCGTCCGACTCGAAGCAGCAGACCGTCCATGGCCCCGTGGGGAGCAGCGGAACGCCGTCGGCCTCCACCGACCAGCCCCACTCGCCGCTGACGACGAGCCGGTCGCCGAGGGCGATCTCGAGGTGGTGGCGTTGGGAACTGAAGTCGAGGAGGAGCCGGACGGCTCCCCGTCCCCAGTCGGTGCGGAGCACCGCCACCGAGTCTCCCTCGGAGGCGCTGTCGCGGGGAATCGTCTTGCCCGTCGGCGGGGCATGCCGATGCCCCTTCACGGCCGCTGCCGCGCGGCAGAGCGGCTGGCTGTCTGCCGCCGCGAGAATCGCCAGGAGCGGGGAGGCATCGAGGGCTTCAGGGCCACCGCGGCCCGGCACGCGGCCCCGGTCGCCGAGGAGGCGGAGGGCCGCAACGCAGCTCCCCTTCCAGCGGGCCTCGGTGGCGTCATCCCACGGAAAGCCGAATCCGCTCGACTCCGCCGCCTCCCGGGCGCGGGTCCACACCAAGACGCGCGCGATGAAGTCCACTGCCGGCCCGCCTCTCGGCGCACCTTCAGCCGACGTCATCGTGGCGAGATCGGTGGCGAGGATCCTCCCGGCGTCCCCGATCTGCGTTTCCCCCGGGAAGCCGGAGAAGAGCCCAAGAAGCGTGAACAGCAGCGGCGCCGCGGTGAGATCCCCGCCGCTCAGGGCTCCGGCAGCCGCTCCTCCTTCGGCCGCGAGCCGCTCGACGAGCCCGGCCGCTCCGGGACGCTTCGAGCGCAGCAGCCAGGCAAGGCTCCAGGCAACTCCCTCGTCGAGCGCCCAGCGTCCGGCGGCATCGGGGCCGAGCGCTGCCTCATCGAGGCAGCGGGCCACCGCGGCCGCCACCGCGTCGGTCCCCTTGCCGCCACGGCGGCCGGCAGCCACATCTTTTGCGAGCTCCTCGAGGAGCGAGACTTCCGTGGCATCGCGCGGGCGGAGCGCTGCGGCAATCCGCGAGACATGCGCCGCCACCTCGCGGCGTCCAACGCGCCGCACGCCATTGCGGTCGTCCCGCTCCTGCTCGGCATCGGTCGGCGTGTGGATCGCCACGGCCTGCGGCTGCGAGTCTTGGCTGGCGGCGTCCCTCTCCTGCCCCCGCTCGCCATCCGCTGCCCGAGCCCGTTTCCGCTTTGTCTTCCCACCGCTTGCCATGGCATTCCCCGAGCGTCGAGTGTCTTGCTGATCCGTTCCCGTCATCCTTCCCCCGGCAGCGCATCGCGACCGGAGCCGGAGGAGCGGCCCGCCGACGTCGTACCGCCGGGTGAGGCGCGGTATCGTAACGGAGCGACCACCCTGCATTCCACGGGCACTCCTCCGATGACGCACTCCGGCGATTCCGCGGCGTTGATCCTTCCCATCACCGGGCGCCGCCGCCCCCCGGGCCCACGGCGGAGGCCCCCGGCCTGCGGTGTGGTGGCCTCCCTTCTTTCAGCTTTCCGGGCGACCTTCCTGGCGACGCTCGCGATCGCCGTCAGCACCGCCGGGGCCGCCGGCGACGATCCCGCCCCGCC
>CANGGT010000211.1 GCA_947453375.1 Planctomycetaceae bacterium
CGGCGTGGGTTCACGCTCGTCGAGCTTTTGGTCGTGATCGCGATCATCGGCACGCTCGTCGGCCTGCTCCTTCCCGCCGTCCAGGCTGCCCGCGAGGCCGCCCGCAAGAGCCAGTGCTCCAACAACGTCAAGCAGATCTCGCTTGGCAACCTCAACTACGAGTCGGCCACCCGTCGTTACCCCACAAGCGGTGAGGGGAAGGTCGGTGCCGGCCTCGACGCGATGAACGTCAACTCGTTCTTCACCCAGATCCTCGCCTACATCGAGCAGCAGAACATCGCCAACCAGATGAACCTCAAGCAGCCCTACTGGTCGCCCGCGAACCAGTTGGCCGCTGCCTCGTTGATCAACACCTTCCTTTGCCCCTCCAACGGTCTCACCAAGGACGAGTACGGCGGGACGAACTCCGCCGCCGTCGCCGCAGGTGCTGCGTTCAAGTTCTACGGCCAGACCCACTACATGCCCGTCGCCTACACCGACTTCAGCCCGGTCGACGGCACCCGCAAGAAGTGGTCGGGCACGAACATGCAGTCCTACAAGCAGGGTCTCCTCTCCTACGACCAGTCGACGAAGCAGTCGTCCGCCACCGACGGCACGAGCAAGACGGTCATCTTCTTCGAGGATGCCGGCCGCAACATGCAGAACGGCGGCAAGCGTGCTCCGGTCATCGGCGGCAACACCATCTGGGTCCGCACCAGCGGCGGCACGTCGACGGTGATCGCCTCGGGCGACGTCAACTGGGTCGACGGCACCAGCCCCGACATGCCCACCGGTGAGGGCACCCCGATCGGAACCTGCCCCAACCGTTGGGCCGATCCCGACAACGCCAGCGGTGTCTCCGGCGCCCCGTGGCAGGAATCGCTCGTCCCCCGGACGACCTCCATCATCAACAACACCAAGCAGCCCATCGGCGGATCGGCCGCCACCTGCCTCTGGTCGGCCAACAACTGCGGCCCCAACGACGAGCCCTTCAGCCTCCACTCCGGTGGCGGTTGCTTCGGCGGTCTCGCCGACGGCAGCGTCTCCTGGTTCGGTGATGACCTCGACGTCCAGGTCCTCCGCCAGCTCTCCGATCCCGCCGACGGTGAAGCTCCCCTCCCCTACGGCGGCTGATCGTACGGCAAGCCCCCAAAGGGTGGTCGGCATTCTGAGAGGAACGCCCTCCACCATCCGCTCCTGACGAGAGCCCCCCTGGCCGCAAGGCCAGGGGGGCTTTTTTATTGTGTCATCGGAACATGCCTGCAACGTCTGCGTGTGCGCCACATCGCGATGTGGGTGAGATGACAATCATATTTCTTTTTGATGTGTTTCGGCATTTCCTTTTCGATGGAATCGAGCGAGAAAAGATGGGTTTTCCGATGACCTTCCCGGCTTATTGTTTTCGGGCGTTGACCATTCTTCGCGCCCGGTCTCATCCGTCATCCAGGAAACCGTCATGGGAATCAACCGTCCGCATCAGCGGCATGCCTTCACGCTCGTTGAGCTCCTCGTCGTGATCGCCATCATCGGCACGCTCGTCGGCCTCCTCCTCCCCGCCGTTCAGGCTGCCCGCGAGGCCGCCCGGCGCAGTCAGTGCCAGAACAACATGAAACAGCTGGGCTTGGGTGTCATCAACTTCGAGTCGGCGACTCGAAAGCTCCCGTCCCCGGGCCAGTGCGACTCGACCGGCTCGAGTTCCACGACCTACAACATCCACTCCATCGCCACGTTGATCCTTCCCTACATCGAGCAGTCGAACGTCTACAACCAGTTCGACGTCACCGCCAACCCCGTGGCGGCCTACGGCGCCACGGTGAACGCCACCGGCAACTTCACCACGCCATCGGGCGGTCTTTTGCACAAGAAGGCCAAGGGGCGTGCCTACGACGATCCCGCCTTTCCGTCCGGTCAGGTGGCGGCGAAGACGAAAATCGAGACGTTCATCTGTCCGTCGACGCCGGTCGGCGACCGTGACCCGGTCCATGGCTACGGTGGGGTCGACTACATGGTCTTTGCCCTCTCGGACGTCGACACCGCCCCTGGCTCTGCCACGTATGGCATGCGGACGCCGTCAGCCGGTTCGGCGGCGTGGCTCGCGCAGGTCGTCGCGCCGATGCTGTCGTGTGAGGGTGTCGGCATGGGCCAGATCACCGACGGCACGAGCAAGACGTTCCTGTGGATCGAGGACGCCGGCCGCGCTCATCCTTCGGTGGCGAAGTTCGGGGCGTTGTCGTCGCGCGTCAGCCCGGTCTCGAGCCCGGCCGACCCCGTGCCCTACGGCACCGCACTGCCTGGCACGATGGGAGGCCGACGCGTGTTCGCTTGGGCTGATCCCGATGCCGTGGCCAACGGCTACTCCGGACCGAGCAACTCCCTCGGATCGCGTCTGGCGAAGATCAATAACAACAAGACGCCGATCGGCGGGCCTGCCGAGTGCCTCTGGTCGATCAACAACTGCGGCCCGAACGACGAGCCGTTCGCGTTTCATGCCGGGGGCGTCAATTCGACCTTCGGCGACGGCTCCGTCCGCTACATCAACGACGACATTGACGGCGTGATCGTCAAGTGGCTCGTCGGTAGCAGCGACGGCCAGAACGTGACCCTTGACTGAAACGACCCGGGATGGTCGTGAGAGCGGATGCGTCCGGTGGGGGCGAGCAAGACGCCCCCACCGGCGACCGTCCGCCGCAATTCCCCCCCACCAACAAACCCCGGAGATGGCTCGATGCGTCGCCCTGATATGCGGATGGTCGCGTGGTCGGTGTTGATGATGATCGGTTGCTCGTCGGGGGGTACGAAGCTCCCGGAGGCCATGCCCGTCCAGGGCAAGGTCGCGCGTGCCGACGGCAGTCCCGTCGGCGACGTCCTGCTCATGCTCCAGCCGACGGTGAGCGGCCACATGACGTCGTTCGAGGTCGCTGCCGACGGCACGTTTTCCGGCGAAGCTATCGCCGGGGCTTACGCTTGGTTTTTCGTCAAGTCGGCGAAGGCCGACGACGCCGACAAGGCGTTGGCCAAGGTCGCCGAGGAGTATCAGCAAGGAAGCCTCGACCGGCGGGTGACCGTGGGGTCGAGCCCGCTTTCGATCACACTCCCGTAGCCGGCACCCGGTCAGATCGGACGCCATACGAAAGCGGAGGAACCGCCGGCCACGACGCCGGCGGTTTCTTTGTTGGAGAGGGGGGGGCGCGGTGCTCATCACAGGTTCACAAACCGTCGCAATGATGAGGGGGCGGCCGGTATCCAACCGCGCCCCCTGCCACGTCCCTCGGGATATCGCCCTCACATGACCGATCACCGACTCCATCCCTGCGTGGTCAGCTTGCTCTGGGCGGCAGCAGGTCTCGCGCTCCCGATTGCCGGCGCGATCCCATCGTCGATGGGGTCGCAGCCAAGCGATCCCGTCTTGGCCGTAGCGACGATCGAATCGATGTACGTCCTCGAGGCGGCGCCTCTGCCGCTCCCGCCTGGCGCTTCCACGGCTTCGCGCGACCTCGATTTCCGTCTCGGCGGCATCAGCGACCTTTTCCATGCCGAGACCGCGGCCGATGGCACGATTCATCTCTGGGGGATCACCGACCGTGGCCCCAACGGCTTTGTGGAGAAGCCTTCCAGCGACGGCAGCCCCGCCAAACCCTTGCGGACGCTCCCCGTCCCCACGTTCCAACCGCTCCTGGTGAAGCTCGCCCTCGAAGCGCCTGCCGCCGCCGGCAAGCCCGGGACGCTCCGCGTCGTGGACGTGAAGCCGATCGCCACCGCCGACGGTGGCCCGACGTCCGGCCGCCCGGCCGTGGCCCCGCCCCGGTCGAAGCCGATGGTCGATCCCGCCACGGCGCTGCCACTCCCGGTCGATCCCGACGGCCTCGACACCGAAGGGCTCGCGCCGGCCGATGACGGTGGCTTCTGGATCGCCGAGGAATATGTCCCTTCGCTGCTTCGCCTCGCGGCCGACGGGCGGATGGTGCGCCGGATCGTGCCGACCGGGGCGGTGCTCGGGGATGGCGAGGGCCAGCGGGCCGGCTGCGAGGTCGTCGAGGCACTGCCGGAGGTGTGTCTGCGGCGCGCCGACAACCGCGGCTTCGAGGGGCTCGCGCGGTCGCCGGATGGCTCGCGGCTGTTCACGATGCTCCAGAGCCCGCCGGAGCAGGAGGACGGGGCCGCGGAAGAGGCGAAGGTCGATATCCCGCTCCTCGTCCTCGATCCGGCTTCAGGCCTACCTCTCGCCGAGTACCGCTACCGGATGGGCGAGCCAGACGAGGCTGTGAGCGACCTTGTCGCTGCCGACGGCAAGATCTCGGCACTCGCCGCCACCAGCAACGACACGCTCCTCGTCCTCGAGCAGTCGGCGACCGCCAGCCGGCTCTATGAAGTCAAGCTCGGGCCGGTGGCTCGCCCCGCCGCAAAAACGATCGCGACTGTCTCAAAGCGACTCGTCGCCGATCTCGCCCCACTCGCCTCGGTCTTCAATGCTGAGCTCAATCATGGAGCCGCCGGGGCCCCTGCAAAGCTCTCCGATCTCAAGTTCGAGGGGCTCGCGCTCCTCGCCCCGGGAATGGTCGCGATCGTCAACGACAACGATTTCGACATGGATGCTGCGGGGGCGGCGCCTGCCGATCCATCGATCCGGCGCACTTGCCTCTGGATCGTCCGGTTCGACCCGACGGCGGAATGAACGCTCCGCAGGCGCCGCGTCAGGCCCGGTGGGCTCGGCGTTTCGTGGCCGACAGGCCTTCGCCGATCCGCACCGAGCGGGCCCAGAACGCAAGGCCGCCACAGGACGACTCGACCCGAACCGTGACGCCGTCCCACTGGAGGTGCGTCACGTCGAGAATCCTCACCCTGACCTGATCGTCGGAAGCCGGCGACTCGGGAAACCCGGATGTGACCGAGAAATCGTCAACTCCCTCGAAGCGCAGTTGGAGCGATTCCTCGCCGCGGTGGATCCCGAGAACGACCCGCGCGTCGCCGCGCCGCGGGAGGGCGTAGCGAACCTCCGTCAAGTGCCAGGCGACGGCATCGCGGAGCACCGGATGATCCTTCGCATGGATCAACATGACGCTCGAAGCTCGTTCCACGATTGACCACCTCGAGGAGCGGTGCGGAAAGGTCATGAAAATAACGGAGGGGAATGAGCGGGGGATGAAGAAACCGTGAGCGTCCGATGAGCGAGCCCCCGTGAGCGTCGGCGATCGCCGTGAACGCGACTCCCTCATCGACTTCTCACGCAATCCTCAAGTTCCACTGACAGTGAGCTCGTAAAAAACTCCTGTTCGAGGACCGATCCTGCCCCACTCCCTCATCTAAGGGCCCGCCCATGACTTCCTCCGCAACCAACACGTCTGCCGCGACGCAGTCCGGTTCCCGCCGGCCTACGGCGTTTACGCTCGTCGAGCTGCTCGTCGTGATCGCGATCATCGGCACGCTCGTCGGCCTGCTCCTCCCCGCCGTCCAGGCTGCCCGTGAGGCCGCCCGCCGCGCCCAGTGCGGCAACAATCTCCGTCAGCTCGGCCTCGGCTTCCAGAATTACCTGAGCGCGAAGAAGGGCTTTCCGGCGTCGCTCTACGACCAGAACGAGACGCTCTCCTCCGGCAACGATTCCGCGCTGCCGTCGAACTCCCACAAGGCGCTCCTCCTTCCCTTCATCGAGGAGGCCAACGTCGCCTCGCGTTACAGCCTGAAGAAACACTGGTGGGATACGACGAGCAACGGCGGCATGGCTGCCGATCCCGTCCTCGGGATCCCGTCCGATTCGAATCTCGCCCTGGCGATGACGAGCATCCCGTCGTTTCTCTGCCCGTCGACGCCGGGCCGCGACAAACTCCTCTCGATCCCGGTCCGGACGAACTCCGGCAGCAGTTATTCCCCAACGGCCAAGAGTGGCCGGCCCGGCTTCACCGTCGCGCAGCCCCTCGGCCAGACCGACTACGACTGCATGAACGGCATCAAGAGCAACGTCATCGGCACGAGCACCGCCGACGATCCCTACTACGACCTTCCCAACAAGGCCAAAAACCCCGAATGGTCGCGGGCGGCTCTCCAGAAGAACTTCCCCACGCCGCTCCGCGAGATCCTCGACGGCACCTCGAAGACGATCATGATGGTCGAGTGCGCCGGCCGGCCCGATGTCTACCGGGGTAAGAAGAAGCTGACCGTCGCCGACACGAGTTCCGCCACGCCGCAGATCGTGCCGAGCGACTCCGGGGTGGGCTGGGCCGATTCCGATGCTCCGTTCTCGATCGACGGCGCGACCTCGGCCGGGCTCGTCTACAAGACGCTCAACTACTGTGCGTCAAACAACTGTGGCGCCGGCCCCGCCGATCGTCCCTTCAACGTCACCAACGCCAACGAGGGCTACTCTTTCCATCCCGGTGGGATGATGGTGGTGATGGTCGACGGCTCGGCCCAGTACCTCGCCGACGACATGGACCTGCGGACGTTCGCGGCCCTGCTCACGAAGCGCGGCGGCGAGAGCGCCCAGGCCCAGTGACCTTCCCGAAGCCGACGCCTCGGTCCTCAGCCTCAGGTTACGAGCTCCCCCAGTCCGAGTGATGGCTCTCTGGGGGGGCTCTCTGGGGGGGCTCGTGGCGGGGGTGGTTTGGCCGGATGGCCAACGTCATCACGCCGCCAACAGCGGGTTTTTTCGCGATTCCGCGGGCTCGGCCCCCGATTTGAGTCCTCGGCGAGCATTCCTTACCGGACCGACTCGATCGATCCCCTGGAACTCCCAGGTCGGGTCGCTCATCGAATCCTCACACTCGCTTCATCGAACGCTCACACGACGCTCGTAGAAAGATCATGTACGAGAACGGCGGTGCCGACCGCGACCCGCGGGACGTGCCGCCGAATCTCGGGCTTTCTCACCCTCTGGGCCATTATCCCATGCGTCATTTTTCCCCGTCGATCCGGCGTGGGTTCACGCTCGTCGAGCTTTTGGTCGTGATCGCGATCATCGGCACGCTCGTCGGCCTGCTCCTTCCCGCCGTCCAGGCTGCCCGCGAGGCCGCCCGCAAGAGCCAGTGCTCCAACA